>JAFRDL010000109.1 GCA_017411265.1 Oscillospiraceae bacterium | reverse complement strand
CGCCCGGCGGTCCGCCCCCGGCCCCGCGCTGGAGGCGGCCTGCGCCGGAGACGGCGCCGCCCGGGCCTGGTATGAACAGACGGAGGAGGGGGCGGAGAAGCTGCGCCGCCTCACCGAGGCGGGGCAGTACGCCCGGGGCCGGCTGGACCGGGCCTCGGTGCGTTCCCTGTACGGGGAGAAGCTCTGGCTCACCGCCTCCCGGATCGACAATCTGGCCTCCTGCAAGTTCCAGTATTTCCTGCGCTACGGGCTGAAGGCCAGACCCCGGGAAGCGGCGGAGTTCTCCCCGCCGGAGCTGGGCACCTTCCTCCACTATCTGCTGGAGCACGTGGCCCGGGACGTGGAGGAGCTGGGCGGTTTTGCCGCCGTGGACGACAGGACCGTGGGCGACCTCACGGAGAAATACGTGGAGGAGTATATCCACACGGAGATGGAGGATTTCCGGGAGAAGAGCCCCCGGTTCGTCTATCTGTTCCGCCGTCTCACGGAGACCGCCCGCCGGGTGGTGCTGGACACCGCCGGGGAGCTGCGGCTCTCCGACTTCCGGCCTCTGGACTTTGAGCTGGACTTCTCCGGGACGGAGGACCTGCCGCCGGTATCCCTGGGCACGGGGGAGGACTCCCTGGTCCTCACCGGCGTGGCGGACCGGGTGGACGGCTGGGAAAAGGACGGGAAGCTGTATATCCGGGTGGTGGACTACAAGTCCGGCCACAAGACCTTTTCCCTCACCGACGTGTGGTACGGCATGGGCCTGCAGATGCTGCTGTACCTCTTCGCCCTGGGGCGGAACGGGGAGGGGCGCTACGGAAAGCCCATCGTCCCGGCGGGCGTGCTGTACGTCCCGGCCCGGGATGTGCTGGTGACCGCCCCGGAGAACCTGACCGACGAGGATATCTTGAAGGAAAAAAGCAAAAAGCTGCGCCGCAGCGGCCTGCTGCTCTCGGAGGACGACGTGCTCGCCGCCATGGAGCGTTCCGGAGCTCCCCGGTATATCCCCGTGAGCGTGAACCGGGAGGGAGAGTACAGGGGCGATGCCCTGGCCACGGCGGAGCAGCTGGGCCGGCTGTTCCGGTACATCAGCGACGTCCTGACAAAAATGGCCGGGGAGCTGCGCCGGGGCAGCATCAACGCCGACCCCTGGTTCCGGGGGGAGAACGAGAACGCCTGTCTCACCTGCGATTACTTCGATGCCTGCGGCTTTGACGGCGAGACGGAAGACTGGCGCTACAAGATCCCGGTGAAGGCGCCGGAATTCTGGGCCCGCCTGGAGGACCGGGAGAAAGGAGACGGACCATGCCCTTGACGCCATATCAGGAACTGGCCGCCGGGAGCCGGGGCGGCGGGCGGCTTGTCTCCGCCGCGGCAGGCAGCGGCAAGACCATGGTGCTGGTGGAGCGGCTGATGCGCCATGTGGACGACGGCGCGGATATCGACGATTTTCTGGTGGTCACCTATACCCGGGCCGCGGCGGGGGAGCTGCGGAGCCGGATCCTCAAGGGGCTGAACGATCGCATCGCCGCCGATCCCGCCAGCCGCCGCCTCCGCCGGCAGACGGAGCTGGTGTCCCGGGCGGGGATCGGCACCATCGACAGCCTGTGCGGCCGCTTCCTCCGGGAGAACGCCCATCTGGCCGGCATCGCTCCGGATTTCAAGGTGGCGGAACAGGATCGGGCAGAAACCATCCGCGCCGCCGTCATGGAGCGGGTGATGGAGGCGCTGTATGTCTCTCTCCCCGAGGACGAGGGGATGCGCGCTCTGGTGGACTCCTTCGGAGCGGGCCGGGACGACCGGCGTCTCTCCGAACTGGTGCTGCGGCTCCACGCCGCGGTGCAGAGCCACCCGGACCCCAGCCGGTGGCTGAGCGAACAGACGGCGGCCCTCCACGCCCCGCCGGGGACCGACGCGGGGGAGACGGAGTGGGGGAAATACCTCCTCTCCCGCACCGCCGCCCAGGCGGAGTACTGGGCCGGGCGGATGGAGGCGCTGCTCCGGGAAATGTCGCTCCCCGTCCATGAAAAGCTGAACGCCTGTTACGCCGACAGCGTCGTCGAGACCGCCGCCTCCCTCCGGGCGCTGGCCGGGGCCGCCGCAGCGGGCTGGGAGAAGGTACGGCAGGCCCTGCCGGTGGTATTTCCAAGGCCGACCAGGGGCTACCGGGGGGACGATCCCCTGATGGAGCGGCTGAAAAACACCCGGGACGACTGCCGGGCGGCCATGAAAAAGACCGGGAACGTCTTCGCCGCCGGCTCGGAGGAGCTCCTCGCCGAGCGGGAGCGCAGCGCTCCGGCCCTGGAAGCGCTGCTCCGCCTCACCATGTCCCTGGACCGGGCCTACGCCGCGGAGAAAAAACGCCAGGGCGTGGTGGACTTCTCCGACCAGGAGCACATGGTGCTCCGGCTGCTGGAGGACGAACAAAACGGCCTGGCCGCCGCCCTGTCGGCCCGGTACGCCGAGGTGCTGGTGGACGAGTACCAGGATGTGAACGCCTGCCAGGACCGGCTGTTCTATCACCTCTCCGACCACGGGCGGAAGCTCTTCATGGTGGGGGACGTGAAACAGTCCATCTACCGGTTCCGCCTGGCGGACCCCACCATCTTCCTGGATAAATACGACCGCTGGCCGGACGTGACGCCGGAGCTTCCCGCCGGGGAGCCGGGGCGCATCCTGCTGCGGGAAAACTTCCGCTCCCGCCGGGAGGTGCTGGAGGCGGCGAACCATGTGTTCCGGAACATCATGTCCCCGGCGCTGGGCGAGATGCGGTATGACGCCGACGCGGCCCTGGTCTGCGGCGGGGAGCTGCCTCCCGGGGGCGGCGCGCCCATCGAGATGACGGTCCTCACCCTTCCGGAGGGGGAGGAAGACGGCCGCCCGGACAAGATCGCCCTGGAGGCGGAGTTCGTGGCCGGACAGATCCGCGCCCTGGTGGACGGCGGCGCCATGGTCACCGGCAAGGACGGCCTGCGCCGGGCGGACTGGGGGGATTTCGCCATCCTGCTCCGGTCCCACAAAAACGCGGCGGTCCGGTACCGGGCCGAGCTGGAAAAGCTGGGCATTCCGGCGGTGGCCCAGCAGGGGGGCGGGTTCTTCCGCTCCCTGGAGGTGACGGTGCTGCTGTCCCTGCTGTCGGTGATCGACAATCCCCGGCAGGACGTGCCCCTCATCGCCGCCCTCCGTTCCCCGCTGTTCGGCTTCACCGCGGACGACCTGGCCGCCGTCCGCGCCAGAGACAAGGACGCGGATTTTTATACCGCCCTTACCCTGGCGGCGGCGGACAGCGAAAAATGCGCCGGCTTCCTTCGGGAACTGGAGGGGTACCGCTCTGTGGCGGCGGACCTGTCCGTGGAGGCGCTGCTGGGCCGGATCTGCGACCGGGCCAGCCTCTTCGCGCTGCTCTCCGCCATGCCCGATGGGGCGGCCCGGCGGGAGAACGTGCAGCTCCTGATGGACTACGCCCGGCAGTTCGAGCTGGACGGGTACCGGGGGGTGTTCCCCTTCGTGGCCTGGATGCGCCGTCTGGAGCAGCGGGGGGAGGAGCCCCGCACCGGCGACACGGAGCGGCGCCGGGCGGTGCAGATCATCAGCATCCACCACTCCAAGGGCCTGGAATACCCCATCGTGTTCCTGGCGGGGACCGGGAAGAAGTTCAACAAGCAGGATACCATGGCGCCGGTGCTGATCCATCCCCGGCTGGGGGTGGGCGGCAAGGTGGT
>JAFRDL010000108.1 GCA_017411265.1 Oscillospiraceae bacterium | reverse complement strand
CCTGTACAGCTTACGATAGGAAAGGGCGGAGGCCCGCCAGCTGAAGTCCGCGGCCATGGCCTGCTCCTGGAGCTTTCTCCATTTCTCCGGCTCCTCCCGGTAGAGGCGGCAGGCCTCCTTCACGGTGAAGAGCAGCTCGTGGGCGTTGTAGTTGACGAAGCCGAAGCCGTTCCCCTCGCCGGTGTATTTGTTATAGGGGATGACGCTGTCGGCCAGACCGCCGGTCTGGCGCACTACGGGCAGAGTGCCATAGCGCAGGGAGATCATCTGGCTCAGACCGCAGGGCTCGAACCGGGAGGGCATCAGGAAGAGGTCCGACCCGGCGTAGATCCGGCGGGACAGGGGCTCGGAGAAGCGGATCTGGGCACTGAACCGGCCGGGGTGTTTCGCCTCCAGAGCCCGGTCGTGGTTCTCGTAGGCGGGCTCGCCGGTGCCCAGGATGGCCACCTGGCAGGTCTCCAGCATCTCCTCCACCACCGCGTCCAGCAGATCGAAGCCCTTCTGCTCGGTGAGACGGCTCACCGCGCCGCACAGCGGCACGTCCGGGTCCTCCGCCAGACCCAGCTCCCGCTGGAGGGCGGCCTTGTTGGGGGCCTTCCCGGCGGGATCGGAGTAGTTGGCGGCGATGGCCTTGTCCTTGGCGGGATTATAGGACGCGGTGTCGATGCCGTTGAGGATGCCGGAGAGGATGTCGTGCCGCCGGAGGAACAGGTCCTGGAGGCCCTCCCCGAAGTAGGGGGTGCAGATCTCGTTGGCGTAGGTGGGGCTGACGGTGGTGATCCGGTCGGAGTAGCTCACCGCCCCGGCCATGTAGTTGACGCACTTTCCGCCGTCCCGGAGCAGCTGGTTCCGGGCGGCCTCGCAGTCGGCCAGACCCAGGATATCCCCCAGGATATAGGGGTCGTACTGGCCCTGGAATTTCAAGGTGTGGATGGTGTAGACGGTCTTGATGTCGCCGTACCCGGGGGCGTAGCGGTACTGCTCCCGGAGGAACACCGGCGCCATGGCGGTGTGCCAGTCGTTGCAGTGGAGGATGTCCGGGAAGAAATCCGGCAGATCCCGGCAGCACTCGCACACGGCCTTGCTGAAGAAGGCCATGCGCTCCCCGTCGTCGAAGAAGCCGTAGGCGGAGGGCCGGGCGAAGTAGTACTCGTTGTCCAGAAAATACCAGATGACGCCGCCCTTATGGAGCTCGAAGAGGCCGCAGTACTGGTTGCGCCAGCCCAGGGGAACGTAGAACGAGCAGATGAACTTCATCTTGCTCTTGTATTCCTCGGGAATCTGGGCCAGCTTGGGCAGCACCACCCGGATGTCGATGCTGGGACACTTCACCGCCCCGGGCAGGGACGCGGCCACATCCCCCAGCCCCCCGGTCTTGATGAAGGGGGACGCCTCGTAGGAGGCGAAGAGGACGTTGAGTTTTTTCATATCACGCCGCCCTTCGGGAGCACGCAGGGGCTGTCGTCCGTGCCGCGGATGATGGTGCCGGCGGTGACGGTCACGGCTTTGTCGCAGATCACGTTCTCCAGGTGGGCGCCGGGCTCGATCACACAGCCCTCCATGAGGACGCAGTTCTTCACGCTGGCGCCCTTCTCGATGCGCACGCCCCGGAAGAGGACGCTGTCGTCCACCCGCCCCTCGATGACGCTGCCGGCGGTCATGACGGAGTTGCGCACCCGGGAGCCGGGGAGGTACAGGGCCGGAGGCGCGTCGTGGATCTTGGTGATGATCTGCCGGTCACGGGGGAAGAGCTCCTGGCGGATCTCGTTCCGGAGCAGGTCCATGCTGGAGCGGAAGTACTCCTGCTTGCCCCGCATGAAGCCCACATAGCCGTTGAAGCGATAGGAGCCCATGGGCGTGACGGGCAGCACCTCCAGCAGGATCTCGATGAGATCCATGTGGCCCACGGCCTCGTAGTCCCGGAGCAGCTTCAGCAGCAGGGACTTGTCGATGATAAAGGAGTTGAGGAACAGGTTCTCCCCGCTGTCCGCCCGGGCCATGCTCTTTACCGCGCCGCTGTCGTCCAGCTCGAGGTAGAAGCCGTTGTGCTTCTGGCCGGGAGCCATCTTCTTGTACAGGAAGGTCACGCCCCGGCCCTGGATCTCGTGCTGGGCGATCATGGGCTCATAGTCGATGTTGGCCACCAGCGTGCCCGAGGAGAAGAGAAAATAGTCCCCGTCTCCCCGGCGGAAGTAGGTCTGGTTCCGGAGGATGTCCCGGAAGAGGAAGCGGGCGTTGGGATCCCGGAAGCCGTAGGCGGCACCGGGGAGGATGTAGAGCCCGCCCTGCTTGCGGTCCAGGTCCCACTCCTTGCCCGCGCCCACGTGATCCATGATGCTGCGGTAGAAGTAGGGGGTGATGAGCCCCACGGTCTGGATGCGGGAGTTGACCATGTTGCTCAGGGGGAAGTCCAGCAGCCGGAACCGGCCGCCGAAGGGCATGGAGGCCACGGGGCGCTCGTCCGTGAGGGTGTCATAGCCGGAGAAGGTGTAGTTGGCGGAGATAAGTCCGATGGTACGATTCATGACGATCCCTCCCTTACACTTCCATGGTGGAGCTCTCGCCCACCACGGTGATCTTGTCGGCGCTTCCCACCCGGCTGCCCGGGGCGATGGAAGCGCGTTCGTTGAGGATGGTGCGCTCCACCACCGCACCGGAGCCTACCACGGAGTCCGGCAGCAGGATGGAGTCCTTCACCAGCGCGCCGGCCTCCACGATGGCGCCGGGGGAGAGGATGGAGTTCTCCACCACGCCCTCGATCTCACAGCCGTTGCAGACCATGGAATGCTCCACATGGCCCGACTTGCCGATGAAATGAGAGGAATGGTCGTGGAGGTTGGAGAAGATGTGCATCCGGGTGTCGTGGAGCTTGAACTCCGCATTGTCGTCCAGCAGCTCCATCTGGGTCTCGTAATAGCTGGGGATGGTCCCCACGTCCTTCCAGTAGCCGGAGAACACATAGGCGAAGAGGTTCTTCTTCTGGGAGAGCAGGGTGGGGATGATGTTCTTGCCGTAGTCGTGCTCGCTGCCGGGCATGTCGTGGTCCGCCAGGAGGGCTGCCCGCAGCACCTTCCAGGAGAAGATGTAGATGCCCATGGAGGCCAGGTTGCTGTCGGGATTCTTGGGCTTCTCGGAGAAGCGGGTGATGCGCATCTCGTCGTCCACGCTCATGATGCCGAAACGGCTGGCCTCCTCCCAGGGGACGGTCTTCACCGCCACGGTGAGGTCGGAGCCCATGAGCTTGTGGAAGTCCAGCATCAGGTTGTAGTCCATCTGGTAGAGATGGTCGCCGGACAGGATGAGGACGTAGTCCGGGTCGTACTCGTCGATAAAGTCGATGTTGTGGTAAATGGCGTCCGCCGTGCCCTCGTACCACTCGCCGCCGGTCTGGGTGGCGAAGGGGGGCAGGATGTGCACGCCGCCCCAGGCGGCGTCCAGATCCCAGGCCGCGCCGGTGCCCAGATAGCGGTTGAGCACGGTGGGCTTGTACTGCACCAGCACGCCCACGGTGTCGATGCCGGAGTTGACGCAGTTGGAAAGGGAGAAGTCGATCATGCGGTATTTCCCGCCGAAGGAGACCGCGGGCTTGGCGATCTTCTCCGTCAGGACGCCCAGCCGGCTGCCCTGGCCGCCGGCCAGAAGCATGGCTACGCATTCCTTTTTTCTCATGGAGCATTCCTCCTACAGTATTTTCGCCTTCCTTGCGGCGCAGGGGTCAGGCTTGGATATTCCAGATCTCGCGGGCATATTCGCGCACCGTCCGGTCGCTGCTGAACCAGCCGGCCCGGGCGATGTTGGTGAGGGATTTTTTCTGGAAGGACAGATTTCCGGTCTCCGCCGCCAGCGCGTCCCAGGCGGCCAGATAGGGGGCGAAGTCCTTCAGCACAAAGAATTCGTCGTTGTACTTCAGCAGGGCGTCGTAGAGATCCCAGAACATGGTGCCCAGAGAGCCGTCGGTGAGGTGGGCCATCACCCGCTGCAGCACCGGATCGCTCTCCAGCGTGGCCCGGGCGGAGTAGCCGCCCCGGGTGGTGAAGCGCTCGGTCTCCTCCGCGGTGAGACCGAAGATGGAGATGTTCTCATCTCCCACCCGGTCCCGGATCTCCACATTGGCCCCGTCCAGGGTGCCCAGGGTCACCGCGCCGTTGAACATGAACTTCATGCAGCCGGTGCCGCTGGCCTCCTTGCCGGCGGTGGAGATCTGCTCGGAGATGTCCGCGGCGGGGTAGATCTTTTCGCCCATGGATACGCCGAAGTTCTCCATGAACACCACCTTGATCCGCTCCCGGACCAGCGGGTCGCTGTTCACCAGGTCCGCCACCGCGCACACGAAGCGGATGCTGTCCTTGGCGAAGGCGTAGCTCTGGGCGGCCTTCCCGGCGAAGAGGAAGGTGGTCGCCGGGACCGCGGCGCAGGGGTCGGCCTTCAGCCGGTCGTAGAGGGCCAGGATCTTGAAGGCGTTGAGCAGCTGCCGCTTGTAGGCGTGGATGCGCTTGACCTGCACGTCGATGATCCCGTCGGGGTTGCAGGCGATGCCGAAGTCCCGGGCGATGTAATCGCAGAGGTTTTTCTTGGCGGCCAGCTTCACCTTGCTCAGCTCCCGGAGAGAGTCCTCGTCGTCCCGGAAGGGGAGCAGCATGACCAGCTCCCCGGGGTTGGTGATCCAGCCGTCGCCGATGCGGTCGGTGATGTACTTCGCCAGCCCGGGGTTGGCCTGGAGCAGGAACCGCCGGTGGGACACGCCGTTGGTCTTGTTCTGGAACTTGCCCGGCATGAGGGCATAGAATTCCTTGAGCACGGTCTCCTTGAGGATCTCCGTGTGGAGGGCGGCCACGCCGTTGACGGCGTGACTGCCGATGACGGAGAGGTTGGCCATGCGCACGTTCCCGCCGAAGAGGATGGCGGTGGCGGACCACAACTCGTGCCAGTCCGGGAGGGAGGTGTCGAACTCGTCCCGCCAGCGGCGGTCGATCTCCTCGATGATCTGGTAGATCCGGGGGAGCAGGCTCTGGAGCAGGGTCACGGGCCACTTTTCCAGCGCCTCGGGCATGACGGTGTGGTTGGTGTAGCTCACGGTGCGGCAGGTGATGGACCAGGCCTCCTTCCAGGTGAGGCCCTCTCCGTCCATCAGTACCCGCATCAGCTCCGGCACGCACAGGGCGGGGTGGGTGTCGTTGGTGTGGATGGACACCCGCTCCGGCAGCTTGTCCCAGGGAAGGCCGGTGGCGCGGAAAAACTCAATGATATTGCGGATGCCGGCACAGACGAAAAAGTACTCCTGCTGCAGCCGCAGCCGCTGTCCGGCGGCGGTGTGGTCGGCGGGGTAGAGGAGGCAGGAGATGGCCTCCGCCTCGTTGTTGGTGCGCTGGGCGCGGCTGTAATCGCCGGCGTTGAAGGCCTCCATGTCCAGCTGCTTGTGCACCGGGCCGGCGCGCCACAGCCGCAGCCGGTTCACGGCCCGGCCATCGTAGCCCAGGATGGGAACGTCATAAGGCACGGCCAGCACGTTCTGGGTGTCCCGGAGCTCGTAGACGATGCGTCCGTCCTCCCACCGCCGGTCCACCCGGCCGCCGAAGGGGACCTCCACCGCCTCGGAAAACACCGGCGTCTCCCAGGGGTAGCCGTCCACCAGCCAGTCGTCCGGTTCCTCGGTCTGCTTGCCGTTGAAGATCTTCTGGCGGAACAGCCCGTAGCGGTAACGGATGCCCATGCCCACGCAGGGCACGTCCTCCGCAGCCAGAGAGTCCAGGAAGCAGGCGGCCAGACGGCCCAGGCCGCCGTTGCCCAGTCCCGGGTCCCGCTCGCACTCCAGCAGCTCCCGCAGGTCGGTGCCCAGGTCGGCGAGGACCTCCTCGGCCAGGTCCCGGATCCCCAGCTGGATGAGATAGTTCTCCAGCAGACGGCCGATGAGGAATTCCATGGAAAAGTAGAAGACGGTCTTCGCCCCCTCCTTCTGCCGGCGGCGCACCGTCTCGGTGCGGAGGCCGCTGCAGCAGTCCTTGACCATGTACACCAGCGCTTCGTACTTTTCCCGGGAGGAACACTCCGAGAACGGCTTGGAGCAGCTCTGGGCGATGTATTCCAGGTATTCTTTCTTAAACTGTTCTTTTTCCGGATGCATGCTTTCCGTCTCCTGTATATTTGATAAATGTGCCGCCCAGGGGAGGCACGGTGATCACCAGCGACTGTTTCTGCCCGTGGGCGGGGATCTTTGTGGTGCGGACGGCCCGGCGGTTCACCTTGCCGCTGCCGCCGAAGCGCTCCTCGTCGGAGTTGAGCAGCTCCTTCCAGCTCCCGGGGAGCGGGACGCCCGTCCGCCAGTGTTCCCGGGACTCGGGCCGGAAGTTCAGGATACAGAGCATCGTCTCGCCGTCCCGGCTCTTCCGCAGGAAGGTGAGGATGCCCTGCTCGCTGTTGTCCGCGTCCAGCCATTGGAAGCCGTTCCAGCTGTGGTCATCGTCCCAGAGGGCCTTTTCCCGGCGGTACACGGCGTTGAGCTCCTTCACGAAGCGCTGCACGCCAGCGTGCGTATCGTAGTTCAGCAGGAACCATTCCAGCCCCTCGTAGTCCCGCCACTCGATGAACTGGGCGAACTCGTTGCCCATGAAGTTGAGCATCCCCCCGGGATGGGCGGCGGCATACATCTGCAGGAGCCGCGCCCCGGCGAACTGCCGCCACCAGTCCCCGGGCATCCGCCCGATGATGGACCGCTTGCCGTGGACCACCTCGTCGTGGCTCAGGGGCAGGATATAGTTCTCGCTGAAGGCGTACATCATGGAGAAGGTCAGCAGCCCGTGCTTGCCCCGCCGCCAGTCGAAGTCCTCGGATATGTACCGGAGGGTGTCGTTCATCCAGCCCATGTCCCACTTGTAGTGGAAGCCCAGACCGCCCTTCTCCGGAGGGTAGGTCACCAGCGGCCAGGCGGTGCTCTCCTCGGCGTAGGTGGCGGCGCCGGGGACCAGCCGGCCCACCGCGGCGTTGAACTCCTGCAGCAGGGAGATGGCGACCAGGTTTTCCTCTCCGCCCCGGCTGTTGAACACCTTGCGCCGGGGGTCCTCCACGCCGAAGTTGAGATACAGCATGCTGCTCACCCCGTCCACCCGGATGCCGTCCGCATGGTAGACCTGGAGCCAGAACAGCCCGGAGCTGATGAGGAAGGAGCGCACCTCGTTCCGCTCGTAGTTGAACTTGTAGGTGCCCCAGCCGGGCATGTCCCCGGCGTCGTAGAGGCCCGTGCCGTCGAACCGGCCCAGGCTGTGGTCGTCCCGGCAGAAGTGGCCGGGGACCCAGTCCAGGATCACCCCGACCCCGGCGCCGTGGAGATCGTCGATCAGGCGCATCAGCCCCTCGGGGTCCCCGAAGCGGCCCGTGGCGGAGAAGTATCCCGCGCACTGGTAGCCCCAGGAGCCGTCGTAGGGGTGTTCCATTACCGGCAGCAGCTCCACGTGGGTGTAGCCCATGTCCCGGACGTAGGGCACCAGATCCCGGCGCAGTTCGTCCCAGGTGAGGAAGGAGCCGTCCTCCCGCCGCTTCCAGGAGCCGGGATGGACCTCGTAGATGTTCCTGGGTCCCTCCAGCGCGCGGCGGTTCACCATCCAGTCGTGGTCCTGCCAGTCGTGGCGGAGGACCCGGATCCGGGACGCGGTGTTCGGGCGCATCTCCGAGCAGAGGGCGAAGGGATCCGACTTCCAGCGGGTGATCCCGTCGGCGCCCTCCACGATGTATTTATAGAGATGACCCTCCCGGGCTGCGTCCACATGGCCGGACCAGACCCCGGATTCGTCCCGCCAGAGATGGCAGCCCTCTCCGTTCCAGCCGCGAAAATCCCCGGTGACCCGCACGCT
>JAFRDL010000107.1 GCA_017411265.1 Oscillospiraceae bacterium | reverse complement strand
GGCCGGCTGGGTCAGGGGATCGTAAACGCCGATCTCTTCGATGAAACGGCCGTCCCGGGGGGAGTGGCTGTCAGCCACAACGATGCGGTCGTAAGGGGATTTCTTGGCGCCCATGCGGCGCAGACGGATCTTGACCATGATGTGTTTCCTCCAAAATATAGTTTTTTTATTTTTATTGCCGTTGCAACAATAAACGATTAAAAGCCGAACGGAAAACCGCCGCCCATCCGGGCCATGCGCTTCATTTTTTTGGCATTCTTGCCGGAAAACTGCCTGGCCATGGACTGCATCATCTCGAACTGCTTCAAAAGGCGGTTGATGTCCACCACGCCCACCCCGGCCCCGGCGGCGATGCGCCGCTTGCGGCTGGAGTTGAGGACGGCGGGGTTTTCCCGCTCCTTCGGGGTCATGGACAGGATGATGGCCTCGGTGTGGGCCATGGCCTTCTCGTCGATCTTCGCGCCGGCCAGGGCCTTGGCGTCTACGCCGGGGATCATTCCGGCGAGATCCTCCAGGGAGCCCATGTCCTTCATGGACCGGAGCTGGTCCAGGTAATCGCTGAGGGTGAAGCGATTCTTTTTCAGCTTCTCCGCCAGTTCCAGGGCCTTTTTCTCATCCACGGCGGCCTCCGCCTTTTCGATGAGAGTGAGCATGTCGCCCATGCCCAGGATCCGGCTGGCCATCCGGTCGGGGTGGAACACCTCGATGGCGTCCAGCTTTTCCCCGATGCCGGCGAACTTGATGGGCTTGCCGGTGACGGCCCGCACCGAGAGGGCCGCGCCGCCCCGGGCGTCGCCGTCCAGCTTGGTGAGCATCACGCCGGTGATGCCCAGCTGCTCGTCAAAGGAGGCGGCGGCGTTCACCGCGTCCTGACCGGTCATGGCGTCCACCACCAGCAGGATCTCCGCGGGCTCGGTGGCGGCCTTGATGTTCTTCAGCTCATCCATCAGCGCCTCGTCGATGTGGAGGCGGCCGGCGGTATCCAGGAACACCAGGTCGTTGCCGTGCTTCCGGGCGTGATCCAGGGCGTGCTTCGCGATCGCCACCGGGTCGCCCTGGCCCTCGTCAAACACGGGGATGTCCAGCTTTTTCCCCACGGTCTTGAGCTGGTCGATGGCGGCGGGACGGTACACGTCGCAGGCGGCCAGCAGGGGGCGCTTGTTCTGGCTCTTGCGCATCAGGGCGGCCAGCTTGGCGCCGTTGGTGGTCTTGCCTGCGCCCTGGAGCCCCACCAGCATCACCACGCTGGGACTTTTGGAGGAGATGTTCAGCCGCTGGTTCTGGCCGCCCATGAGGGCGCACAGCTCCTCGTTGACGATCTTGATGACCATCTGGGCGGGGGAGAGGCTTTCCAGCACCTCCGCGCCCACGGCGCGCTCGCTGACGGTCTTGACGAAGTCCTTGACCACCTTGTAGCTCACGTCCGCCTCCAGCAGAGCCAGACGGACCTCCCGCATGGCCTCCTTCACGTCCTGTTCGGACAGGCGGCCCTTGCCCCGGAGCTTTTTGAATACGTTGTTCAGTCTGTCGCTGAGGTTTTCAAATGCCATGGCGCAGCTCCTGTACAGTTTCCGCGATCCGCCCGGCAATGTCCCGGGCCGGACCTTCCGTGAGGGGGATCAGCTCTCCGGCAAGGGCCTCCGCCCGGGAGAGCAGCTCCTTTTGGGCGGCGAACCGGGCCACCAGCCCGGTCTTTTCCTCGTAGCGGCGCATGCTCTCCTCCGCCCGGCGGATGATGTCCCACACCCCCTGGCGGGAGATGCCCTCGCTCTGGGCGATCTCGGCCAGGGAGAGATCCTCGTTGTAGTGAAGATCGAAGTATTCCTTCTGCTTGTCGGTGAGCAGCTCGCCGTAAAAATCGAAGAGCATGGTGCGGAACAGGGCCTCTTCCATCCCGGCGACCTCCTGTCAAGCATTTTTCCTTGCCACCGGTGCATTATACCGGCTTTATCCGCTTCTGTCAAGTGTTTTTCTTTGACAGATCCGGGCTGTTTTTCCGAATACGGAAAACCGCCCGCCCGGCGGCTGATTTCTCTTGTCAATCGGGGAAAAAGGGAATAGAATACTCACGGTGCCACAGCGGGACCGGCGCCGGCCCGCATCATCGGAAAGAGGGAAGATCAATGAGAGAGAGCGGTATCCTCCTGCACATCACGTCCCTGCCGTCCCCCCACGGGATCGGCACCCTGGGCCGGGAGGCCTATGAATTTGTGGACTTCCTCAAGGCCGCGGGCCAGAAATACTGGCAGATCCTGCCCCTGGGCCCCACGGGGTACGGGGACTCTCCTTACCAGACCGACTCCGCCTTTGCGGGGAACCCCTATCTCATCGACCTGGACATCCTGGCGGAGGAGGGCCTGCTCACGGCGGAGGAGATCGCCGCCGCCCCCATGGGGGACGACCCCCGGCGGGTGGACTACGGCGCGCTGTACGCCGCCCGGTGGGGGCTGCTGCGCCTGGCCTTCCAGCGGGGCCGGGACCGGGAGCGGGAGGCGGTAGAGGCCTTTTACCGGGAGAACGAGGGCTGGCTGCGGCCCTACGCCCCTTTCTTCGCCGCCAAGCGTCATTTCGGCGGCGGGCCGTGGACGGAATGGCCGGACGACGACCTGCGCCTGCGCCGGGGAGAGGAGGTCCTGCTCCGGTATGAGGAGGAGCTGCGGGAGGACCGGGCATTCTGCGTATTTCTGCAGTACCTGTTTTTCCGCCAGTGGAACGCCCTGCGAAACTACATCCACGACAGCGGCATCCGCATCATCGGGGACGTGCCCATCTACGTCCCCCTGGACAGCGCGGACGTGTGGGCGGAGGGGAAGTACTTCCTGCTGGACGACCAGTGCCGCCCCGTGGAGGTGGCGGGCGTGCCCCCGGATTACTTCACCGCGGACGGCCAGCTGTGGGGCAATCCCCTGTATGACTGGAAGAAAATGGAAGAAGACGGCTTCGACTGGTGGATCCGCCGGATGCGTGCCGCCGGACGGCTGTACGACGTGGTGCGCATCGACCATTTCCGGGGGCTGGAGAGCTACTGGGCGGTGCCCTACGGGGACACCACCGCCCGCCGGGGCGTCTGGCGGCCCGGCCCGGGAAAGACCTTCGTCACCGCCATCAAGACCGCCCTGCCGGAGCTGGACGTGATCGCGGAGGATCTGGGGTATCTGACGCCCGAGGTGGAAGAGCTGCGGCGGTTCTCCGGCTTCCCGGGGATGAAGATCCTCCAGTTCGCTTTCGATCCCCACGGGGACAGCGAGTATCTGCCCCACCGGATCGAGCCCAACTCCGTGTGCTATTTCGGCACCCATGACAATCTCACCCTGGGTCAGTGGCTGGATACCGTGGACGACAACTCCATCGCCTTTGCCCGGGAGTATCTGGGGCTCAACGCCGAAGAGGGCTATCCCTTCGGCCTGCTCCGGGGCGGCATGGGCTGCCCGGCCAACCTCTTTGTGGCCCAGATGCAGGACTGGCTGGGCGTCGGCGCGGAGGGCCGGATGAACGAGCCCGGCATCCTGGGCCACGGCAACTGGTGCTGGCGCATGGACGCCGGCGCCGCCTCCGGGGCGCTGGCGGAGAGGATCTGCCGGATGACGAGGCTCTACGGCCGCGCCGGGGAGTCGGAATAAAGAGGAAGAAAGAGAAAACGACGCCGTTCCCGAAAAACCGGGAACGGCGTCGTTCTGCAAACCAGCCGTCCGCGCTCTGTCAGCCCTGCAGGCCCCTGGCCTGGCGGAACATATCCTCCACCACGATGTCGAAGATCTCTCCCAGGGAGCGGCAGTATTCCAGTACCTTCCAGGGCTCGTTGGTGTGAAAGTGGATCTTGACCAGCTCGTCGTCGCCCACCGCCAGCAGGCAGTCCCCCTGGAAGTTCTCCAGGAAATAATCGTTGATGGCGTCCTCGTCCAGCCCCTCGCCCTCGATGAGCAGCTGGGTGTCGTAGCGGTAATCGCCCACGTCCATATCCATGACGGTATTCCTTTCTCTCTGTTTTATCTGTGTTCGCCCAGGAAAAACAGGGCGATGACGCCGGGGCCGGTGTGAGCGCCGATAACGGGGCCCACGTACACGATCTTGTCCACGGTGGCGCCGTAGCGTTCATGGAGCATATCGCCCAGCTTCTCCGCATCCTCCCGGCAGTCGCCGTGGGAGATGAAGATGGTGCCGTTCTCTTTGTCCAGCGCCAGCTCGCCGTACTTGTCCGCCAGAGCCGAGAGGGAGGCCTTCCGTCCCCGGACCTTGAACATGTTGATGAGGTGGCCGGGATCGTCCATGTGCATCACGGGCTTGAAGCTGAGCATGTTCCCCACGAAGGCGGTGGCGGCGCTGATGCGTCCGCCGCGCTTGAGATAGACCAGGTCCTCCACGGTGAACCAGTGGCAGAGATGGAAGCGGTTGTCCAGGATGTACTGTTCGTTTTCCGCCAGCGTGGCCCCGGCCTTTTTCTTTTCCACCGCCATGTACAGCAGCAGACCGAAGCCTGCGGAGGCGCCCCGGGTGTCCACGCAGCGGATATCCGCCTCCGGGTACTGCTCCCGCAGCTCCCGGGCGGCGATGTTGGCCGCGTTGCAGGTAGCGCTCAGTCCGGTGGAGAAGCCGATATACAGGATGTCCTTCCCGGCCTTGAGGATCTCCTCGAAGCCCTCCCGGAAGGCGTCGGCGTTCACCGCGCTGGTGTGGGCCACGCCGCCCCGGCGGACCCGTTCGTAAAACTCCGGGCAGGGAAGCTCGTAGTTGGAGTACTGACGGGGATCGCCGTCAAAGATGTAGGTGAGAGAGCGGTAACCGACTCCCCATTCCTCCAGCGTCTCTACGGGGATGTCGCAGGCGGAATCGGTGAAGATCACATAGTCGCGCATGGGCTGCCTCCTTATATATGTGAGAGTTTATTTTTCAAAACGGAAATCGCTGCTGCCCAGGAAGAACAGCGCCAGGGCCCCGGGACCCACATGGGAGCCGGTGACCGGTTCATAATCCACGATGAGGAAGTCCCTCGGCGGGTTGTTCCGCCGCAGGAGCTCCGCGAGGAGCTCCGCATCCTCCGGACAGTCGGCGTGGGCGATGCCGACGGTCTGCTCCTCGGCGTTTTCCACCAGCCGGTCGTAGTGCTCCGCGATGGCCTCGATGGACCGGCGGCGGCCCCGGACCTTGGCAAAGCTGACGATGTTGCCGTTCTCGTTGCCCTTGAGAAGGGGCTTGATGTTCAGCACCGTGGCCACCACGGCGGCGGCGTTGGACAGCCGCCCGGTGCGCCGCAGATGCCGGAGGTCGTCCACGGTGAACACCTGGCACATCTTCATCCGCAGGGCGTCCAGCTCCTCCTTCACCGCGGAGAGGGACCGGCCCTCCTCCCGGAGCTCCGCCGCCCGGACCGCCAGAAGGCCCTCGCCCAGAGAGGCGCCGATGGAGTCCACGGTCTCGATCTGCCGCTCCGGGAACTCCTCCCGAAGCTGGACGGCGGCCAGCCGCGCCGCGCCGTAGGAGCCGCTGATGCCGGAGGACATCCCCACGAACAGGATATCCTGCCCGGCCTGCAGGGCAGGGAGCATGTATTCGGTATACCGGCCGGGGCTGATGAGAGAGGTGGATACCACCGTCCCCCGGCGGATGGAGCCGTAAAAAGCGGCGCCGTCAAAATTGTCGGTGTCGGTACAGGTGAACTCGTTTCCGTCAATGTAGTAGGAGAAGGGAATGGCGGTAATGCCCAGCTGCTCCAGCAGGGGAGTGGGCAGATTGGCGGAAGTATCGGTGAAGATGGCAAAGCTCAAGGGAATGCCCTCCAGGCAATCTAATATCAAATATTATTATAAATCATATTTCCGATTAAGTCAATGAACTATTTATGAACTGCCGCTTGCAATACAGCGAGATGATGCTATAATATACATAAGATGATCGAAAGGGGACGGCCCCATGGCATACGACAACGCCCTCGTGGCGGGAAAGCTCCGCCGCTGGGAAAAATATCTGGACGATTTCCGGCTGCCTCTGTGGGAGGACATCCCGGATCTGGGCCTGTATATGGAGCAGGTGATCGTCCTGCTGCGGAAGTATCTGGATTATCTCCCCCCGGAACTGAAGGAGGAGCAGTTCATCACCGCCGCCACCATCAACAACTACGTCCGCATGAAGGTGATGCCCGAGCCGGTGAAGCGCCGGTACTACCGGGTCCACATCGCCTATCTCATCATCATCCTGACGCTGAAACACTCTCTGAGCATCGCCCTGATCCAGAAGATCATCCCCATGGGCCGCCCGGCGGAGGAGGTGGAGGAGATCTACAACGCCTATGCCCAGCGCCACCAGCAGGCGGCCCGGTACTTCAGGGAGCAGGTGCGGCTGGCCGCGGGCCCCATCCTCCACCACGAGGAGAAGGGCATCCTCTCGGTGGAGAAGCCGGAGGACCTGATCACCCTGTCGGCCATCATGGGGGGCTTCACCCGGCTGATGGCGGAGAAGCTGCTGCTGCTGGAGGGAAAGGATCTCACCAACGGGGGCAGCATCGCCCTGGCGGGAGTACGAAGGGAAAAGGAAGAAAAAACGGAATAAAAAACGCCTCCCGGAGCTCTCTCCGGGAGGCGCTTTTTGGTCAGTCTTCGCTGTCCTCCACGATCTGCACCTTCACCATGTTGGTGCTGCCCGGGGTGTTCAGCGGGATGCCGGCGGTGAGGACCACCGTGTCCCCGACGGACAGAAAGCCCATCTCCTCCGCCTTTTCCACGGCGCGGAGGAACAGCACGTCCACACTGGTGGAGCGCTTGAGACAGATGGGGTACACGCCCCACACCATGCTCAGCTGGTGATACACCTTCCGGGAGGGGGTGACGGCCAGGATCGCCTGGGAGGGCCGGAACTTGCTGAGCCGCCGGGCGGCCTTGCCGGTGCTGGTGTCGGCCAGGATGGCCCGGGCGCCGGTCTGGTCCGCCATGGTGCAGGCGGCGGCGCTGACGGCATTGGTCATATCCGTGAGGTCCTTGATGTGCCAGAGGTTTTTGTAGATCTGCGCTTCCAGGGCGTCCTGCTCCGCCTGCTCCACGATCCGGGCCATGGTCCGGACCGCATCCACCGGATACTTCCCCGCGGCGCTCTCCCCGGAGAGCATCACGGCGCTGCTGCCGTCGAATACGGCGTTGGCCACGTCGGAGATCTCCGCCCGGGTGGGCCGCCGGTTCTCCTCCATGCTGTCCAGCATCTGGGTGGCGGTGATGACGGTCTTGCCTGCCTGGCAGCAGGAACGGATGAAGTGCTTCTGGATGCCGGGGAGCCGCTCAAAGGGGATCTCCACCCCCATGTCTCCCCGGGCCACCATGATCCCGTCGGCCAGGGCGAGGATCTCGTCGAACTTCTCCACGCCCTCCGTGTTCTCGATCTTGGCGATGATGCGGATGCTCTCTCCGCCGTGCTCGTTCAGGAAGGCGCGCATATCGGCCACGTCCTGACCGCGGCGGACGAAGGAGGCGGCGACGTAATCCACGTCCTGCTCGATCCCGAAGAGAAGGTCGCTCTTGTCCCGCTCGCTGAGGAAGGGCATGGTCAGCCGCACGCCGGGGATGTTCACGCCCTTGCGGCTCTTCATCTTCCCCCCGTCCACCACGGTGCAGCGGACCTCGGTCCCGTCGATCTCATCCACCCGGAAGGAGAGCTCCCCGTCGTCCACCAGCAGGGAATCCCCGGGCTTGACGTCCTCAGGCAGGCCGGAATAGTTAACATAACATCTCTCGCTGCTTCCCGTTATCTCCTCGCCGACGGTGAAGGTATAGCGCTGGCCGGGCACGACCTCCGCGGGCTCGTCGAAGAGACCCAGCCGGATCTCGGGACCCTTGGTGTCCAGCATCACGGCGGCGGGCACGCCCAGTCCGTCCCGGACGGCCCGGAACCGGCGGATCATGTCCGCGTGGCTCTCGTGGGTGCCGTGGGAGAAGTTCAGCCGGGCCACATTCATGCCGGAGAGCAGGAGCTCCTTCATGACCTCCTCGCTGCTGCTGGCGGGACCCAGGGTGCAGATGATCTTTGTGCGACGCATATCGTTATCCCCTTCCGGTTGTTTTTCCGCAGGAAATAGTATCACATCGCGCCCCGTAAAGCAACGGCCTTTCCGAAAAAAACCCGGGGCGGGAGCGCCTTGCCCCGGGGCTCGGGATGTGGTAAAATATCCCCATTACCGAAGAAAGGCAAGGAACATGGATAAACACACATCCGTACTGGCGAAGGAGTTTTCCCGCCGGGAGGAACACATCGAGAACGTGATCCGGCTGCTGGACGAGGGCTGCACCATCCCCTTCATCGCCCGCTACCGGAAGGAGATGCACGGCACCATGGACGACCAGCTCCTCCGGACGGTGGCGGACCGGCTGGGATACCTCCGCCGTCTGGACGGGCGGAAGGAGGAGGTGCGCTCGGCGCTGGAGAACCTGGAGAAGCTCACGCCGGAGCTCGCCGCCGCCCTGGAGGCCGCCGTCACCCTCTCGGAGGTGGAGGATATCTACCGTCCGTATAAGCCCAAGCGCCGCACCCGGGCCACCGTCGCCCGGGAAAAGGGACTGGAGCCCCTGGCGGAGCTGCTGTACGCCCAGACGGTGAAGACCGGCACGCTGGAGGCACTGGCGGCTCCGTATGTCAGCGAGGAGAAGGGAGTTATGTCAACCGATGACGCCCTGGCCGGCGCCTCCGACATCATCGCGGAGACGATCTCCGACGACGCCGACGTCCGGGGCGCCCTGAAGCGGCTGATCCGCGCCCGGGGGGAGCTGCGCAGCACGGCGGCCAAAGAGGAGGACAGCGTCTACCGGATGTACTACGACTACCGGGAGGCTCTCCCCCGGGTCCAGGGCCACCGGGTCCTGGCGGTGAACCGGGGGGAGCGGGGGGGCTTCCTGAAGGTGAGCATCCTGCTGCCGGAGGGAGCGGCGGTACAGGAGATCAAGAGAAAAGTGATCCGCCCGGTGAGCGTCTCCAACGCCTTCGTGGCCGCGGCGGCGGAGGACGCCTGGGGGCGGCTGCTGTTTCCCTCCCTGGAGCGGGAGATCCGCGGCGAGCTCACCGACGCTGCCGACGAGCAGGCCATCCGCTCTTTCGGACAGAACCTCCAGCCGCTGCTGATGCAGCCTCCCGTCCGGGGAAAGGTCACCATGGGCTTCGACCCCGCCTACCGTACCGGCTGCAAGATCGCGGTGGTGGACCCCACCGGCAAGGTGCTGGAGACGGGAGTCGTATACCCCACGCCGCCTCACAACAAGAAGGAGGAGGCGCGGCGGATCCTGACGGACATGATCCGCCGCCGCGGCGTCACCGCCGTGGCCATCGGCAACGGCACGGCGTCGAAGGAGTCGGAGATCTTCGTGGCGGAGATGCTCCGGGACCTCCCCGGCGTGGCCTACATGGTGGTGAGCGAGGCGGGGGCGTCCGTCTATTCCGCCTCCAAACTGGGAGCGGAGGAGTTCCCGGACTACGACGTGTCCCTCCGCTCGGCGGTGTCCATCGCCCGGCGGCTCCAGGACCCCCTGTCGGAGCTGGTGAAGATCGAGCCCAGGAGCATCGGCGTGGGCCAGTACCAGCACGACATGCCCCAGGCCCGTCTGGACGAGACGCTCCGGGGCGTGGTGGAGGACTGCGTCAACGCGGTGGGCGCGGATCTGAACACCGCCTCCGCCTCTCTTTTGAGCTACGTCTCGGGTCTGAACGCGGCCACGGCCAAAAACATCGTGGCCTTCCGGGAGCAGAACGGAGCCTACGACTCCCGCGCCCAGCTGAAAAAGGTCCCCCGGCTGGGGCCCAAGGCCTTCGAGCAGTGCGCGGGCTGCCTCCGGGTGCCCCAGAGCAACAACCTCCTGGACAACACCGGCGTGCATCCGGAGTCCTACGCCGCGGCGGAAAAGCTGCTGACCCTGTGCGGCTACGACCTCTCCGACGCCTCTGCCCGAAAGCTCACGGAGCTCCGGACCCGGCTGGACTCTCTGGGGGCGGAAAAGGCCGCCGCCTTCTGCGGCGTGGGCGTTCCCACCCTCCGGGACATCGCCGCCGAGCTCCTCAAGCCCGGCCGGGACCCCCGGGACGTGCTGCCGCCTCCCATGCTCCGCACCGACGTGATGGATATGAACGACCTGCGCCCCGGGATGCGGCTCAAAGGCACGGTTCGGAACGTGGTGGACTTCGGCGCCTTCGTGGATATCGGCGTCCACCAGGACGGACTGGTGCATATCTCCCGCCTGGCGGACCGGTACGTGAAGCACCCCTCGGAGGTGGTCCGGGTAGGGGACGTGGTGGACGTGGCCGTGGTGGAAGTGGACGTGAAAAAGAACCGCATCGCACTGAGCATGCGGGCCGAAGACGTCCGGGGATAATTGCCAGAATTATCCAGAAGAAAGACAAAACTGTAACTTGCGGTCGAATGCGGTCTCCCCGTATACTTGATTTACATAAAAGGAAAAAGACCTTTTATGTCAAGCTGATCAAGGGGAGTCCGGCCATGCGCATTACATACATCAAACACAGCGGTTTTCTGGCCGAATGGGAGGACGTGGCCTGCCTGTTCGACTGCGCGGAGGGGGAGCTGCCGCCGCTGGACAGCGCCAAACGCCTTTTCGTTTTCGTCAGCCACGCCCATTCCGACCACTATGACCCGGATATTTTTTCCCGCTGCGCCGGGCATCCCAGAAGGACGTTCCTGCTCTCCGACGACATCCGCTCCGTTCCGGAGGGGGTGGATCGGTCGCTGGTGATCTCCATGGGACCGGACCGGCGGCGGCTGTTCCCCGGGGGAAAAAAGGGCGCCCTCTCCGTATCCACCCTGGGGTCCACGGATCAGGGGGTGGCTTTTGTGGTGAACTACGCCGGGCAGACCGTTTACCATGCGGGGGATCTCCACTGGTGGGCCTGGCCGGACGACACCGCCCAGGAGGAGCGGGAGATGAAAAACGCCTTCTTTGCCGAGATCGTGAAGCTCAAGGGCATGCAGCTGGACGCGGCCTTTCTGCCGCTGGATCCACGGCTGGGGGGCAATTTCTGGATGGGCTTCGACGCCCTGATGCGCTCGGCCCAGGTGAAGCACGCCTTTCCCATGCACATGTGGGACCGGTATGATACGGTGGACAAGCTCCGGCACATGAGCGTGTCCGCGCCCTATCGGGATGCCGTCGCGGATGTGAGGGAGCCGGGTCAGGTATTTGAGATCTGAAAGGAGCCGATTTCCATGGTATTCAAAATGATCCACGAAAACTACAACGTCCGGGACCTGGACGTCTCCATCGCCTTTTATGAAAAGGCCCTGGGGCTCCGGGAGGTGCGCCGGAAAACCCACCCGGAGGGGAATTACATCATCGCCTATCTGGCCAACGACCAGGCGGACTTTGAGCTGGAGCTCACCTGGCTCCGGGACCACCCCCAGCCCTACGACATCGGGGAGGAGGAGTTCCACCTGGCCTTCCGCACGGACGATTTCGCCGCCGCCCACGCCCTCCACCAGGAGATGGGCTGCATCTGCTTTGAGAACCGGGAGATCGGGATCTACTTCATCCAGGACCCGGACGGCTACTGGCTGGAGATCGTGCCCACCCGCTGAAAACCCCGCCGGTCTCTGCGGTTTTTTTCGGAAAAAGGGTAGACAGATGAAGCAGACGCTGTTACAATGATTATTAACTTGAAAAGGATACTGCGGGAAAGGAGGAACTATCATGAAAGATTATGAAAGCGTGAAGCTGGAGGTCGTCCGGTTCGAGACGGAGGATGTCATCACTACGTCCAATACGGAGGTCAATACCACCAAGGATGATGTTCCCGAAGTAAGCTGAACGGGAAAGTCCAGACCGGCAGACAGCCATGGCTGCCTGCCGGTCTTCCTATTGTATTTCTCCGGAGGCGAGACAAGGAGCAATCCATGAGAGAGATCTATCGCATTGCGGAAAAAAATATCGAGATCGCGTCTCTGTACGGCCGGGTGCACGAGCTGTGCCGGGACTACCGGAGCGATGGCAGACCGGATCTGGTGGTGGAGATCACCCGGGCGGACGTGGACCGGGAGCGGGAGCAGGACGCCGCATACTCTGAGGACTATCTGGAGACCCTGGCGGTGTACCGGCAGATCGCGGACGCCATGCCCGCCTGGGACACGCTGCTGGTCCACGGCTCCGCCATCGCGGCGGACGGCGTCGGATATCTCTTCACGGCGCCCAGCGGCACGGGGAAGAGCACCCACGCCCGGCTGTGGCGGCAGCTGCTGGGAGAGCGGGCCCGGATGGTCAACGACGACAAGCCCCTGCTCCGCGTGTCCGGCGATGCGGTCACCGTGTTCGGCACCCCCTGGAACGGCAAGCATCATCTGGGGGAGAACATCGCCGTGCCGCTGCGGGCCGTGTGCTTTCTGGAACGGGGAACGGAGAACGCCATTGCTCCGGTGGCGCCGCAGGAGGCGTACGTTGCGCTGCTCCGTCAGGTATACCGGCCCGGAGACGCCGCCGCACTGAAAAAGACCCTGGAGCTTCTGGACCGGCTGTGCGGCCTGGTCGCCTTTTATCGCCTTCGGTGCAATATGGACCCCGCCGCCGCCAGACTTTCCTTCGAGACCATGAGCAAGGAGAAAACAAAATGAAACTGAAAGAGGATTTCATCGTCCACAGGACAGGGAACGACACGGTCCTTGTCCCCGTGGGGGGGACCGGTTTTTCCGGGATCGTGAAGGGCAACGCCACGCTGGGGGATATCCTGGACCTGCTGGGAGAGGAGATCACCGCCGGAGAGCTGACCGCGGCCATGGCCCGGCTGTACGACGCCCCCGCGGAGCTCATCGCCCGGGACGTGGACAGGACGCTGGCGGAGCTGCGGGCCATCGGGGCGCTGGATGAGTAACGCCGTCTCCTTCGAGGAGTTCCTGGCGCAGAACGGCACGCTGACCTATACCAACAAGGGAACGAGCATGGAGCCGCTTCTGCATCAGGGGCGGGACGTGTTCACCGTACGGAAGAAGGGACCGGAGCGCTGCCGGGCGGGGGACGTGGTGCTTTTCCGCCGGGGGGACAGCTATGTGCTCCACCGGGTGGTGGAGGTGCTGCCGGACGGCTACGTCTGCCTGGGCGACAACTCCGTATACCCCGAACGGGGCGTGACCGACGGGGATATCCTGGGGGTCCTGACGGGCTTCGTGCGAAACGGGAAGGAGCACAGCGTCACCGAGCCGGGATACCGTGCGTACAGCGCGATGGTGCTGGGTACCCGTGGACTCCGGGTGCTGTGGATCAAAGCCGTAGGAAAAGGGAAGAGACTGCTTCGCGGATGAAAAACGGAACGGTTCGCTGGCTCTGGGACGTCTCGGGCCGGAAAAAATGGTATATCGCCGCTCTGTCGGTGCTGCAGATGGCGCTGGGGGGGTCCGGGGTGCTGTATGCCCTGCTGCTGCGGGGCATCGTGGACAGCGCCGTGGCCGGGGACGCCCCCGGCTTTTGGCGCTTTGTGCTGTATACCGTCCTCCTGGTGGCGGTCCAGCAGTCGCTGCGCGCCGTCCTCCGGGATCTGAACGAGCGGTGCAAGTCCGCCCTGGAGAACGCGTTCAAGGGGCGGCAGATGGAGGAACTGCTGCGGCGGGACTTCGCTAGCGTGAACGCGGTGCATACCGGGGAGTGGCTCAACCGGCTCACCAACGACACCGCGGTGGTGGCCGGCAGCCTTACGGACATCCTGCCGAGCCTGCTGGGCATGGCGGTAAAGCTGGTCAGCGCCATCGCCATGATCCTGATCCTGGAGCGCCGGTTTGCCTTCCTGATCCTGGCCGGCGGCGCGGTGATGGTGGTGTTCACCTATTTTTTCCGCAACCGGCTCAAACGGCTCCACAAGGTTGTGCAGGAGGCGGACGGCCGCCTGCGCGTGCTGATGCAGGAGCGGCTGGGGAGCATGATGGTGATCCGCTCCTTCGCCGCCGAAAAGAAGACCGCCGACGAGGCGGAGGTAAAAATGGCCGAACACCGGAGAGTCCGGCTGATCCGGAACCGGTTTTCCAATATCTGCAATATCGGCTTCGGCACCGCCATGAGCGGCATGTACCTTCTGGGCGTGTGCTGGTGCGGGTACGGCATCCTGCGCCACACCACGACTTTCGGCACGCTCACCGCCGTCACCCAGCTCATCGCCCAGATCCAGGCGCCCTTCGCCAACCTCACCGGAGTGGTGCCCCGGTATTACGCCATGATCGCCAGCGCCGAGCGGCTCCGGGAGGTGGAGACGCTGCCGGAGAGCGGCGGGGAGCTGCTGGACAGAGAGGACATCCGCCGCTTTTACGAGGAACGCTTTGCCGCCGTCGCCCTGGAGGACGTGACCTTTTCCTACTATCCGCCGTCGGAGACGGTGGAGAAGCTGGATAAAAGCGCCATGCCCGCGGCCCTGAGCCGGACCTCTCTGGAGATCCGCCGGGGAGAGATCGTGGCGCTTACCGGACAGAGCGGCTGCGGCAAATCCACGGCGCTGAAGCTGATGATGGGCGTCTACGCCCCGGACAGCGGCGGCGTGGTTCTGGTGGATACAAACGGGAACAAAGAGCCCGTCACCGGGAAGTGGCGGCGGCTGTTCGCCTATGTGCCCCAGGGCAACGCCCTGATGAGCGGCACCATCCGGGAAGCGGTGACCTTCGCCCGGCCCGACCTGGCCGGGGACGGGGAGGCGATCCGGGAGGCGCTTACCGTGGGCTGCGCCGCGGAGTTCGTCGCCGAGCTGGAAAACGGCCTGGACACGCCTCTGGGCGAACGGGGAGCGGGCCTGTCCGAGGGCCAGCTGCAGAGACTGGCTGTGGCCAGGGCGATTTTTTCCCGCTGCCCGGTGCTGCTGCTGGACGCGGCCACCAGCGCGCTGGCCGCCGAGACGGAAAAGCGGCTGCTGGAAATCCTCCGGGGCATGACGGACCGGACGGTAGTCATCATCACCCATCGCCCGGCGGCGCTGGACATCTGCGACCGGGTGCTGCGTTTTACGGAAGAGGGGATCGAGGAAGCATGAACCGGCAGGAATACCGCGCCGCCATGGAGAACGTGATCTATCTCTCCCGCTGCGCCGTGAACGGGGTGAACCCGGGCAGAGAACGGGTCGGGAACATGGACCTGGCGGCGCTGTACGCCGCGGCGGACCGGCACATGATGACCGCCGTCGTCGCCATGGCGCTGGAGAGCGCCGGCGTGAAGGACGACGCCTTTGTCAAGGCGGAAGCCAAATCCATCCGAAAGAGCGTAGCCCTGGACGGGGAGCTCCGCCGGGTCGCCGCCCGGCTGGAGGCGGCGGGGATCTGGTATATGCCGCTCAAGGGGGCGGTGATGAAAAACTATTATCCCCGGCTCGGCATGCGGCAGATGGCCGACTGCGACGTCCTGTTCGACCCGGCCCGCGCCCGGGAGGTCCGAGAGATCATGGAGGACCTGGGATATACGGCGGAAGAGTTCGGGAAAGGCCACCACGACCTGTACACCAAGGCGCCCATGTACGTGATGGAAATGCACCGGCATCTGTTCGACTACAGTCCCCGGACCCCCTTTTACCGGTATTACGCGGACGTCCGGACCCGGCTGATCCCCGACGGAGATCATCCCTGCCGTCTTTCCTTTTCCGACGAAGACTTTTACCTCTATCTGCTGGCCCACGAATACAATCATTACACCGGCGCCGGGATCGGACTGCGGGCCAATCTGGACATCTATGTTTTCTGGAAACGGTTTTCGGATTCCCTGGACCGCGCATACATCGCCGGAGAGCTGAAAAAGCTGGACCTGTCGGAGTTCGAACGGAAGAGTCGGGAACTGGCGACGGCGCTGTTCGGAGACGGCGAGCTCTCGAACGAGGGGCGGGAGATCCTGGAGAACCACCTGCTGGCCGGGCGATTCGGATCCGAGGAGCATCGGGTCAAAAACGGCGTGGAGCAAATGGGCGGCGGCGCGTCGGGCAGACTGCAGTACGCCCTGGGCCGGCTGTTCCCGTCCAAGGAGTTCATACAGGAGTTCTATCCATATTTTTGGCGGCACAAGCTGCTGCTCCCGTTCCTTCCCCTGTACCGTCTGGTCCAGGGAATGGTGATGGACTGGCCGCGGGTCAGAGCGGAAATCAAAGCGCTGTTCCGGCCGGGCGGCCGGGAACGATAAAAAAACCGGCGGGACGCATCGTCCCGCCGGTTTTTTATTCCGCAAGGTCGTTTCGCATATACAATCGATAGACGAAGTCGTACCCCTCGAAGGGCATCTCCGCCGTGTCCACGCAGTGATAGAGCGGGAACCGGGCGTCCCAGTCCCGGGTCACCACGAAGTCCACCCGGCCCTGCTGAAGGCATTCGTCCTGCGTTCGGCCGATCTCCTCCAGCCCCAGATTCAGGGAGCAGAAGTATTTCTCGCTGGGCACCACGCCGGAGACGGTGTAAAAGCCTCCGTCCAGAAAGCCGCAGTTGAGCAGCGTGGCGTCCTCGTACCGGGAGATGGTGTCCGCAAAAATAAACTGGGGCATGTCCTCCTTCTGCCAGGAAAGGAGATACAGGTTGTTGCAGCCCGTGGCGATCAGCGCGGCTCCCAGCGCGGCGCACACCGCCCCGGCGATCCATTGCCGCCGCCGGGCGAGCAACTCCTCCAGCCACAGGGTCGGGAGGATGAAGCCCAGGGGGGCAAACACATTCAGGATGAACGAGTAATAGTACTGGGGAACGGAGTTGGCGTATATCGTCGCCAGCAGCCCGCCCAGGGGGAGGAACACCCACGCCGCCATGGCGGCGCCCCGGCGCCGGAAAAACAGCGGCAGGGAAAAGAGCAGGGAGGCGTACAGCAGGGGGCTGTACTGGAAGCTGTCTCCGATGCTCCACCGCAGCTGGCGGAGGAACCCCCTCCCGCCGCCGCGCTGATAGAGAAAAACGTTGTTGTAAAAATACCCGGTCCACAGCTCCGGCAGCGCGCGGTTCACGGCGAAGTACCCCAGCACCGGCACGGTGACGGCGCCGACCCCCAGCAGGATCCACAGCGCCATCCGGCCGAGGCCCCGGCCGTTCTTCCCCCGGAGATACCAGAAAAGAAAGGGCAGCGCCCAGCCCAGGTAAAACCCCAGCAGGGAGAATTTGATCCACAGCACACACCCGGAGGTGATCCCGATCCCCAGCCATTCCCGGCGGGAGGGATCCGCGCCCCGGAGGGCGCAGCGAAGCCCCAGGTATACCGCGTACATCACAAGCGGCAGGCACAGCTCCTCCGCGCTGTCCCCGTGGCAGAAGCTGTTCATGCTGTAGACCATGCCCGCCAGCAGGGGGATCAGCGCCAGGACGCCTTTTCCGGCGAAGAGCCGCATGGTCTTATAGGCGAAAAACAGAAAGAAAAACGCGGAGAGGATCTCCAGCAGCCACACGCCCAAAAACGTTCGTTTTGAGAGGAGATACGCCAGGGCGTGAAGGACATAGAGCAAAAGGCCCTTCTGCTCGTAGATGTCCCGGTACAGCACCTGTCCGTGGGCCATGGCCTTGCCCACGGTGAAAAAGCAGTTGGCGTCCACCCAGTCGTTGAGAGGGTAGAGGGGGGAGGACTTGGAGCAGACGGTGACGGCCGCGGCGGCGGAGAGGATTACGATCAGCGGCTCCCACCACGCCATGGAGGCGGCGCCGTCCGCCTCCCGGTCCGGAGCGGGGGAGGAGAGCCTTCGCCAGCAGCGGAGGAAGAAGGGCACCAGGACGGCCAGCATGGCCGCCGCGGTCAGATACCGGCCGACGCCGAGGGCGTATCCTGCCGCCGTCCGGCTGAGAAAGCGGCGGACGAGAGCCAGAGCGCAGATCCCCGCGGCGGCCCATTCTGCCGGACGGTACGGCGCGCCGTCGTCCTCCCAGCGGAGCAGACAGAGAGCGCCCGCCCCGGCGAGGAAGAGACACACCGGCACGGAGGTCGCCGGTCGGGGACCGAAAAAGAGCGCGGTCAGACAGGCATACGCCGCGCAGAAGGCGAACAGCGCCCGGGAGCGCCGGGATGATTTCATTTTCCGTCCCCCTTTCCCCCGCGGGCGAGTTGTGGTACAATGATTGCCGTCAGGGTAAAAAGTATACACGGGAGAAATAAAGATGTCAACGAACAGGGCCTTCTATCTGGGATATCACGTCTCCGCCTCGGGAGGCTACATGGCCATGGCCGGACGGGCGGAGAGCCTGGGGGCCAACACCTTCGCCTTTTTCACCCGCAACCCCCGGGGCGGGGCGGCGCTGAAGGCGGACGAGTCGGACGCCGCGGCCTTCCGCGCCCACTGGTCGGGCGGGGAAAAGGGACCGCTGGTGGCCCACGCCCCGTATACCCTCAACCCCTGCAGCGACAAGGAGGGCGTGCGGGAATTCGCCCGCCTGGCCTTTACGGAGGACCTGGCCCGCATGGAGCTCACCCCCGGATGCTTCTACAACTTCCATCCCGGCAGCCACGTGGGGCAGGGGACCGAGGCGGGGATCGCCGCCATCGCGGCGCTGCTCAACGAGGTCCTCACCCCGGACATGCATACCACCGTGCTGCTGGAGACCATGGCCGGCAAGGGCAGCGAGGTGGGCGGACGGTTCGAGGAGCTCCGGGAGATCCTGGACCGTGTGACGCTCCGGGAGAAGATGGGGGTCTGTCTGGATACCTGTCACGTGTGGGACGGGGGCTACGACGTGGAGGACATGGATTCGGTGCTCACGGAATTCGACGCCGTGATCGGGCTCTCCCGGCTCCGGGCGATGCATCTCAACAACTCTCTCAACGACCGGGGCAGCCGTAAGGACCGCCACGCGAAGCTCCGGGAGGGGAGGATCGATCCCGAGGCGCTGGTCCGCGTGGTCCGGCATCCCGCCCTGGCGGGACGGCCCTTTATCCTGGAGACCCCCAACGACGACGCGGGCTACGCCGCGGAGATCGCCTGGCTCCGGGAGCGCTGGGAGGCGGAGGCATGATCCGGGCGGTTCTGTGGGACGTGGACGGTACGCTGCTGGACTTTCAGGCGGCGGAGCGTGCGGCGGTGCGCACGGGCTTTTCCCGCCGCGGTCTGGGGACATGTACCGACGAGATGCTCCGGGTCTATTCCCGGATCAACCTGAAATACTGGGAGGCCCTGGAGCGGGGGGAGATGACCAAGCCGGAGATCCTGGTGAACCGATTCCGGGAGTTCTTTGCCCTGTACGGCATCGACCCGGACGTCGCTCCCGCCTTCAACGAGGATTACCAGCTGGACCTGGGGGACACCGTCGTGTTCCGCCCGGGGGCGCTGGAAACGGTGACGGCCCTGCAGGGGCGCGTGCTCCAGTGCGCCGTCACCAACGGCACAAAAATCGCCCAGCGGCGCAAGCTGGCCCGGTCGGGCCTGGATGCGCTGCTGGACGCGGTGTTCATTTCCGAGGACCTGGGGGCGGAAAAGCCCCATCCCGCCTTTTTTGACAGGGTGTTCGCCGTCCTGGGGGACGTCCCCCGGGAGGAGACGCTGATCGTGGGGGATTCCCTCACCAGCGACATCCGGGGCGGCGTGAACGCGGGGATCCGCACCGCCTGGTACAATCCGGAGAGAAAGCCGCTCCCGAAGGAACTGCGGGTGGACCACGACCTCCGGTCCCTGGAGGAGGTCCCCGCTCTCCTTTAAGCCGGGGCCAGGTTCCCCCGGAGGAAGGACACGCTCACGGCGAAAAACTCCCGTACGGAATAGTGGACGAAGCCGCCGGGGAACGACCGGGCGGGGACGCCGCAGACCTCATAGCGCCCCAGGGCCTGTCCCACCCGGACGGCCCGGAAGATGTGGAAGTCGTTGGTGACGATGCCCACGCTCTCCACGCCGTCCCCCAGCAGGGCGAAGCTGTTTTGAAGGTTTTCCACCGTGCTGGTGGAGGCGTCCTCCAGAAGGATCCGGTCCTCGCCGATCCCGGCGGCCACCAGATGGTCCCGGATGCAGGCGGCCTCGCTCATGGGCTCGTCCTCTCCCTGGCCGCCGGAGGCCACCGCCAGGGTCTCGGGGTTTCGCCGCAGATAATCCGCGGCGGCCTGGATCCGTTCGTTCAGCGAGCCGCTGGGGCCGTCGGCCTCCACCCGGGCGCCCAGCACCACGATGGCGTCCAGCCCGTCCGGCGCCTTCTGGAAGGCGGCGGACAGGATAAAGCTCTCCACGTAGGCGAATACGGCCAGGGCAAGCACCGCCAGGATCCGGACGGTCCAGACGACCCAACGGGGCACCGGGGCCCGCTTCCCCTGCCGCCATGCCCGGCGCCAGAAAAACCAGCGGCCGACACAGCCCAGCCCCAGCACCAGCCACACCCACAGCATGGACTGGCCGAAGCGCACGGTGATCCCCTCCGCAAGATAGAACAGCAGGCACAGGATCCCGGCGATCAGAAACAGCTTGTTGACGAAGACAGCGCTCTTTTTCATAGACAGACTCCTTGAGGGTCGAAACTGGACATATTATACCACAAGGACGGGATTTCGTCCTCTTTGGTTCGGGAAGAGAGGAAAAAATGGGCAGATTCAGCGGATGGCTCCTGGTGGCCGACTTCGACGACACTCTTCGCCCCTACGGGACCGGCGGTCCCGTGCCGGAGGCGAACCGTCGGGCCGCTGAGGAATTCATGGCGGAGGGCGGCCTGTTCACCATCGCCACCGGCCGGGATCCCCGGTCTTATCTCCACATCCGGCCGCTCTTGAAAACCAACGCGCCGGCGGTGCTGAGCAACGGGGCGGTGCTTTTTGACGGGGACCGTCTGGAGAGCGTGTACGAGAGCTTCCTTCCTTTTTCCTGCCGGGCGGATCTCCGGGCGGCGCTGGACGCCTTCCCCGGCCTGGGAATGGAAGTGCACCGGGGAGCGGACGTGTGCGTCTGCCGCTGGAGCGCCGGGGTGGAGAAGCACCTGCGGAACATGGGCGCGGAGGTCCGCCTGGCGGAGATGGAGCGGGTGCTGTTTCCCTGGACCAAGGTGGTCCTGGCGGGGGAGGAGCTGTCCGCCGGGGAAAACGAGCTGTCCCACGCGGTGACCGCCTGGTTCCGGGAACGGTTTCCGGACAAGTACGAGGCGGTGCCAGCCGGGCCGCTGGTGGACGTGGTGGCCGCCGGGAGCGACAAGGGGACCGGCGTGACCCGCCTGGCCGCCCTGCTGGACGTGGACCCGGAGAGAGTCGTTTGCGTGGGCGACAGCTGGAACGATCTGCCCATGCTCCGGGCGGCGGCGTTTGCCTTTGCCCCCTCCAACGCGCTGGAGGCGGTGCGCGCCGAGCCGGGGGTGGTCACGGTGGGGGAGAGCAGCGTCTGCCTCCGGGATGTGGTGGAGCATCTCCGGGAGAGGTAAGCATCCGCCGGAAAAACCATCCAAAGAGCGCGGAAACTGTTTGTTGACATTTCCGAAGAAAGCGCCTATACTGTGTACCAGTTAAAACGCTTTAAAGGAGCAAAGAAATGGCAGCGGCGGCCCGCATCTACAGCTTTGGCTTATATTACTTTACTTCGTAACGGAGTAAGGGTATTTGTGATGCGGAAATAAGCTGACCGAGAGCTTTCAAGCGGCACAGATCACCCTGTGCCGCTTTTTCTTTTGCAGGGAGGAGATCGCCATGATCGTAGTGTTGAAAAACGGTGTGAGTGAGGAAAAACGCGCCCAGCTCATCGACTGGCTGGGCGAGCAGGGAGTAAAGGTCCACATCTCCCAGGGAGAGTTCCAAACCGTCCTGGGCCTCATCGGAGACACCACCCGGGTGGACATGGATCTGCTGGGCAGCCTTTCCATCGTGGACAGTGTGAAGCGGGTCACCGAGCCGTTCAAGTGCTGCAGCCGGAAGTTCCACCCGGAGGACACCGTGGTGGACGTGAGCGGCGTGAAGATCGGCGGAGGCAATTTCGTGATGATCGCCGGTCCCTGCAGCGTGGAGAGCGAGGAGCAGATCGTGGGCATCGCCCGGGCGGTGAAGGCCTCCGGCGCTCAGCTCCTCCGGGGCGGCGCCTTCAAGCCCCGCACCTCCCCCTATGACTTCCAGGGCCTGGCCGCCACCGGGCTGGAGCTGCTGCGCGTCGCCCGGCGGGAGACGGGGCTGCCCATCGTCACGGAGATCATGGGCACCTCCGCGCTGGATCTCTTTCAGGACGTGGACATGATCCAGGTGGGCGCCCGGAACATGCAGAATTTCGATCTGCTCAAGGAGCTGGGCCGTCTCCGCAAGCCCATCCTGCTCAAGCGGGGGCTTGCCAACACCCTCAAGGAGCTGCTGATGAGCGCCGAATACATCATGGCCGGGGGCAACGAGCGGGTGGTCCTCTGCGAGCGCGGCATCCGCACCTTTGACGACTACACCCGGAACACCCTGGATCTGGCGGCGGTGCCCATGCTCCACGAGCTGACCCACCTGCCGGTGATCGTGGACCCCAGCCACGCCACGGGCCTGGCCCGGATGGTGCGTCCCATGGGCCTGGCGGCCACGGCCTGCGGGGCGGACGGACTGATCATCGAGGTGCACAACGATCCCCTCCACGCCCTGTGCGACGGGGCCCAGTCCCTCCGGCCCGAGGAATACGAAAAGCTGGCGGACGAGGTGCGCCGCATCCGGGAGGTGGCCGTCCGATGACGGTGGGCGTCGTTGGGCTGGGCCTCATCGGCGGCTCCTTTGCCAAGGCCTACGCCGAGGCGGGGCACACGGTCCTGGCCCGGGACCGGGACAAGGTGATCCAGGATTTCGCCGTGATGAGCGGTACGGCGGCCGGACCCCTCACGGAAGACAACGCGGCCTCCTGCGATCTGATCCTCCTCGCCGTGCCGCCCCGGGCGGCGGTGGAGTGCCTGCGGGCGCTGGCGCCCCGCATCGGCCCCGGGCCGGTGGTGCTGGACTGCTGCGGCGTGAAGCGCCCGGTGTGCGAGGCGTGCTTTGCCTTGGCGCGAGAGCACGGCTTCACCTATCTGGGCGGTCACCCCATGGCCGGGACCCACAACTCCGGCTTCCGGTACGCCCGCGCCAACCTGTTCCACGGCGCGCCCATGGTGATCGTGCCGGAGGATTTTGACGACATCCTTCTGCTGGACCGGGTGAAAAAGCTGCTCGCCCCGGCGGGCTTCGGGCGCTTCTCCGTCACCACCGCCGCGGAGCATGACCGGATGATCGCCTTTACCTCCCAGATGGCCCACGTGGTCTCCAACGCCTTCATCAAGAGCCCCACGGCGGGGAGCCACAAGGGCTTCTCCGCCGGGAGCTACCGGGATATGACCCGGGTGGCCTGGCTGGACGCCGCCATGTGGGCGGAGCTGTTCATGGAAAACCGGGACTGCCTCCTGGCGGAGATGGACGTCTTCCTGTCCGCCATGGAGCAGTACCGTGCCGCCCTGGAGACCGGGGACGAGGAGACGCTGCGCGCCCTTCTGGCGGAGGGACGGAGAAGAAAGGAGGAGGTGGACGGACGTTGAGGACCATCCATGTGACCGCTTCCCGGGAGTACGACGTGTGCGTCGGTCCCGGCCTTCTGCGGGAGTGCGGCGAGCGGATCGCCGCGGTCTGCGGGACCGGCGCCGCCGCGGTGGTGACGGACAGCACCGTGGCCCCTCTGTACGCCGACACGGCGTGTGCCTCTCTGGAGCGGGCGGGCTTTGCCGTGAGCCGGTTCGTGTTCCCCGCGGGGGAGGCGTCCAAGACGCTGAAAACCTATGACGACATCCTGCGCTTCCTGGCGGAAAACCGCCTCACCCGCGCCGATCTGCTGGTGGCCCTGGGCGGAGGGGTGACGGGGGACATGGCGGGCTTCGCCGCCGCCACCTATCTCCGGGGGATCCGCTTCGTACAGCTGCCCACCACTCTTCTTGCCGCGGTGGACTCCTCCGTGGGAGGCAAGACGGCGGTGGATCTGCCCGCCGGGAAAAACATGGCCGGGGCCTTCCACCAGCCCTCTCTGGTGCTGTGCGACACGGATACTTTTTCCACCCTTCCCGGAGACGTGTTCCGGGACGGCTGCGCCGAGATCGTCAAGACCGGCGTCCTTGCCGGAGAGGAGCTGTTTTCTCTCCTGGAGCGGGGCGCTTTGGCGGACCGGCCGGAGGAGATCGTCGCCCGGTGCGTGGAATACAAGCGCTCCGTAGTGGCGGAGGACGAATTCGATACGGGAAAACGCCGGCTGCTGAACCTGGGCCACACCGCGGGTCACGCCGCAGAGCTGTGCAGCGGGTACGGCGTCTCCCACGGAAAAGCGGTGGCCATGGGTCTGGCGGCCATGGCCCGGACCTGCGCCGCCCGGGGCCTGTGCCCGGCGGAGACGGCGGAACGGATCCTTGCCCTGCTGGAAAAGGCCGGCCTTCCCACCGCGCTGCCGTACGGAGCCCGGGAGCTGGCCGCCGCGGCCATGTCCGACAAGAAGCGGGAGGGGGACCGTCTGCCCCTGGTCGTCATCCAGGGGATCGGCCGCTGCCGGGTGGAAACCATCCCCGGCGAGGAATTCGAGACCTGGCTCCGGGAAGGAGGCGCCCTGTGACCGTCACCGTATCGCCGGGAGCGCGCAGCGGCACCGTGCGTCCTCCCGCCTCCAAATCCCAGGCCCACCGGCTGCTGATCTGCGCCGCCCTGGGCGAGAACGCCGTGGAGCTGGAATGCGGCGGCGTTTCCAGGGATATCGCCGCCACCGCCGCGTGCCTCAACGCCCTGGGGGCGAACGTGGCCGTGGATACCGATACCATTCGCGCGGAGCCCGTCCGCACCGTGCCCGCAGGCCTCTGCCGCCTTCCCTGCGGAGAGAGCGGCTCCACCCTCCGGTTTCTGCTCCCGGTGGCGGGAGCGCTGGGGGCGGAGGCGGTGTTCCTCCGGGAGGGACGGCTGCCGGAACGGCCCCTGGCCCCGCTGGACCGGGAGCTGACGGCCCACGGCATGACGCTCCGGGCCGAGGGGGCGGCGCTGTACTGCTCCGGGCAGCTCCGAAGCGGGGCGTTCACCCTGCCGGGGGACGTGTCCTCCCAGTTCATCTCCGGCCTTCTCATGGCTCTGCCCCGGCTGACGGGGGACAGCACGCTCACCGTCACGGGAAACCTGGAGTCCGCGGCCTACGTCACCATGACCGAGGACGCTCTGATGCGCTCCGGAGTATTCCTGGACCGGAGCGGGGGGACGTACGCCATCCCGGGCGGCCGGACCTTCGCCCTGCCGGAGAAGCTCCGGGTGGAAGGCGACTGGTCCGGCGCGGCCTTCTTCCTGTGTATGGGAGCCCTTTCGGAGCCGGGGATCACCGTGGAGGGACTGAGCATGGTCTCCTCCCAGGGGGACCGGGCCGTGACGGACATCCTCCGGACCATGGGTGCGGAGATCACGCTCTCCCCCCGGGGGATCCACGTCCGCCGGGGAGAGCTCCGGGGCTGCGTCATCGACGCCGCGCCGGTGCCGGATCTTATCCCGGCCCTCAGCGCGGTGGCCGCCGGAGCGGAGGGGGAGACCCGGATCGTCAACGCCGCCCGGCTCCGGCTGAAGGAATCGGACCGGCTGGAGAGCACCGCCGCCATGCTCAGCGCCCTGGGGGCGGAGGTGGAAGAACTCCCGGACGGCCTCGTCATCCGCGGGAAGCCCGCCCTCCGGGGCGGCACGGCGGATCCCCGGGGGGACCACCGCATCGCCATGGCCGCCGCGGTGGCCGCCTCGCTCTGCCGGGAGAGCGTCGTCATCCCCGGGGCCGGGTGCGCCGCCAAGTCCTACCCCCGGTTCTGGGAGGATCTGGATACGCTGAAAGGAGGCCGCTCATGAGCAGCAGCATCGGAGAAAACCTGCGCATCACCGTTTTCGGCCAGTCCCATTCCCCCGCCGTGGGGGTCGTCATGGAAGGGCTGCCCGCCGGGGCACCGGTCGACGTCGAACGCCTGGCCGCCTTCCTCGCCCGCCGGGCTCCGGGCCGGAACGACTGGTCCACGCCCCGGAAGGAGGCGGACGAGCCGGAATTCCTCTCCGGGGTGAAGGACGGCGTCGTCTGCGGCGGGCCGGTCACGGCGATCCTCCGCAATACCGACGTCCGCAGCGGGGATTACGCGGCGTATTTCCACACGCCCCGGCCCGGCCACGCGGACTACACCGCTGCGGTGAAATACGGTCCCGCCCGGGACGCCGCCGGAGGCGGACATTTTTCCGGACGGCTCACGGCGCCGCTGTGTGTGGCCGGGGGGATCTGCCTTCAGCTCCTGGAGCGGGAGGGGATCGCCGTGCGCGCCCACATCGCCTCTATCGCCGGGATCCCCGACGAAGGGGATATCCTCACCGGTGGGGTGGGGGAGATCTTTCCCACCCTCAGCGTGGAACAGGGGGAGAAGATGCGCGGCGCCATCGCCGCCGCCCGGGCGGAGGGGGACTCCGTGGGCGGTGTGGTGGAGTGCGCCGTGCTCGGCGTCCCCGCCGGACTGGGAGACCCCCTGTTCGGCGGCATGGAAAGCCGGCTGGCCGCGGTGCTCCTGGGCATCCCGGCGGTGAAAGGCGTGGAATTCGGCGCGGGCTTCGGCGCCGCGGCCCTCCGGGGCAGCGAGAACAACGACCCCTTTGCCCTGGAGAAGGGCCGGGTGGTGACGCTGACCAACCACGCCGGGGGCATCCTGGGCGGCATCACCACGGGCATGCCCGTCCGGTTCCGGGTCGCCTTCAAGCCAACGCCCTCCATCGCAAAGACGCAGCGGACGGTGGATCTTGTCAACATGGAAGAGACGACGATCGCCGTGGGGGGGCGGCACGACCCCTGTATCGTGCCCCGGGCGGTGCCCTGTGTGGAGGCCGCCGCGGCCCTGGCGGTGTACGACGCCTGGCTGGGCCGGAAAAAAGAACTTTGAAAGGGGAGACGAATAT
>JAFRDL010000106.1 GCA_017411265.1 Oscillospiraceae bacterium | reverse complement strand
CGGAACGGAAAAAGCGTATACAACGGAAAGCCGGCTCGTTTCGACCGGCACTGTTCAGAGATCCTTCGACGCGGCCTGCGGCCTGGCTCAGGATGACAAAAGGGGGGCGGGAGCGCGCGCGATCCGTTACCATAAATCTTGTCATCCTGAGTGAGCGAAGCGACTCGAAGGATCTCAGAACGCAAAAAGCGTATACAACGGAAAAGCGACTCGGTTATGCCGGCTGCGTTCAAAGATCCCTCCACTCGGTCGCTGCGCTCTCTCGGTCGGGATGACAACAGGGGGACGGGCAAGTGATGTTTGCGGCTGCGCCGCAAGGGATGCAGCGCGGGGGGGCGATATATCGCCGCCGGGCGGCGGGTCGATATATCGCCGCCGGGCGGCGATTCGATGTATGGCCGCTTCGCGTCCATTCGATGTATTGCCGCTACGCGTCAATTCGATATGCTATAAAGTCCTTCTTGCCCGCAGGCATATCGAATCGAAGATATATCGAACCCCGAAGGGGTATATCGAAAAGCCCGGTACGGGCCTTATATCGAGGGGCCAAGGGCCCCACCCTCTCAGTCCCAGAAGGGAGAATACATGACCACGTTCCTGCGATGCTCCTCGTAGGTCCGGGCGAAGACCAGCTGGTTGGTCTGCTTGGGGTTCATGTTGCAGAAATAGAGATATCCCTCCCGGAGATACGCCTCCTCGGGATACAGCGCCGCCTGGATGGCCGCCCGGCCCGGGTTGCAGATGGGCCCCACGGGCAAGCCCTTGTTCCGATAGGTGTTGTAGGGGGACACGGTGGCCATCTCCGACTCCGTGAAGGTGTATTTCTTCACCCCCAGGGTGTAGGACAGGGTGGCGCAGGATTCGAGCGCCATGCCCTGGCGGAGCCGGTTATGGAACACCGCAGACACACGGGGGAAGTCCTCCGCGACGCCGGCTTCCCGCTCGATCATGGAGGCCAGGGTCATGATCTGATCCGTGGTCAGGTTCAGATCCCTGGCCCGCTGGGCATCCTCCTCGGAGAAGACCACGGCGAACCGGTTCAGCATCTTCTTCAAAATTTCGGCGGCGGTGGCATCCTCATAGATCTCATAGGTGTCCGGGAACAGATATCCCTCCAGGGCGTAGCGGCGATCGGATGCGTTGGCGATGGCATCGAGATACCCGGCGGACAGAAGGGTGTTGTCCTTGCAGAGGGCCAGGAACTCCTCCTGATCCTCCAGAATGCCCGTTTCAAAAAGGATCTGGGCGATCTCGGCGGCGGTGTACCCCTCCGGGATGGTGAAGCGGGTGACGCGCCTTGCCTCATTCCCGGCGCTGAGGATGTTCACGATCTCCGGGATGGTCATGTTCCTGGAGAGCACATAGGTCCCCGCCTTCAGAGAGTTGGCCCGGCCGGTAAAGTCCACATACACCTTGAAGGAAGCGGTGCTGACGATGAGCCCGGGCTCGTCCTGGCCCCGGGCGTTGTAGAGGAGGGAGGCGATGCGGGAGGCGGAGGCGCCGGAGGGGATCACCACCTCGATGGGGGTGTTGTCGTCCGCGTCCACTGGATAGACGAAGTGGCTCAGCACATAACGGATGGTCCCGATCATGGCGAGGGCCACCAAGCCGATGCTCAGCAGCGCCGCCGCCACAGGCCTGAGGATCCGCCATGCCTTTTCCCGGCGCGCCGCGCCCGGGTCCTTCCATTGACTCATATTATCTCCCCCATTCCGAAAAATCCACGCCCACTTCCCTGGCGATGGTGTCAAAGGTCGTTGTCAGCAGCTGATTCAGCCCATATTCCGCCATGAGATAGTCTGCGGCATCCGGGGAAAACTGCAGCAGCTCCGCCAGCTTTTTGAGCTCCTCTTCCTCGGCGCCGCCCTGCTCCCCCGTCATCCGCCGGGCCTGGACCCTCATCTGCAGGCGATGGAACCGTTTGAGCAGGGACGCGGTCTGCTCGTCCGCCAGGACCTTGTCCCTGGCGGAGGCGTAGGCTCCGTATTCCCTGCTTTGCCGGATCTCGCCGGCCAGCTCCCGCGCGATAGCTTCAATCATGGGTCTCTCCTTCAATGACGATGGGGATGATCAGGGGCGTGCGCCTGGTCTTGCTCTTGAAGAAGGATCTGAGCTTGCTCTTGACGGCTGTCTTGATGTCGCCGTAGTTCTCTTTGCCCTCCGTCTCGAAGCGGCCGACCTCCTCCGACACGGCTTCGGCGGCCTCGCTCATCAGATCCTCGGCCTCCTTCATGTATACGAACCCGCGGGAGATCAGCTCCATGGGCGCGATCTGCCGCCCGGTCCGCTTGTCCACGGTGATGACCGCCACCACCAGGCCCTGGCTGGACAGCTCCCGCCTGTCGCGAATGACCGCGTCCTCGATGCTCTTGCTGCCGTCCACCATGACGGCGCCCGAGGGCACCTCGCCGCCTTTTGCGGCGGTCCTTCTGGTGAAGGAGATCACCTCGCCGATGTTCATCACGAAGATGTTCTCCTCCGGCACGCCCATGTCGAGGGCCAGCCGGGCATGGGTCATGAGATGGCGGAACTCTCCGTGGACGGGGATGAAGTATTTGGGCTTCGTGATATGGAGCATGAGCTTGAGCTCCTCCCGGCAGGCGTGGCCGGAGACGTGCACGTCCGCCATGCGGTCGTACACCACATAGGCTCCCTTTTCAAAGAGGCCGTCGATGACCTTGCCCACGGCGGTCTCGTTGCCGGGGATGGCGGAGGCGGAGATGATGACCGTGTCGCCGAAGCCGATGTTGATCTTGTGGGAGGCATTGGCCATGCGGTAGAGGCCGCTCATGGGCTCCCCCTGGCTGCCGGTAGTGATGATGCAGACCCTGTCGTCGGCATAGTTTTTGAGATCGTCCACCTTCACGATCCTGTCCTGGGGGATGGTGAGATACCCCAGGTTTTGGGAGTAGGTGACGATCTGCTCCATGCTTTTGCCCGCAAAGCAGATGACCCGATCGTGCTCG
>JAFRDL010000105.1 GCA_017411265.1 Oscillospiraceae bacterium | reverse complement strand
CTCCATCGGGGACCCCCTGCGGAAGGTTTTCTCTACTGTATCACGCCGGAGGCCCGGATGCAAGGGAGATCCGCTCTGGCGGCCTGCTGACCGCGCGGTGTTTTTCCATATGGCTTTTTTCAAAGCCGGGACCGGCCCTCCCGCATACACTGGCATGAACAGACCCCTTCGGGAGGGATGGACCATGACAGTGATCGAAAAGGCGGTAGACTGGGCGGTGGACACGGCGGAGAGCGCCGCCCACGGATACGACCAGAAGGACCGGTGGGGGCCGGACTACGACTGCTCAAGCTTGGTGATCTCCGCGTACCGGGCGGCGGGACTGCCTCTGCGCGCCACCTATACCGGGAACATGCGCGAGGACTTTCTGGACCACGGCTTCCGGGACGTGACGGCGCAGGTGGACCTCCGGACCGGAGCGGGGCTCCTCCGGGGCGACGTGCTCCTCAACCGGATCCACCATACGGCGCTGTACATCGGCGGCGGGCGGATGGTGGAGGCCGCCGGCAACGAGCTGGGGGGCGTCACCGGCGGCGTGCCCGGGGACCAGACCGGCCGGGAGATCGGCATATCCTCCTATTACGATTACCCCTGGGACTGCGTGCTGCGCTACGAGGGCGCCGGCGGGGAGGATGCTCCCGGAACCGTGACGGTGCAGCCGGGGGACACCCTGTGGGGCATCGCGGAGCGGTATCTGGGGAACGGGCTCCGATACCGGGAGATCATGGCTCTCAACGGCCTTTCCTCCACGGTGATCCACCCCGGGCAGACGCTCCGTCTCCCCGTGCCCGGCGGGTATGTCACTCTGACGGCCACGGTGCGGGAGAGCACTCTCGCGGCGCTTAAGGCCCGGGCGGCGGCCCAGGGACGGACGGTGGGCGAAGTGCTGGATCGGGCCTTCGGGGAATAAAAACAGGCCGGGCGGCTTGACAACCGCCCGGTCCATCCTGTACTGTAAGCCCGCAGAGAGAAAGGAGCGGGTGCGATGAAAACGGTTCTTGTTTTGATCCCCATGGACGAAGCCGGGCGGGCCCAGCTGGAGAGCGCGGCTCCGGGCTGCCGGTTCGTCTACCGGAAGCGGGGAGAGGAGACCGGGGAGGACGTCCGCGGCGCCAGCGTGATCCTGGGGGGCGTGGATCCGAAGCGGATCGGCGCCTCGGAGACGCTGGAGCTGCTGCAGATCTCTGCGGCGGGGACGGATGCGTTTCTGCGCCCCGGCGTTCTGGGGCCGAGGACGGTCCTCTGCAACGCCACGGGAGCCTACAGCAAGCCGGTGGCGGAGCACGCGCTCGCCATGACGCTGATGCTGCTGAAAAACCTGCATCTGTACCGGGACAACCAGAAAGAGGCCCGGTGGAAATACAGGGGCCGGGAACGGGCCCTTGCGGAATGCACCGTTGCGGTGATCGGTCTGGGGGATATCGGGAAATACTATGCCCGACTGGCGAAAGCCATGGGCGCGAGAGTCATCGGGGTCAAGCGCCGTCCGTCCCCCTGCCCGGAGTATGTGGACCGGCTGGTCCTCACCGGGCAGACGGACGAGATCCTGCCCGAGGCGGACGTGGTTTTCACCGTCCTGCCCCAATTTCGGGAGACGATCCGCTTCTTCGACCGGGAACGCTTTGAAAAAATGAAGCCGGATGCGATCTTCATCAACTGCGGCCGGGGCTCGGCGGTGGACGAGCAGGCTCTGTACGAGGCCCTGTCCGGCGGTCGGCTCGCCGCTGCCGCCATCGACGTGACGGAGACGGAGCCTCTGCCCCCGGACAGCCCTCTGTGGAGTCTGGAGAACCTGGTGATCACGCCCCACGTTGCCGGAACGTCCCTGAAGAGCCTCCGGGAGAGCATCACGGATCTCGCGGTGCGCAATCTGGCCGCCTGGGCCGCAGGGGAGCCGCTTGTCAACGCCGTGGATATGACCACGGGATATCGGAAATAAGAGAGGAACATGAGACAGGAATCGGTAGAGCAATACGCCGCCGCCCTGAAAGCGGGGCAGAAATACTATAAGGACGCTGTGAGCCGGGGCGAATATCCGTACCCCCCGGCGCTGGACGATATTCTGAAAAACGTGCCGGTGGCCGGATACGCGGAGCTGGGGCTGGTGGACATCCCCATGGACCGGGTGGCGGGCACCGTCAGCGTGGGACGGGTAGCGGCCCTGGCGGGGAACCTCATGCCCCTGCTCCCCGCAAACAGTGAATTCGGCGCCAAATGGATCAACCTGTGCGACGCCCACCTGGAGGAGGGGATCCGGGAGCCGGTCCGGTGCTATGAGTACATGGGCCGGTTCTACATCCTGGAGGGGAACAAGCGCTGCAGCGTGCTCAAAAGCTTCGGCGCGCCCACCGTCCAGGGGAAAGTCACACGGGTGGTGCCCCGGTACAGCGAAGACCATGACGTCCAGGTATATTACGAGTTCATGCGCTTTTATGAGCTCTCCGGGCTCTACGGGGTGGACTTCCGCCACCGGGGCTCCTACGACCGGCTCCAGGCCGCCCTGGGCTTCGAGCCCGACCACGTGTGGACGGAGGAGGAGCAGCGGAGCTTCCAGGCGGGGTACGCCAATTTCCTCGCGGCCTTCGCAAAGATCCGGGATCCCGCCCGGGATGTGACTCCGGCGGAGGCGCTGCTGGTATGGCTGGGCGTGTTTTCCTTTGCGGAGATCAAGACGCTCCCCCCGTCAGAGCTGACAAAGAAGCTCACCGTTCTCTGGCCGGACGTGCTGGCCCAGGCGGACCGGGACGCCATCGCCCTGGAGACGGAGCCCAGCGGCAGGGAGAAAAACCTGCTGCAGCGGCTGCTGGCCGTGGGCCGCGGGGAGCATATCAACATCGCCTTTCTTTACGCCTTTGCCCCGGAGCGGAGCGTTTGGACCCTCTCCCATGACCGCGGCCGGGAATACCTGGAGCAGCAGCTGGGGGAGAGCGCGGATATACGGGTGTATACGGCTCTGGACCACGATTTCGACGCCGCCCTGGAGCGGGCCGTGGCGGAGGGGGCCGAGCTGATCTTCGCCACCACGGGGGCCATGATCGGCGCCTGCCGCCGGGCCGCCGCGGCCCACCCGGGGGTGAAGATCCTCAACTGCGCCCTGTCCCAGCCCTACACCGGGGTACGGATGTACTACAGCCGGATCCACGAGTGCAAGTTCATCACCGGCGCCATCGCCGGGGCCATGGCGGACAACGATCTGGTGGGCTACGTGGCCAACTATCCCATCTTCGGCAGCATCGCCAGCATCAACGCCTTTGCCCTGGGCGCGCGCCTCTCCAATCCCCGGGCGCGGGTGCTTCTGCGCTGGTCCTGCCTGCCGGGGGATCCGGCGGCGGAGCTGAAGGAACGGGGCGTGAAGGTGATCTCCAACCGGGAGGCGTCGGGGCCGGAGGGCCTCAGCCGGGGCTTTGAGCTGGGCACATACCTCCGGGAGGAGAACGGTGTTCTCACGCCGCTGGCCACGCCCTGCTGGAACTGGGGAAAAATGTACGAGCGCATCGTCCACAGCGTGTTCACCGGCGCGTGGGCGGAGCTGTCCCGGAGCCGGGCCGTCAACTACTGGTGGGGCCTGGACAGCGGCGTCGTCGACGTGGAGTTCAGCCCCTCGCTGCCGGACGGGGTGTGCTCCCTGGGGTGGATCCTGAAGGACGGGATCATCCGGGGAGATATCAGTCCTTTCCGCACCCGGATCACCGACCAGGACGGGACGGAGCGGTGCGACGGCCTCCGGGATCTGGCCCCGGAGGAGATCATGACCATGGACTGGCTGTGCGGCAACGTGGAGGGGAGCATCCCCGCCTTTGAGGAACTGCTGCCCATGTCCCGGGAAATCGTCCGCCTGCTGGGTGTCTATCGCCGGATGATCCCGCCGGAAAAGGAAGGGGAGAGGCAGCTGTGAGGATCCTTCTGGTGGCGGACGAGGAGGACGGGTATCTCTGGCAGCACTACCGGCCGGGCAATCTGGACGGGTTCGACATGATCCTGTCCGCCGGGGATCTGAAGGCGCCGTATCTCAGCTTCCTCGTCACCATGGGCAACTGCCCGCTGCTCTACGTCCACGGCAACCACGACGTATCCTACGACGCCGCCCCGCCGGAGGGCTGTGTATGCGCGGACGACCGTCTGTACACGATCAAAGGCGTCCGGATCCTGGGCCTGGGCGGCTCGTCCATGTACAACGGCAAGCCCTGGCAGTTCACCGAGCGGCAGATGCGCTTCCGTATCCTCAAGCTCCGGCGGCAGATCGCCCGGGCGGGCGGGGTGGACATCGTGCTGACCCACGCCCCGATCCGGGGCGTGGGAGACCGGGACGATCTGGCCCACCGGGGCTTCGAGGCCTTTGTCCCGCTGCTGGAAAAATGGAAGCCCCGGTATTTGGTCCACGGCCACGTACATAAGAGTTACGGCGCGGATTTCCAGCGGGTACGGGCCTGCGGGGAGACCGCCGTCATCAACGCCTGCGGGCGATATATCCTGGAATACGATTAAAAAAGCCGGACGGCCGCCGCCGCGCTGTGTGATTTTACACAGCGCGGCGGTATTTCTTTCCTTGTTCCGTATGAATATTCACAAAAATGGGGTTTATCGTGAATAAATATTGACTTTAGGTGAATATAAATGTAAAATGACAGCATCTTTACCAGGGGG
>JAFRDL010000017.1 GCA_017411265.1 Oscillospiraceae bacterium | reverse complement strand
CCGTGCCGGAGGTCACGCCTTCCCCCGCGCCGGAGACCTCGGCCGCTCCGGAAAAAGAGGCCGGGCCGGAGCCTGCGTCCGACCGTCCGGCCGTGCCGGAAGCGACGCCTCCGCCCGACAGGGAGATCCCCTGGCAGGTCAAGTTCGCGAGCCGCTTCACCCCGGAGGTGGAGACGGGAGAGGGGTACTATACCAGCCCGAATGTCTCCGTCCATGTGACGCAGCACACCTACGAGGGCCGGAAGGGGACCACCGTCTACTATGTGGCGGACATCTATATATCCTCCATCGAGTGCTTCCGCAGCTATTTTGCCAAGGGGAGCGCATACCCGGATACCACCGACGGCATGCTGAACATGGGCCGTGAATCCGGTGCGGTGGTGGCGGTCAACGGGGACTTCTGCGGCTTCAGCTACGGCGGGACGGTGTTGCGGAACGGGCGGTTCCTGTATTCGGACATCACCGGCAGCGACGTCTGCCTGCTGTACCGGGACGGGACCATGGTCTGCCAGGCGCTGCGGAGCTTTGACATCCGCACCTTCGGGGAGAACGAGCTCTGGCAGGTGTGGACCTTCGGCCCCGCGCTGCTGGACGGGAAGGGAAATCCTCTCCGGGAAGAGGAGATGAACCTGTACTGGAGCTTATGGCGGGAGAATCCCAGGACCGCGCTGGGCTACTATGAGCCGGGGCACTACTGCTTCATCGTGGCCGACGGCCGGGACGCGGGTTATTCCGAGGGCCTCTGGCTGGACGAGTTCGCGGAGGTGTGCGCCCTCACCGGCTGTGTCCAGGCGTACAACATGGACGGCGGCGCCTCCTCCATGATGTACATGGACGGCGGCTTCGTCAACCGGCCCTCCAGCGGCGGACGGCGGGGCATCCCGGACATCCTGCTGATCCGGGACAAGGACTATCTCCCCGCCGGGGAAAAGGAGGCAGGATCGTGAAAAAGAAGGGGAGCGCCCTCGCGGCGCTGCTGGACCATGTGACCGTCTCTCTGGCGCTGGTCGTGGCGGTGCTGGTGGTCCTGGACATTTTCAACCCCCGCATGGGATTCCTCTCGTCCACCTATTCCCGGGCCGTGATCGTCCTGCTGGCGGCGTGTTCGCTGACCGTCGCCGTTCGGAGCATCCGGCGATACCGGAGAGCCAGGCGGAAGAGCCTGCAGAAAACGGAAAACGACCGGCGTTCCCCCTGAGGGACGCCGGTCGTTTTTTGCCGCTTGCCGCTTACCAGAGGAACTGCCCGAAAGCATCCAGCTTTTCCTCCTCCGTCAAGGCCAGAATGCGGGCCACCTCGTTGATGTACAGCTCCGTCCGGGAGGGAGCGAAGTACAGGCGGATCATGGACAGCTCCTTATCCCACGTATCCACGGTGCCGACCCAGCGCTGGGTCTCCCGAAGGATCTCCGGTTCCAGGAGCATGGCAAATTCGTCGATCACGGACAGCGTCAGATTCCCGGCCAGCCCGTTTTCCAGCAGGACCACGGCCCGTTCCTTCAGCAGTTCCCGAAAGAGGGGGCTCCTCATCAGATTGATGAAAATGCCGTTGACCTGGTCGGTGCCGTAAAGAGCCACGCTGAAGCCGGGGGCGCGGCCCGCCATGGAGATATCCAGGTCGTAGAAGGTGGGCCGCCATTTGCCGCCGGTGTTGTCGCCGTAGACGTAGCGGATGTTCCCGCCCACGTCGTGGTTGTTGAAGTACCCCTCCAGCAGCAGCCAGTCCGCCATGGCGGTCATGTCCAGCTGATCGGCGACCCGGAGGTAATTGGCGTCCAGGGTCATATCCGACTGGGAGGCGTCGACGATGATATCCAGGAGATCCGGGGCGGTGTAGGTCTTGACGGGCGCCTTCACCACCCGGCAGCTGGCCAGGGTGGAGCCGGTGTGGCTGGCCACATACTGGCGGGAGAAGTCCTCCCGGATGGGGTAAATTCCGAAATACTGGCCGTTGACGTACAGGACGGAATACCGGTTGTCCAGGGCCAGGGCGGTATCGCTCACCATCTCGGCCACTGTCGCGGCCACGCTGTCCCGGAGGATGTACACATACATCACCGTCTCCCCCCGGAGCATCAGGGAGGAGTAGGTGGTGATCTCCCCGGTGCCGAACACGTCGTAATGGAGATCCCCGCCGAAGCGGCTGTTGAATTCGATCACCATGGGCCTCTGGTCCCGGGCGTACCGGGAGGTGTTGCCGTGGAGCCGCAGCGTGCATCCGTGGGTGAATTCCGTCTCCTCTCCGTTGAAGAGGGCAAAATCCGCGTCCACCATGTCGCTCCGGTTGGAGGCCTGGTAGATCTTTTTGAACTGGACGGGATCACAGGCCAGGCTGGCCACCGGGAGGACGTGGTGTTCGTTGATGATATAGCTGAAGGAGGCCACGTCGCTGCTGCACTCGTCCGCCGTCAGGGACACGGCCCGGATCACGGCGGTTTTATTCAGCGTCAGCGGCCCGGTGTACACCGGACTGCGCCGGGTGGGGACGGAGCCGTTGAGGGTGTAGTGGATCTCCCCGTGGCCGGAGAGGGCGACGGTGAGGGCCTCCACGTCCTCGTAGATACCCTGGGGCACGTCCGCGGTCACAAGGGGGGCCTGGTGCCGGAAGCCCAGGACGTTCTTTTTCTCCGGCGTGGGGGTGTTGAAGAGGAAAAAGCCCGCGCCGTCCTCCAGACGGCCGATGCTGCCGCCGTAGGGCACGTCCCGCACCAGGACCCGGTCGGAGAGGGATCCGTCCGGGGCGAAGAGGTACAGCCGTTCCTCCTGGGAGCTGATGCGGAAGGGGGCGTAGTCATGGCCTTTGTCCCGGCTCCCGTCCTCCCCGGCGCAGAAGATCACCAGCATCCCGCCGGGGGCCAGGGTCTTGGCCGGGAGACGGTACAGATCCGGGAAGAGGAGGTTGTTGGTGAGGGTCCAGCCCGCCAGGGAGAGAGGCTCCGACGAGGTGTTCTTCAGCTCGATCCAGTCGTAGGTGTTCCCGCTCCAGTCCCGAAGGGTACCGGAATTGTAGGGCACCGCTTCGTTGATCACCAGATCCCCATACCGATCGCTTGTCAGGAGAAAGTCCTCCCGGCCCTCCTCCGTGGGGGGATATCCGGGCGTGGGGGCGAAGGAGCGGGCTTCCTCGCCCGCGGCGGTAAGATATTGCACCTGGTCCTTTTCCATGGCCTGATAGGTCATGGACAGGGCGATCGCGCCCGCCGGGGAAGCCAGGACGACCACGCCGCCGGTCCGGTCCAGGGCAAAATTCGTATGCAGCTCCGTCCCGGCGCGGTCTTTGCCGGAGCAGAAGATCACCCGCCGCTCTCCGGGGGCAAGGAGCAGAGAGGGGATCTCCCATTGCATGGGATCGGTCCGGTCGTCGGAGAGGAACCAGCCGGTGAGGTCGCAGGTCTTTTCCCCGGGGTTCCACAGCTCGATCCAGTCGGAGAAATCTCCGTCTTCGTCCGGAAGGGTGGTGCCGTTGGCGCTCATCAGCTCGGAGAATTCCGCCTCGGTATAGGCCACCGTCCGCCAGACGTGGAGCACCTTCCGGGCCTTGTCGGTGTTGGGCAGGGCGGGGGTGGGGGCGTCGGTGACCACCCAGGTCCCGTCCTCCTCCAGAGAGTAGCTCTGCCCCTCGGACAGGGGCGGTACCGCCACCTCGTCCGCCGGCGTGCCGTCGGCGTGGAAGAGGAACACGGACTCGTCCCCCCGGGAGGAGACGCCGAAGCGGGCGACGTTCTCCTGCATGGCCTTCCGGTCGCAGTAGACCAGCCGATAGTCCCTGGGCATGATCTCCGCGCCCTCCGGGAAGAAAAAGGCGATCTCCTCCGTGGTATCGGAGAGACCCCAGCCGGAGAGGTCCACTACGGCGTCCGTGAGGTTCTGCAGCTCCACCCAGTCGTAGAAATGGCCGTCCTCGTCCGGGAAGCAGTCGTTGGCGGCCATGATCTCACTGATGCGCACGCTCTCGGGGATGGCGTTTTTCTCTTCCGCCGCCCGGGAGCCGTCCCGGACGATGAAAAAGAAGACCAGGCCGCTGACGAGCAGCGCGGCGATGAGCCAGAGATATTCAGTTCCTCGACGGTTAAAAACCATGGGGGTTCTCCTCTCGGAACGATTACACAATAAATAATTATATCATCATCCCCGGCACAAGGCAAGACATGTTCCGGCTGTAGGCGCAAACAGCCCGCCGGAGCCGTCGGCTCCGGCGGGCTGTCACGCTCCCGCGCTCAATTGTCCTCGTTATCGCCCTTCTGGCGGATGGTGATCCGGATGGGGGTCCCCTCCAGCCCGAAGGTGGAGCGGATCTGGTTTTCGATATACCGCTGGTAGGAGAAATGGAACAGCTCCCGGCTGTTGCAGAAAATGACGAAATGAGGGGGCCGGGTACCTGTCTGGGTCATATAATAGATCTTCAGCCGGCGGCCCTTGTCCGTGGGCGGCTGCTGACGTGCCTGAGCGTCGGCAAGCACGTCGTTCAGCAGTCCGGTGGTGATGCGCATGGCGCTCTGGTCGTTGACGTAGTTTACCAGCTCGAAGATCCGGTCGGCCCGCTGCCCGGTGAGAGCGGAGATGAACACCACCGGGGCGTAGGTCATAAAGCTCAGATCCCGGTAGATCTCCTTGCGCATCCGATCCATGGTATGGGTGTCCTTTTCCACCAGGTCCCACTTGTTCACCACGATCACGGAGGCCTTGCCCGCCTCATGGGCCAGACCGGCGATCTTGGTGTCCTGCTCGGTGACGCCCTCCCGGGCGTCGATCATGATGAGGCATACCTCAGCCCGCTCGATGGCCAGCTTGGCCCGCAGCACCGAGAACTTCTCCACCCGGTCGTCCACCTTGGACTTCCGGCGGATCCCGGCGGTGTCGATGAAGACGTACTTGCCGTACTTGTTTTCGAACTGGGTATCCACCGCGTCCCGGGTGGTGCCGGGCATGTCCGCCACGATCACCCGCTTTTCCCCCAGCACCAGGTTGACCAGAGAGGACTTGCCCACATTGGGCTTGCCGATCACCGCCACGCGGATCACGTCGTCCTCCTCCTCGTCCTCGCCGGCGGGAGGGAAGTGAGCCAGACAGGCATCCAGCAGCTCGTCGGTGCCGTGGCCGTGGATGGCGGAGACGGCGATGGGGTCGCCCAGCCCCAGGGAATAGAATTCGTAGATCCCCGGGTCCACCGCGCCGATGGAATCCATCTTGTTCACGCACAGCACCACCGGCTTTTTGGCGCGCTGGAGCATGCCCGCCACCTCCTGATCGGCGGCGGTGACGCCGGTGCCGATCTCGGTGACGAACACGATCACGTCCGCGGAACGGATGGCGATCTCCGCCTGCTCCCGCATGAACATCAGGATCTCGTTGTCCGCCATGGGCTCGATGCCTCCGGTGTCCACGATGTCAAAGATCCGGCCGGACCACTCGCATTCGGCGTACAGCCGGTCCCGGGTGACGCCGGGCGTGTCCTCCACAATGGAAAGCCGCTTCCCGCACAGGCGGTTGAACAGCAGGGACTTGCCCACATTGGGCCGTCCCACGATGGCGACCAAAGGTCTCGGCATATCCGCTTCCTCCTTTCGAGGGGTGAAATAGTTTACATAATCAATTGCCCCGCATGGCGGCCAGGAGCTTTGCCCCGTCGCACTCCACAGGGATCACAGGCACCCCCAGCTCCCTCTCCAGGTCGGCGGGGGTGAGGTCGTCCAGGAAGACGCCCTCTCCGTCCCGGAGCATGGTCAGGGGGATCAGCACCCGGCTGCCCAGTTCCCGGCCCCGGAGATGCCGGAGGATGTCCCCGCCGGTGAGGAGCCCTGCCACGTCGATGGTGTGGCCCAGAAAGTCGTTGGGAATGCCCACGACCGTGCCGGGCGCCTGGGCCAGCTCCGCCAGGGCCCGCAGATAGGGCTCCGCAGCCAGTCCGGTGGCGATGGTGAAGGCCGGGGAGGGGGACACCTCCGTCTCCTGCTCCAGCGCCTCCCGGAATTCCGTGTCCAGCAGCCGCAGCAGGCCCACGCCGTTTTCCAGCTGGGGATAGCCCTCGTAGTACCCGTCCTCCGGCAGGGGGAGGCCCGCCTTCAGGTACAGCTCGTCGCTGCAGAAGAAGATGCGGCTTCCATGGTTAACATAACATTCCTCCGCGAAGCCCTCCACCAGCCGCACGCAGGCCTCGGCCTGTTCCCGGGTGAAGGGGGAGAGGGGGGTAAGACCCTCCCGGTGGCCGGTGAGGCCCACCGGCACCACGGACACGCTGTCCACCTGGGGATGGAGGGAGGCCAGATCCTCCATGGTACGGCGCAGAGCCTCCCCGTCGTTCCACCCGGGGACGGCTACGATCTGGCATTCCATGAAGATCCCGGCGTCGGAAAAGCGCCGGAGCACCTCCATGATCTCCCGGCCCCGGGGATTTCCCAGCAGCCGGGCCCGGAGCTCCGGGTCGGTGGCGTGGACAGAGATGTTCAGCGGGCTGATGCGCAGGTCGCAGATCCGCTGCAGCTCCCGGTCGGAGAGGTTGGTGCAGGTGATATAGTTCCCGGTGAGGAAAGAGAGCCGGGCGTCGTCGTCCTTGAAGTACAGCGTGGGACGCAGGCCCCGGGGGAGCTGGTCGATGAAACAGAACACGCACCGGTTGGCGCAGCCCGTGGGCCGGTCCATGAGATAGCTCTCAAAATTCAGACCAAGGTCCTGGCCGGCTTCCTTTTTCACCCGGATCTTCCCGGCATTTTTGAACTCCAGCAGGAGTTTTTTGTCATAGGTCCAGTATTTGTAGTCCAGCACGTCCTTGATGGGGTGCCGATTCACATACCGGAGTTCGTCTCCGGGGAAGACCCGACCCTCCAGGGGGCAGCCGGGGTCCACGGAGGAGATGGTGTTGAACATAGTCTCTCCTCGCGCTCGCAGAAATCGCCCTATGATCATGATAGCAAAAGAAGAGGGGGCGAAGCCTCCTCTTCTTAAGCTCGGTAACTTTTACTCCTCAACCTTCAGGACCTGGCGGCCGTCATAGACGCCGCAGGCCTTGCAGACACGATGGGGGAGTTTGAAAGCGCCGCACTGGGGGCACTTGACCAGGCCAGGAGCGGTGAGCTTCCAGTTGCTGCCGCGTCTCTTGTCGCGTCTGGTCCGGCTGACTTTGCCTTTGGGGACTGCCATGGTGACACCTCCTCGTACTTCGCTGCTTCGAACAGCATGAAATCTTAGTCTCTATCGTCCAACAGCTGTTCCAAAACAGCCAGTCTTGGATCCTTTTCCTTTTTGCAGCCGCAGGGGCCAAGGTTGAGATCGGCGCCGCACCGGGGACAAAGGCCCTTGCAGTCCTCCCGGCAGAGGAAACGGGGCTCCAGATCCAGGATGAAGCTGGTTTCCAGCAGATCGTCCAGATCCAGATCGTCGCCCTCCAGAAGGAAGTAATCGGGGCTCTCCTCGTCCTGCAGCTCGGTGGCCAGAGGGACATCCAGGGGGATCTCCACATCCCTGTCAAATTCCCGTGCGCAGCGGTCGCAGGCACAGTGAAGGCGAGCCCGGATCGAGCCGCGCAGGGTCAACACATCGGCGCTGTTCTCGATGACGCCCTCCCCCACGGGGGCGGCGCGGAAAGACAGCAGCCCGGGAAAATCCAGCCGTTCCAGGGAAAGCTCCTTCCGGAAGGGGAGCCGGGCGCCGGGTGTGATCAAAAGCTCGTGAAGATCCATCGGTATGCTCCTTCGCCAAATCTCAAAGAGCCTTGCTATTATAATTGAACGAAAGTAACTTGTCAACATAAAAATCTAAGGAAAACGGGCTTTTTCGAAGAAGGGGACCGAGTCGAAAGAGAGGAGAAAGGGATTGAAATTTACGCGTCTCTCCGATATAATCAATATTTGATGATTGTATGCCATTTTCCCTATTTTCGTACAAGAGACTGGAGTGACATGCCTTGAAAAAACGTCTTTTCATCGGCCTCCTGCTCGTTGCGGTCCTGGCCCTGGCCTTCTCCGGCTGCGGCGCCAAGAAGTACACGGTGACTTTTGATCCCAACGGAGGCGAGCTGGTCTCCGGCTCCCTGACCCAGACGGTGAAGGAAGGAGAGAGCGCCCAGCTGCCGGAGGTAAGCTATGGGGACCGGGTCCTGACCTGGGCGGGCGATTACACCAACATCACCGCCGACACCACAGTCACGGCTGAGTGGAAGGAATGGTACACCGTAACCTTTGACCTGAACGGCGGCGTCCTGCTCTCCGGCGAGACGGAGCAGCGGGTCCTGGAAGGGGAGAGCGCGGTGCCGCCCGACGCGGTCAACGGCCGCAGAGCGCTTACCTGGAACGGCGATTACACCAACGTCACCGCCGACACGGTGGTGACGGCGGAGTGGGAGAAGGTAGCCATGTCCACGGTGGACCTGGCGGAGTATGTGGAGGAGCGCACCGTCACCGTGAACGTGGTGACCTTCAACGGCGGCTCGGGCACCGGCTCCGGCTTTTTCATCGACGATCAGGGCACCATCGTTACCAATTTCCACGTCATCGACTTGGCGGAGGACATCACCGTGGAGGTCAGCGGCGGGGCCAGCTATCCGGTGAAGAAGATCGCGGATTTCAGCAATACCCATGATCTTGCCATCCTGAAGATCGATATGAAGGATACCCCGTATCTGGAGATTTCCGAGGAGAGCGTGCGTACCGGCGAAAAGGTTTTTGCGGTGGGGTCCTCCCTGGGCACCCTCACGGGCAGCTTCAGCGACGGCATCGTCTCCTCCACCAGCCGGGACTACGGCATGGTGGACTGCATCCAGATGACCACGCCCATCTCCCCGGGCAACAGCGGCGGCCCGCTGGTGAACGAGTACGGCGAAGTGGTAGGCGTCAATACCGCCAGCTATACCCGCGGCGAGAACCTGAACCTTGCCATCAAGATCTCCACCCTGAAGGAGCTGAGCCGGGACAAGAACTGGACCGTGAAGGAGTTCAAGGAATGGTATGAAAAGGAATCCTCCTGCTCCTGGAGCCCGCTGGATACGGACGGGAATGCGTATTACAGCCTGGTGAACACCTATCAGGAGATCACGGACCAGCCCTGTATCGCCACCATCGACGAGAACTGGGACGTGGTGACGGACGACTACCGGGATATGTATTACGGCTACTACTATAAGTACAACAGCAAGGAGTACAACCGCTATACCGACTATCTCAAGACGGTCGGTTTCCAGTACTATTCCAGCGAGAATTACTCCGACGGCACCTCCTATTATTACGACAACGACAAGGACGGGATCCGGATCGACCTGTTCATCACCTCGGATTCCAAATATCTGGTGATCATTCCATCCATGTTCTGAGAGAATCGACGCAAAAGGCGCGGATCCCGCCGGGCCCCGCGCCTTTTCTTTGCCGGAGCATCTTGCCAATCAAGCCAAATAAGGTATAATAGCAGCAGTAAGAGTATTATTCCAGAAAACGGAGGATCCTCATGTCGGAGAATACAGAGCGGCTGCACTCCCAGCGTATGGGTACCATGCCGGAGGGAAAGCTCCTGCTTTCCATGGCGGTGCCCATGATGCTCTCCATGCTGGTGCAGGCGCTTTACAATATCGTGGACAGCATCTACGTGGCCAGGGTGTCGGAGGACTGCCTGGCGGCCCTGTCCCTGGCCTTCCCGGCCCAGAACGTCCTGATCGGCCTGGGCACCGGCACGGGGGTCGGCGTCAGCGCGCTGGTGTCCCGGGCCCTGGGAGCCGGGGACTCCCGGCAGGCGCACCGGGTGGCGGGGAACGCCATTTTTCTGTGTCTGTGCTGCTGGGCGCTTATGGCGGTTTTCGGCCTTTTCGGCGCCGCCCCCTTCATCCACTCCCAGACAAAGGTGGAGAGCATCCGCGCCTACGGGAATTCCTATCTGCGGATCGTCACCATCGGCTCGCTGTTCGTGTATTTCGAGATCTGCGTCGAACGGCTTCTCCAGGCCACGGGCCAGAGCCGGCTTTCCATGTGGACCCAGATGATCGGTGCGGTGACCAATATCGTCCTGGACCCCTTCTTTATCTACGGCTGGTGCGGCCTGCCCGCCATGGGCACCGCCGGCGCCGCCATTGCCACGGTGATCGGTCAGGCCGTGGGGGCAGGCGTGGGCTTCCTCTTCCATTTCCGGCGCAACCGGGAGCTGCTCTTCACCCTGGCGGACTGCCGTCCCCGGAAGAGGATCGTCGGCGAGATCTACCGCATCGGCTTTCCCTCCATCCTGATGATGTGCATAGGCTCTCTTACCAATTATTTGATGAACCGCATCCTCCATGTTTTCAGCTCCACCGCCGTGGCGGTATACGGGGCCTATTTCAAGCTCCAGAGCTTTTTCTTCATGCCGGTGTTCGGGCTGAACAACGGCATCATCCCCATCCTCGGCTACAACTACGGGGCCGGGAAGGGGGAACGCATCCGCCGTACTCTCCGGTACGGTGTGCTGTACGCCTTCTGCATCACGGCCACCGGCTGCCTGCTGTTCGAGACCATCCCCGGCGTTATGCTGGGAGCCTTCTCCGCGTCGGAGAACATGCTTGCCATCGGCGTACCGGCCCTGCGGATCATCGCCATCCACTTCCCGGTGGCGGCCTTCTGTATCGTGGCAGGCAGCGCCTGCCAGGCTCTGGGAAAGAGCATCTTCGCCTTTTTCACCTCGGTCCTGCGGCAGGTGGTCGCGCTGATCCCGTCGGCGTATCTTCTCAGTCTCACCGGTAATGTGAACATGGTGTGGTGGTGCTTCCCCATCGCGGAGGTGATGTCCGCCGCGGCCAGCACATTTTTCCTGCGGAAAACGCTCCGTGACGTGGGGCGGCAGATCGCTGCAAGGAGCGGGGAATGAAGGAATTCACCGTGGGAAAAAACGACGCCGGCCAGCGCCTGGACCGGTTTGTGGGAAAGGCGGCTCCGCTTCTGCCGGATTCCCTGCTGCAGAAGGCCATTCGCCGGAAGGACGTGAAGATCAACGGAAAGCCCGCCAAGGGAGACGCGCGGCTCTCCCAGGGGGATACCGTCCGGGTGTACGTGCCGGACGAGTTTTTCCAGATCCCCCGGGAGGACAACGCCTGGCGCAAGATCGCCGTGCCCCGGCTGGATGTGATCTATGAGGACGACAACATCCTTCTGGCGGACAAAAAGCCCGGCGTGCTGTGCCACAGCGCGGGGGAGTGGACCTGGAACACCCTGATCGCCAACATCCAGGCCTACCTGCGGGCGAAGGGAGAGTGGGACCCGGCGGCGGAGAACAGCTTCGCCCCGGCGCTCTGCAACCGGATCGACCGGAACACCGGGGGGATCGTCATCGCGGCCAAGAACGCGGAGACCCTCCGGGTGATGGACGAAAAGATCAAACTCCGGGAACTGGAAAAGACCTATCTCTGCGCCGTGGTGGGCCGCCCGCATCCCCCGGAGGGACGGCTGGAGGGCTATCTTTTCAAGGACGCCAAAAAGAACCAGGTCTACGTCTACGACCAGCCCCGCCCCGGGGCCCGGACGGCGGTGACGGAGTACAAGACCATCGCCTCCGAGGGCCGGCTTTCGCTGGTGCAGTGCCGCCTGGTTACCGGGCGCACCCATCAGATCCGGGCCCAGTTCCGTCACGCGGGCTGCCCGCTGCTGGGGGACGGGAAATACGGCAGCGAGCGGGACAACCGGAGCTATGGGGAGAAGGGCCAGGCGCTGTGCTCCTGGAAGCTGAAATTCTGTTTTGCCACCCCTGCGGGCCATCTGGAATATCTGAACGGCAGGGAGTTCCGGGCGCCTGTGCCGGAGTTTGTGGAAAAATACTTCAAAACCGCGAAACCGGATTGACAATCGACGGAATTCTATATAAAATCATAGGTACATCAAGAGCACGGGCGGGGCTGGCGATCCCCGCCCGTGTTTCTGAAAAAACGGGTAAAGAGGGGGAGGATAATGTCCAAAGAGCTCATCCGCCTGGTCGACTGCACCATGGCCTTCGACGGTGAGACCGTTCTTGATTCCATCAATCTGACTATCAACAACAAGGAATTCCTCACGCTGTTGGGACCCTCGGGATGCGGCAAGACGACCACCCTGCGTATTATCGGTGGTTTTCTTAAGCCTACCTCGGGGGACGTTTTGTTTGACGGCGAGAGGATCAACGACATTCCTCCCTACAAACGCCAGCTGAACACGGTGTTCCAGAAGTATGCCCTGTTCCCGCATCTGGATGTGTACGACAACATCGCCTTTGGTCTGCGCACCCGGAAGGTCCCCGAGGCGGAGATCGACGAGCGGGTCACGGAGATGCTGGAGGTGGTGTCTCTCAAGGGCTTTGAGAACCGGAAGGTGACGTCGCTTTCCGGCGGGCAGCAGCAGCGGGTGGCCATCGCCCGGGCGCTGGTGAACCGGCCCAAGGTGCTGCTTCTGGACGAGCCCCTGGGCGCGCTGGACCTGCGGCTCCGGAAGGACATGCAGCAGGAACTCAAGCGCATCCAGCAGCAGATGGAGATCACCTTCATCTACGTCACCCACGACCAGGAGGAAGCCCTGGCCATGTCCGACACCGTGGTGGTGATGAACGAGGGTGTGATCCAGCAGATCGGCACCCCGGAGGATATATCCAACGAGCCCCAGAACGCCTTCGTGGCGGACTTCATCGGGGAGAGCAACATCCTGGACGGTATCATGCGCCAGGATTTCGTGGTGGAGACCTTCGGCCGCCGCTTCCAGTGCATGGACAGCGGGTTTGAAAAGGACGAGCCGGTGGACGTG
>JAFRDL010000002.1 GCA_017411265.1 Oscillospiraceae bacterium | reverse complement strand
GGCTGCGTCAATCTCGTGGGCAGGAGCACATGGGAACGCGCCGAGATGCTGATCTCTGTGGCCCATCCCGCGTTTCGCGAACCGCTGATCGCGGCGGCGGAAAAGCAGAATATCTGGAGAAAATCGAACAAGCGATAACAAAAAAGCCGGGCGGTTTCCGGTCATGTACAAACCACGGGCAAAAGCCCGTGGTTTGTGATTTATAGCGGCAATACCCGGTAGATCACCAGCCAGGCGCCCTTGTACGGCCCGTTGCGCAGCACGTCGTCCAGCCGGACGTACCGGCGGCGGCCCCGGTCCTGGTTGAACCGATTGAAGATGATCCAGCCGCCCCGCTCGTGGGGGGACCAGACCCCGGCGAAGGTGTGGAGCCCCTTGTAGGGCCGGAACCGGTCGTTCCACACGGAAAACAAAAACACGCTCCCGGGCGCCAGCTCGCCGCTGTCCGCCTCCCGCTGCAGCCGCCGGGCGCTCACCGCCTTGCTGCGGGCGCCGTATCGCCGGAGCAGCGGCTGAAAATAGGGCGCCGCCCCCATGTGGCCCCACAGGCGCATATAGCCGCCCTTCTCCATGTCCCGGATGATCTCCGGCAGAGGACGGGGACGGCGGAGCATCAGCAGGGCGTTGTACACCGCGATGGACTCGCATCCGGCCCGGCCCACCCGGGAGAAGCCGAAGGAGAGATCGCCCAGCCCCTCCCGACTCTGGCCGTTGAGGACGCCGTCCGGATCCATCACGTGCGTCAGGTCCCGGCGGAGGTTCCGGGCATAGTGCTCCTGAACTTGTTTGCGGAAAAACAACATACAGCGGCTCCTTTTTGAAGCGAGAGTACATTTTATTGGACACGGCCGCCTGTATACTGGGATCATCCAGAGACAGGGGAGGTCGCGGAGATGCGCGGATACTACACCAACAAAGGGTATTACGGAATGGTACGCGGACGGTATATGCTCTTCGCCAGCGAGAGCGATTATTTCGATTACGTTTCCGACGGGGAATAATCCGCGCCGGAGCGGAGATACTGTTCCGGGGTGATGAACATGACGGGACCGCTGTACGGGAACGGGATCCGGGGCGTGCTGGACGAGGCCCTGGCGGAAAACGCCGCGGCGAAGCTCCGCTTCGAGGGGCTGTCCGACGCCGACCGGGAGGCCTTCCTCCGCCGGGCGGAGGGTGCGGACCTGGAAAAAACGAAAGAACTGCTGAACGAACTGGTGGGCTGGCAGAAGGGCCACGCCCCCTATCAGCTGTAAATCTCTCTCCTCGGAGGGAGATCTTTCTTTTTTCGATTATTCCACCCAGCCCGGTTTGCCGGCCAGCTGTCCGGCGACCGTATTGATCGCGACCCCGGCCAGCAGGCAGGCCAGCGGCGCGCTCCAGGAGCCGGTGGCGTCCAGCACCCGGCCCAGCAGCACCGGGCCCATGGCGGCGAAGGCGTAGCCCACGGCCTGCAGCATGACCGACAGCCGGGAGGCGTCCGCCGCCGAGCGGGTCCGCATGCCGATGAAGGCCATGCACAGACTGAAGGCGCAGCCGGTGCACAGACCGCAGATCACCACGCCCGCAAACAGGACCCCGGGGGTCCGGCCCAGCCACAGGATCGCCGCGCCGGCGATGTAGGCCGCGCCCACGGCGCCGGTGAGGGGACGCTGGTCCCTCATCCGGGCCGCCATGCTGGGGGCGAAGAAGTTGGAGGCGATGCCCACCAGCTGGTAGAGGGAGGCCATGAGCCCGGCGGCGGCGCTCCCCACGCCCTTGGCGGTGAGGATGGCCGGCAGCCATGCGGCGCAGCTGTAGAACACGGCGGCCTGGGTGCCCATGTAGGCGGTGCAGTACCAGGCGACCCGGGAGCGCCGCACGTTGGCGCCCTTTGCCGCCTCCGGCCCCGCCGGGAGCGCGGCGGGCAGCGCGTCCCGCTGGAGGACCCAGAGAGCCGCCGCCCCCAGGGCGGGAATGCCCCAGATGGCCAGCGCGCCCCGCCAGCCCATGCCGGGGAGCAGAGACAGCGGCACGCAGATCCCGGCGGCCAGCCCGGCGAACACGCTCTGGGCGGTGGTATAGAGACTGGTCATGGGACCGATCTGGCCCGACCAGCGGGCCTTGACCACCACCGGCAGCAGCACGTTCCCGCAGGCGATGCCCACGCCGATGATCACCATGCCCAGCACCAGGCCGGCACCGCCCAGCCAGGAGCGGACCGCCGCCCCGGCCGCCACCAGCAGCATGGACCCGGTCAGGGTGCGGCCGATGCCGAAGCGGGCGGCCAGCCGCCCCGCCAGCAGAGAGGCGAAGGCGAAGATGAGCACCGGCAGAGTGGTCAGCACGCCGGTGACCGCGCCGGACAGCCCCAGATCGGCGCGCATGGCGTCCACCAGGGAGCCCACCCCGGTGATGGGCGCCCGGAGGTTCAGGGCGGTGACGATCACGGCGGCGAACAGCAGCGCCGCGGCTTTTGTTTCTTTCTTTTTCATCAGATCGGGACCTTCTCCTTCCCGGGACTATCTTATATCCCCCGCCGCGGTTTTGCAAGGGCGCCCTTGACAACGTCTCGCAATTCCTGTAGCATTTTGCGTAACGACGGACCGGATCGGAGGGAACGCTGTGAGCGATTTTTCTACCATACGCAAGCGGAATATCGTGGACGACGTGCTGGAGCAGATCATAGCCCGCTTGGCTTCGGGAGAATGGACGCCGGGAACGCAGATCCCTTCGGAAAACGAACTGGCAGAAAAAATGGGCGTCAGCCGGGTCAGCGTCCGCAACGCTTTACAGCGACTGATCGCCTGGAACATGCTGGAAGCCCGGGTGGGCGAGGGCACGTTCGTGAAATCCGCGGATGGCAGCATGCTCTCCGGCCCTCTGCTTCGGGCGGTGCTGGTGAGTGAACGGAGCATCACGGAGCTGCTGCAGCTTCGCCGGGGTGTGGAATACATCACCTGCGAGAACGCCGCCCTCCGCGCCTCGGAGAAAGATCTGGCCGTGCTGGAAGAGATCATGGCAGACATGGACCTTGCCGTGGAGCGCGCCGACCGGGAGAAATACCGGCAGCTGGACCTTCAGTTCCACCGGGAGATCTCCCGGACCTCCGGGATCTCTTTGATGGAAGCTCTGTCCCGGGTGACCCGGGAGGTGTTCGACGTGTACGAACAGGAGGTCAGTTCCGAACCGGACATTGCCCTCACCAACGCCGACCACCATGCCCTGCTGGATGCTATTCGCGCCCATGACGGGGCCGCGGCAGCGGCCCGCGGAGAGGAGATCGTCCGCAAGATCCTCGTCCGGGTGGAGAGCGAGACATAAAATAAAGACGATTCCCTCGAAAAGAGGGGTTGCTTTTATTGTAAGGTTGTAATACAATTATACAAGCGCAAAGAGGGCTTGTCAATGGACGGGGATGGTCCGGAGACGGCCGGGAAAGCGCCTCTCTCATCATGACGCCGTGGAAAGACACGGAAAAGCCATCCGCCGAGCGGATGGCTTTTCCGCCTGGAAAAACCCGCCCCGGGGTAGCCCGGAGCGGGTTCGGATTGCTGCGTGCGGATCAGCCGGCCACGTACAGGGGCAGATACAGGGTCTGTCCCACGTAGAAGGTGGACAGGTCGTTCCGGTTGTTCAGCCGCTGCAGGAAGGCCGCGTTGCTGGTGTAATCCAGACCGTACTGGGTGCACAGGCCGTACACCGTGTCGCCGGCTACCAGGGTATGGGCCATGATCTTGTAGTAGGGGCCGGAGCCGGGGTATGTGGTGGAGGGGACCAGGATCACCTTGCCGGGGAGCAGGTAGTTGTAGTTGGCGATGTTGCTCAGCTGCATGATCCGGTCGTAGTTGCTCATGAAGTCCACGCCCAGCTCCGCGCAGATGCCGGACACGGTCTCGCCGCTCTGGAGCACATGAGGGATGACCAGGTAGCTCAGGGTGTCGGAGGCGGGGATGGTGGCGGGAGCGGCCGCAGCCGCCGTGCCGGTGCCGGCGGTGGTGCCGGCGGGGACAGTGGTCGTGGCGCCGGCGGCGGGAGCGGTATAGCCGTCCGGGGTGGGAGTGGCCACGGGGATGGGCGTGGTGGCCACGGTGGGAGTGATGGCGCCGGAGGCGGGAGCGGTGGCTCCGGTTCCGGCGGCGCCGGGAACGGCCGTGCCGGCGGCGGTGGCGGAGGTCACGTACCGGGGCATGTACAGCGTCTGGCCCGGATAGAAGGTGCTCAGGTCGTTCCGGTTGTTCAGCCGCTGGATCAGTGCGGTGTAGGTGCCGAAGTTGAGACCGTACTTGGTGCACAGATCATACACCGTGTCGCCCGCCGCCACGGTGTGGGCCAGGACCTGATAGTAGGAGCCGGTGGTGGGGGTGGTGCCCACGGGCAGCAGCAACACCTTGCCGGGAAGCATGGTGTTGTAGTTGGTGATGTTGTTGATGGCGCGGATCCGGGCGTCCTCCTTGCCGAAATCCACACCCAGGGCCGCGCACACGCCGGAGACGGTCTCCCCGCCCTGCAGCACGTGCTGGGCCAGGTAGTAGCTCACCGTGTCGCCGGTGGGGATGTCGGTGGGCGTGGCCGCGGCGGCCGTGGC
>JAFRDL010000104.1 GCA_017411265.1 Oscillospiraceae bacterium | reverse complement strand
CCTCCGGCGCCTGTCCGCCGAAGTCCTCCGGCGCCTGTCCGCCGAAGTCCTCCGGCGCCTGCCCGCCGAAGCCCCCCGGCGCCTGCCCGCCGAAGGCGCCCATCCCGCCGCCGTTGGACCAGTTGAGGGTGGAGAGGGTGACGCTCTCGGAGAGATCGCCGCACAGCAGGGTATAGGTCCCGCCGGCGGCCAGACCCGGGGCGCTGACCACCACGGACTGGTAGTCCTTGGAGGGGGTGAATTGCGCCAGGGTCGTTCCGCTGCTGTCGGTGAGGGTCACGGTACGCCCGCCGCTTTGGGCGGAGGACAGGTTATAGAGGATCACGCCCTGGCTGCCGGCGGCGGACAGGGTCTCCGCCATGCCGGCGGACCCCGCGGCGATGACTACGCCGCCGGAGATGGTGCCGGAGCCGTTGTAGTCGATGGCGCCGTTGCCGTTGTTGGTGGGGCCGCTGACGTACACCGTGCCCCCGGTGATCGTCAGATCCCCGTTGGAGTCCACCCCGTCGCCCCCGGCGTCCACAAGGACGCTGCCGCCGCTGATCCGGAGTTCCACGCCGCTCTGGGCCGCGAAATCGCCGCCGCGGCCGCCCCAGCCGGAGTCCGTGCTCCCGGCGGTGGCGTTCAGCCCGTCGTCGGAGGCAGTGATGGTCACGCTGCCGCCGGAGATGAGGATGACCTTCGCCTCCGCGCCCTCATAGCTTCGGGTGATGAGAAGGGCGCCGCCGGTGACGGAGAGCGTGGACTCGGAGTGGATGCCGTCGTCCGCGGCGGAAATGCTCACGCTGCCGCCCTCCAGGGTGACGGTGCCGGTAGCGTCCATGCCGTCGCTGCCGCTGGTAAGGAGGAGCTTCCCGTCCGTGATCCGGATATTGCCCAGGGAAGCGTCGTCGCCGTTCTCGGCGTGAAGGGCGTCGGCGCCGCTGTTCACGGTGATGACGCCGCCGGAGATCTCCAGGTCGTCGTTGGCGGAGAGGCCCTTTTGGGCGGCGGTGACGGTGACGGTCCCGCCTTTGATCTTCAGGTCGTCCTTGGAGACGATGCCGTGGCCCGTCTCGCTGGTCACGGCGAGGGAGCCCTCGCCCCGGACGGTGATGTCGTCCCGGCCGAACACGGCGGCGTCGATGCCTTCGTCGGCGCTGTCGGTGAACTCGCCCCGGGAGGCGAGGACGTTTTCACTCCCGGCGGCCAGGGAGAGGGTGACCTTGTCCGCCTCGGCCACATAGATGGCGGCGCTGCCTTCGCAGGTGATGTCCACGCCGTCCAGGATCAGCGTCACCTTGGCGTCGGGGGCGTCCACCACGATCTGCCCGTCGGAGAGGGAGCCGGTCACATGGTAGACGCCCTCCTCCGTCACGGTGACGCTGCCGGTCCTGTCGCTGAGGACGAGCTCCACGGCGTCCTCCGCCGTTTCCTCGGCCCCGTCTTCCCGGTCGGCGGCCGCGGCGGTGACGCCGCCGCAGGCGGCCAGAGAGAAGCAGAAAAGGAGAATGAGAAAGAATAAAGAGATCCGTTTTTTCATGGCGTTTCCTTTCGTTTCGTGATGCGGGGGTTTCAAAGCTCGCAGCCCTCGGCGGCCCGCTCCGCCAGGGAGATCTCCAGGTTGCCGTTCCGGCAGCGGAGCGCGTCGATGAACTCCTTTTCCTTGCCGGGGCTCCGGAGGGTGATGTCGTAGGTCAGCCGGTTGAGACTGCCCAGATTGGTGGTCTTTACCCGGGTCATCCGGGCCCGGGTGGTGTATTTCTGGAAGAGGTCGTCAAAAATCCCTCCGTACTCCAGATCCTCCGGCACGGTGATCTGCAGGGTCTTCCGCGCGTCGCCGCCCCGCTTTTCCCCAAAGGAGGTGGTCATGAACAGCAGGTACGCGGCGCTCACGGCAACGGCGAAGACGGCGGCCAGCCAGGGGCAGCCCATGCCGCAGGCAAGACCGGTGGCCATGGAGAGGAACACCGCGCCGATCTCCCGGGCGGAGCCGGGGGCGGAGCGGAACCGGACCAGGGAAAAGGTACCGGCCACCGCCAGGCCGGCGCCCAGACTGCCGCTGACCATAAGGATCACGGTGCAGACCATGGCGGGGAGCAGGGCCAGGGTGACGACGAAGCTCTTGGTGTAGTCGCTGCGGACGGTGTAGACCAGGGCGATGACCGCGCCCAGGGCAAGGGCCATGCCCAGCAGCAGGAAAAACGTCCCGGCGCTCAGGGAGCCCGCGGTGAGCATACTGGAAAAGACAAGATCAGACATAAGCGATCCCTCCGCAATTCTCCCGCCGTGTTCCGGCGAGGATGGTTTTGTATGCTTCTCCGTATTTGGAGAAGGATGTTTGGCGGATGCCGAAGCGGCTGAGCTGCTCCACCAGCCAGAGAGGTATGGCCGCGGCGGCCTTGATCTCCAGGAGGGAGTGTCCGGCGGGGAGGATCTGCCGTCCGCCCGCGGGGGAGGAAAGAGTCACGCCCTCCCGCCGCCAGCAGATGTTTCGGTCGAAGGTCACCCGGAGATCGGTGCTCTCCCGGGAGAAAAAGGCGGTGCGGTCATAGCAGAGATACAGCGCGGGGAGCAGGGTGCCGTAGAATCGGTGGAAGTACTCGATCTCCCGGCTGATCTGTCCCGGATCCGGGAGCGGGGCGCGGCCGGCGAAGTAGTCCTCCGCCGCGCGCAGCGGCAGGGATACCCGGCGCTTGTAGACGATGCCCTTGTATTTTTTCTTCAGCTCCAGGAACACCTCATCCTCCGGGGCGGCGGGGCCGTAGCTCCGGAGTCGGAGCTTCTCCTTGTAGACGGGCTTCTGCAGGGAGGTGCGGATCAGCCGGAAGTCCGGCGTGTCGTAGTATACGTTGCAGACAGTGCTCTCCCCGTGGGGATCGGGGACCATGCGGTCGGCAAAGGCGGCCTCCAGACGGGAGCGCTGCTCCTCGGTGACGAGGAACTTCAATTCGTGGCGCTGAAAGATCCTCTCGCTCATGCGGATCCCTCCTTCGTGGTTTCTGACGCCACTATACCCCCCGAACCTTAAGCAAGCCTAAGGAATGAGAGCTCGGCGAAAAAAAGAACGCCCCCGCCATAGAGGCCCCGGATTTGGCCGTTTCCCGCCGGTGTGCGCGGCCGATCGGGCGCAAAAAACGGGAGGCCCCCGGCGGGGGCCTCCCGATGCATCGGATCGGATTATTCCAGCGGTATGGCCGCGTTGTCGTCCGGCACCCCCAGGGGGATGGCGTTGGGGTCGGGCGTGGGCGCCGGCGTGGGTGCCGGGGTGGGCGCCGCCGTAGGTTCCGGCGTGATCTCCAGATTGCCGAAGATGCCCGTGGCATAGCCCCGGTTGGTGGGGTCGTTGAACTGGATCACCGGCAGCCCCTCGTTGATGGGGGCCATGATCCGGCGCCAGATCTGAGCGGCGGGGTTGCCGGAGTAATACATGGGGGAGGGGGTGTCGTACCCGGTCCACACAGCGGTGACGTAGTAAGGGGAGAAGCCGCAGAACCACCGGTCGCAGTCGTCGGAGGTGGTGCCGGTCTTGCCCGCCACGGGCATCTTGCCATAGCCCAGGTATACCTCGTAGCCGGTGCCGTACCAGGCGGCGGCCTCCAGCATCTCGGTGAGGCACCGGGCGGTGTCCGTGCGGAACACGTTGCTGCTGCGGGGACCGTTTTCCAGTATGGTGACGCCGGTGGCGTCGGTGATGAGGGAATAGGTGCGGCCGTAGCTCATCACGCCGTCGTTGGGGAACACGCTGTATGCCTGGGCCATCTCCCGCACGGTGACGCCGTAGGTGAACTGTCCCAGGGCCAGGGGGGCGTAGTCTCGGTCCGCCTCCACCAGACCGAAGCCCATCCGGTCGGTGAGGTACTCGAAGGACACGCTGGGGGTGAGCTTGTCCAGGATCTGGGCGGACACGGTGTTCTTGGACTGGACCAGGGCGTCCCAGATGGTGATGATCCCGGCATAGCCCCCGGCGTTCCGGGGATACCACCAGGTACCGCGGAGCGCCACATCCGGGCTGTCGTTCACCAGGGTGGACTCGGAGATCAGCCCCAGGTCCATGGCCGGTCCGTACACCGACAGGGGCTTGATGGAGGACCCGGCGGGGCGCTGGGCGTCGGTGGCGTAGTTCCAGCCGAAGTTCCGATCCTTCTCCCCGATGGCGCCGCCGATGGCCTTGATCTCCCCGGTATAGGGATCCAGCACCACACAGGCGGACTGGAGCGGCTGGCTGTCGGCGTAATATGGCTGGGGCATGCTGGCGGGGTCGGCATAGATCTTGTCCACGATGGCCTGCACGTCGGGGTCGACGCAGGCGTAGATCTGGTATCCACCGTGGTAGAGAAGCTGCCGGGCCGCCTCGGCGGACAGGCCCAGCTTGGTCTGCAGATCCTGGGTCACGTCCTTGATGACCGTCTCCACGTAATAGGAATAGATCTGCTGCTGATAGACCTCGTTCTCACCGCGGATGAAGTGGAGCTGATCGCCGTCCACTTCCTCCACGGCCTGGTCGTACTCCTCCCGGGTGATATAGCCCTGGTCGTACATCTCGTAGAGGATGGTCTTGGTCCGGGCGGTGTTGTTCTTCACGCTGGAGAAGGGGCTGTATTTGGAGGGATTGTTGGTGATGCCGATGATGCTGGCGCACTGGGCCAGGGTCAGCTCGTCCACAGTCTTGCCGAAGTAGGTGTCCGCGGCCTGGAACACGCCGTAGGCGCCCTCCCCGAAATATACCGCGTTGAGATACCACTCCATGATCTCTTCCTTGGTATAGGTCTTCTCCAGATCCAGCGCCCGGAAGATCTCCACGAGCTTGCGCTGCACGGTGATATCGTCCTCGGTGGTGACGTTCTTGATGAGCTGCTGGGTGATGGTGGAACCGCCGAAGTCGTTCTTCATCCCCAGGAACATGTTCACAAAGGCGCCGGCGGTGCGGTACCAGTCCACGCCCTTGTGGTCGTAGAAGCGCTTGTCCTCGATGGCCACGGCGGCGTGCTCCAGGTACTTGGGGATGTGGTCGTAATTCACCCAGGTCCGGTTCTCGTCGCTCTGCAGCACCGCCAGCTCATAGGTGCCGCCCTGGTTGTCGTAGGCCCAGATGGTGCTGCTCAGGGACAGGGAGTAGTCCGACAGCGTGATGTTCAGATCGGTGGTCAGGCTGGTCTTCACGTAGTAGGCGAAGATGCAGGAAAACAGCAGCCCCGCGCAGACAAGGATCAGCACCGCGGAGATCAGGATGCGCAGCGCCAGCCGCACCACGTCTCCCACGGTGGTGGCGGCGGCGTCCCCCACACGGGCGGCGGTGCGCAGACCCCGCCGGAACGTGACGGGCTTTTTATTCTTTTTTCGGCGAGGATCCTGTTTCATGGCTACCTCCGGGGAATGGCTGTGGAAGCTCCCGAGAGCGGGAAGGGGGTGTGCATAGTTTTAGACCCTAATTATAACATACTTCTTCCGGATATTGTATCCGAAAAATAAATTTTTTAGCCGGCACACTCCTTAGACGGAAAAGAGGGTTCGTTCGTTCATTTTTGGGCATACTGAGCATGAGGTGATACGGGTATGCGAAAAAGATGGATCCCCCTCCTGGGCGGGGGCGGTGTGCTGCTGCTGGCGGCGGCGCTGCTCCTTCCGGGCAGGCGGACGCCGCCCCCGGCGGAGTACCGTCTGGCGGACTACGGCGGCCGGGTGGCGGTTTACGGCCCCGGAGAGAGCGGGGCGCCCCGGCGGGTCACGCCCATCTGCGTCCAGCTCCTCCCGGCGGCGGACCGGGCCCAGCTCCGGGAGGGCATCCCCGCCCGGGACGGCCGGGAGCTGGCCATGCTGCTGGAGGATCTGGGCTCCTGACGGCGGGCGGTGTCGAGCGGATGCTCTTGATTTTTGCCCCCGGCATGGTCTAATCAAAGTACCGGAAGGGCAATACCGAAGAAAAAGAGGGTACTACCTATGAACGAGGATTTCGGCGGCGATTATATCACCATCGCGGATGAAGAAGGCAACGAGTTCGAGCTGGAGCTGCTGGACACCATCGAGCTGGACGGCCAGAGCTACAGCGTGTTCGTCCCCGCGGACATCGAGGACATGGACGTGAACGACCCGGATTACGGCCTGATCTTCCTGCGCAACCGGGAGGAGAACGGGGAGGAATTCTTCGACTCCATCGACGACGACGAGGAACTGGATCGGGTCTACCAGTACTACCAGGAGCTGTGCGACGCCGAGGAAAACGGGGAATAAGGAAAAAGGCTCTGCGGTGCCCGTGGCTTTCTACCGGGCCCTTTTAAACCCACATTAGATATAAGGGATGCTTGGCTCCCTCCGTGTATTGCAGGCCTCCCGGTCAAAAGCCGGACGTTGGAAGCATGAAAGCGGCGGGGCGGCGACCCACCTGCCGAGACGTGCAGGTTCTAATTGGGCCCCCACGACATTGCGGACCGGGGCGCGCCTTCGGGCGCGCCTTTTTTTGCGCCGGGAACGGCGGGACGCTTTTGACCGGCAATATGAAAACCGAAAAAAGACGGCCTCCGGATGAACGGTGACCGTCTTTTTTCTCTTTCAAAAGGGCCGTCTTTTTTTCACTTCCCGGTCGATTTGTTCACAGACGGAGGAAAACTGTCCGTCGACCTCCGGATTTGTGAACCGCAGGACGCGCAGGCCCATGGCCTCCAGGGCTGCGGTCCGCTCCGCGTCCCGCGCCATCCTGTCCGGCTCAAAGTGTCCGCCGCCGTCCAGCTCCACCGCCAGAGAGGCGCGGGCGCAGTAAAAATCGACGATATACCGTCCCAACGCTTTCTGCCGTTGAAACCGCACGGGATAACCGCGAAGAAAACCGTACCACAAACGGCGCTCCCAGGGAGTCATATTTTTCTGCATCACCTTTGCCAGAGGGATGAGGGAGCGGTCATATTCTCTCATGGGATCACCTTCTTCCCAGATGCCTCCCTCTGAGGAGGGAGGTGCCCCGCAGGGGCGGAGGGAGAGAAGAAACAGGATACCGTCCGGATCCTCTCCCCCAGGCTCGCCCGGCTCGCCAGCCCCCTCGGCAGAGGGGGCCGGGATCACACCGGACGGGTGGCGTTCTTGAGCCAGGCGCGCTCCTCCTCGTCCAGCAGGGGGGCGATGGTTTTATACACGTTGGCGTGGTAGTCGTTGAGCCAGCGCCGTTCGGGGGCGGTGAGCGCCTCGGGGAGCACCGCGTCCAGGTCGATGGGCACGTAGGTGATGTTCTCGAAGTACATGAACTGGCCGAACTCGTTCTTCTCGCCCTTCCGGCACAGCAGCTCGCTCTCGTGGCGGATGCCGTACCGGCCCTCCAGGTAGAAGCCGGGCTCGTCGGTGGTGATCATGCCCGCCTCCAGCACGTGGCCCTCGCTGCGCTCCGGGGACTCCCGCCAGCGGAAGCCGTTGGGGCCCTCGTGGACGTTCAGCAGGTAGCCCACCCCGTGGCCCGTGCCGTGCTTGTAATCCAGGTCATTCTCCCACAGGGGGCCCCGGGCCAGAATGTCCAGATTGAGTCCGGAGCAGCCGTACAGGAACCGGGCCATGGCCAGGTCGATGTGGGACCGCAGCACCATGGTGAAGTGCTTTTTCATCTCCTCCGTCACCGGACCGAGGACGATGGTACGGGTGATGTCGGTGGTGCCCTCCAGATAGTGACCGCCGGAGTCCACCAGCAGGAAGCCCTCCGGCTGCAGGGGGATGTCCGACTCCGGGGTGGGCGCGTAGTGCACCACCGCGGCGTGGGCGCCGTAGGAGCAGATGGTCTCAAAGCTCCGCTCCACGAAGCCCTCCTGCTCCGCCCGGCGGGCGGTCAGGTATTCGGAGGCGGAGAGCTCGGACAGGGGGATCTTTCCGATGTTTTTCTGCAGCCAGCAGATGAATTTGCACACCGCGACGGCGTCCTTCACGTGGGCGCGGCGGGTGTTCTCCGCTTCCACGTCGTTTTTGACGGCCTTCATCACCGCGGAGGGGTTGGGGGCTTCCACGATCTTCACGCTCTCCCGGAGAGAGGAGCACAGCCGGTAGTTGCACACCTTCCGGTCCAGCAGGACGGAGACGTTCTCCAGCCCGGCGGCCCAGGTATAAAAGTCGTCGTAGGGCCGGGTCTCCGCGCCGATGGAGGTCAGGTACTCCCGCAGCGCCGGGTCCACGGCCTCGTCCCGGACGAACCACAGGCATTGGGTTTTCGTGAGGGCCAGATAGGAGAGGACCACCGGCACGTAGTCGATGTCGTCGCCCCGGATATTCAGCAGCCAGGCGATGTCGTAGAGAGAGGTGAGCAGATGCACATCCGCGCCCTTCTCGGCCATGGCGGCCCGGACGTCGGCGAGCTTCTCCGCCGCGCTCCGCCCGGCGTATTTCTCCTCCAGCACGAACACCTTCGCCGGAGGCAGAGGAGGCCGGTCCTCCCAGATGAGATCCACCAGATCCTCTCCCGCGGCCAGGGAGCCGTGCTTTTCCTCCGCGATCTCCCGGAGCCGGCGGCCCAACGCGTCGTTCACCACCCGGCCGTCAAAGCCCAGGATCTCCCCCTCCTTCAGGGCAGAGCGGAGGTATTCAAGGAGCGTGGGCACGCCCTCCTCGCCCATGCGGTAGAGGGTAACGCCGCTGCCCTCCAGCTGTGCGGCGGCCTGGAGGAAGTACCGGGCGTCGGTCCAGAGCCCCGCCTCCGTCATGGTGACCACCGCCGTGCCGGCGGAGCCGGAGAAACCGGTGATGTATTTCCGTGCCTTGAAATGCTCGCCCACGTATTCCGACTCGTGGAAGTCGGCGGTGGGGACCACATAGATCGCGATGTTCCTTTTTTCCATTTCCCGGCGCAGCCGGGTCAGACGCTCCTGGATCATAGTTTCGGCTCCTTGTTCGTTGTTGTTTTTCGGAATGGGTGTTTCCACGGACGGCATTATACCAGAGAAAAGAAAAAAACGCCACCCCGGAGCCCGCGAAATCGGGGCCCGGAGCGGCGTTTTTCAGAGATTTACTTCCAAAGAGCCTCGATCTGCTCCTTGGGGCGGACGCCTACGGCGGCGTTCACCGGCCCGCCGTTCCTGAATACCATCAGCGTGGGGATGCTGGAGATGCCGTACCGCCCGGCCAATCCGGGCTCCTCGTCCACATTGACCTTGCCCACCTTGACGACGCCCTCCTGCTCGGCGGCGATCTGCGCCACGACGGGGGCCACCATACGGCAGGGGCCGCACCAGGACGCCCAGAAGTCCACCAGCACGGGGATGGGGGAGTCCAGGACCTCCGCCTGGAAATTGGCGGCGGTGAGAGTGATTTCAGCCATAAAACATCGTTCCTTTCGTTATTTGTTTCCGTTTTCCAGAAGCGCCTCCAGCCCGGCGGTGAGGGCGGCTCCGGAAATGGCGCCGATCTGCCCGCCGTGGATCGTGCCGTCGGCGCGGACGAACACGGTCATGGGGATGGAGCTCACGCCGTAGGCCGCGGCGCCGCTGAACTGCGTATCGTAGAACACCGGGAAGCGGTAGCCGGTTTCCTTTATGAAATCCCGGACGGTCTTCTCCGTCTCCCGGCTGCCGTCGGTGAGATCCACCATGAGGAACTGGATGTCCTCCCCGTAGACGGCGAAGGCGGCGTCAAAGTCGGGCAGCTCGCCCCGGCAGGGGGGGCACCAGGTGGCCCAGAAGTTGATGACGGCCGGCTTCCCCGCAAAGTCCGAGAGGGACACCGCCCGGCCCTCGTCGTCGTAGACGGTGAAGTCCGGGGCGGCCTGGGCCGCACTTTCGGTTTCCGGCTCCGGCGTGCTCTCCCCGGAGACGGCGTCGGCCGCCGCGGCGGGCTCGCTCTCCCGGAAGGAGGCGGAGAGCCGGGGATAGGCAAACCGGGCCAGGAGCACCACCGCCGCCAGCGCGGCGGCGATGAGCACCAGACGGGTCTTATCCTTGCCGGTCATGGGGTTTCCCTCCTCTCAAGAGAACGCGGACAGCAGCCTGGTGAGCCAGCCCGCAGCCATGCACACGCCCACCAGGATCAGAAAGCCGCCGCAGATCCCGTTGACGGTTTTATAATGGGTCCGGACGGCACGGAACGCCCCCTCCAGCTGCCGCAGCAGCACGGCGGACAGCACGAAGGGCAGCCCCAGGCCCAGGGAATAGGCCAGCAGGAGCCCCAGCCCCCGGAGGGCGGTGCCGCTCCCGGCGGCCAGCATCAGCGCGCTGCCCAGGAACGCCCCCACGCAGGGGGTCAGGCTCACGGAATAGATCACGCCGAAGAGAAAGGCGGAGAACACGCCGGTGACTCTCCGCCCGGCCTCCATGCCCTTGAAGAAGGGGAGGGGTATGATCTCCAGATACCCCAGCCCGAACAGGATCACCGCCAGCCCGCAGACGATGTCCACGGCCCGCCGGTACCGGACCAGCCACATGCTCAGCGTCCCGGCGAACAGCCCCAGCAGGGAGAACACCGCCGTGAAGCCCAGCACGAAGGCCAGCGCCCGGGGCAGGACCCGCCGCCGCTCCCCGTCGCCCCCGGCGAAGTAGGACACATACACCGGCAGCATGGGCAGCATGCAGGGGGAGATAAAGGAGATCACGCCCTCAAGAAACGTGATGAGAAACTGCATATGCCGATAGGATATGCGCTTTTTCCGGTTTTACGCCTTCCAGAGGCTGTGCAGATTGCAGTAGGCGTACACCGCCAGAACCTCGTCCCCCTCGCACAGGGAGAAGCAGACCTCCGGGGCCTGTCCGGGTTGCAGGGCCTTGCGCTGGTTGCCGAATTTCGTCTGGAGCGACACCCACTCGATGTAATGCTCCGGCAGCATGGGATGGGCGGCGCTGCCAACCTTCACCAGGACCTTGTTTCCCTTGACCTCATACACGGGAACGTGCTTTTCCCGGGACGCGTCGGTGGTGCCGGGGATGATCTCCTCCATGGGGGCGCCGCAGCACACGATGGGCGCGCCGCTGGCCTTGACCATAGCCACCATGTTGCCGCAGCGGGGGCAGCGATAAAACTTCATTTCCACTGTTTGTTCCTCCTTTTCCGTCATGAAACGGTTTCTTTCGCTTACAAATATACTATATCACAGAAACAAAGAAAAAGAAACGGAGGATTTGTAAACAATGGGATCCTTTCCGGGGGAAAAATGGGCGGGGAATGAGCGACTCTTCTTGCAGGAAACCGGGGAGCGTGGTACAATAAATCAAATAATCCGGCGTCGGTATGCTGACGCGGAGGGAGAAGAGGACATGGGAAAAAAGACGGCGGCACCCATCCGGACGACGGGGAAGACCATCCCCGAGAGCCGATGGCTGGCCCGGGTCACCGGTCTGTACCTGGGGGCCTCGGCCATCTATATCCTGCTGGGCTTCTGCCTGCGGGAGGGTCCCATCGTCATTATCGACGAGGGACTGTTTACCAATATTGCCCGAAGTCTGGCCTGGGAGGGAAAAATCGCCTTCCGGGGACAGCCTGTCATGTATCCTTATATCCTTTACCCGCTGACGCTGGTCCCCATCTACCGGCTCCAGGCCCTGCTGGGGGGCGATCTCTACCGGTGGGTGCAGGTGTTCAACGTGCTGCTGATCTGCTCCTCGGTTTATCCCGTATTTCTCTTTGCCCGGGACTTCTCCGGGGACCGGCGGCTGGCGTTCCTGGCTGCGGGGGTCACGGCCCTGATCCCGGACATGATGATGGGCCTGTTTGAAATGAGCGAGGCGCTGATATGGCCTCTGGACCTCTGGAGCATCCTCTTTTTCTGGCGGATGTTCAGTCTTCCGGAGAAAAAAACATGGGCGGTGCTGGCGGGCCTCTTTGCCGGGCTGCTGTATTCTGCCAAGCCCGGCGCGGTGGCTATGGCCGGGGGGATCCTGGCGGTGGGACTGATCGTGGCTCTCCGGAGCCGGGAGCGGATCCTTCTCCGCCGGGTCCTTACGGCTGCGGCGGTCCTGTTGGGGATGATTGTCCTGGTCTACGTCCTGTATGCCGGTGTGTTCGGCTACTCTTTTTCCCTCCTGGGACTGTATAACAAGCAGACCTCCGATTGGGCACCCTCCCATGCCGCACTGGCGGCGGGAGCGGTATTTCTGCAGATCTTTCTGTTCGTATTTGCCTGCGGGGGCGTGTTTGCCCTGCTGCCGTTTTTTCGGTTGGACAGGTATTCTTCGGCGCAGAAGAGGCTTCTGATGGCAGCCACGCTGGGGCTGGTCGCTGTGGAGATCGGCACAGCCGTATTTGTCGTGCCCTTCAAGTGGGACGGCACCATGGCGGACATTCAGCTCCATCTGCGGTATTCCGCCATGTACATCCCGGTGTGGTTCGTGTTCTGCACGCCTCTCTGGCCGGAAGGCGGCCTTGCCCCCGAAGGAAAGAAAAAACCGGCCCGGCGGGACACCGGACTTAGGATCGCGCTGGGGATCGTGGTCCTGCTGGCCGTTTACCCCGGAGTGCGCATCGGCTTCCCCAACGACCAGTCCACCACGGTCAATGCCCTCTCTTTGGGCGCCTTCGCTTCGTCGAACCGGCTTCGTGCCGGCGCCACCGGCTGGCTGGTGACGGCGTTGCTGGCGGCGTTTCTGCTGTATTTCTGCCTGACGCTCTCCGTCCGGTTTCCCCGACGGATGTATTTCTGCACAGGAGTCTTTGCCGTGCTGCTGCTCATCCACGGGGTGTGTGCATGCGTGAATATCCACGTTCCCATCGACTCCGCCGTGGGGGAGGACGCACGGGAACTGAATGCGCTTCTCCTGTCTGCCCCGGGAGAGAAGCTGGGGGTATGTCCCCGATACTATGACAGCGTATATATATACTGGCAGGAGGCACGACTCTCAAAGCCCATGCAACAGGTCACCATCGACCAGATGTATGTTGAGACGGTAAAGACAGGCGGCGTTTATCGTCCCTTTGTTCCCGTGGATCAGGCACCCAACACAGGGTGCGGCGCGACCACGGAGGCCGATTATCTGGTGCTGGGTCAGAGCATCGCTCCTCATCTGGAGCTCAGCGCCTCTGCAGAGCGCCGGGACACGGCCAACGGCGTTTATACCCTGGTAAAGCTGCCGGAGGGGCAGCGCTGGGTGGACACCATGCTCTACGGCATGGATGAGAATATCCTGCGAAAGAATGTCACCGGAGAGCTGCGGCGGTTCGACGGGTATACGGGAGAAACGGAGATCACCATGCGGCTGAGAGGCAAGGCCGGAACGGAGGTGCGCCTCCGCTCGGACAACGGCACCAGCACCATTACGCTCAGCGGCCAGGAGGAGACATTCAGCGCCGTGACCCGCGGGAGCGTCGTTCTGATCGAAACAGACCGGGATATGAGTATCTATTCCTATTCCACCGCGCCCCTAGCCTGATCCGGGGGCGGGGACATTTCTGACGGACAGAGCCTGAGAGGGGGAATCTCTATGACCGCGCAGAATCGGCGCAATAAGTATTTCTTCGGCCTGGGCACGGTGGGGCGGGACATGTTCTACGCCTTCGAGGCCAACGCCCTGCTGTATTTTTTGAGCAACATCCTCTCCATGCCGCTGCGGATCTTCGCGGCGGTGAGCCTGTGTCTGTCGGTGCTTCGCATCGTGGACGCCCTCAACGACCCCATCACGGGCCTGGTGGTGGACAACATCCGCTCCCCCTGGGGCAAGTTCAAGCCCGCCATCCTGGTGGGCGGGGTCCTGAGCGTGATCTTCTATCTGGTGCTGTTCGGCAACGTGGGCACCGGCTGGGGCTTCGTGGTGATCTTTGCCGTCGCCTACGTGCTCTGGGACATCAGCTTCGGCGTCAACGACATCGGCTACTGGACCCTGCTCCCGGCCCTGACCACGGACCAGAAGCTCCGGGAGAACTTCGGCGCCTTCGCCCGGATCTGCGCCAACGTGGGCATGTTCGCCATCATGGTGGGCTGGCAGCCCATCACCGCCGCCATGGGCAACACGCCCCGGAGCTGGTTCCTGGTGGCGGCGGCCATGAGCGCCGCCTATCTCCTGTTCCTGCTCTTCCCCCTGCTGGGCGTGAAGGAGAACCGGGCCATCCGGGAGAGCGAGGAGAAGAACACCCTCCGGGACATGTGGCATGCCATCACGCGCAACGACCAGTTGATGTGGACCACCCTGGCCATGGGCCTCTTCATGGTGGGCTACTGCACCACCACCGGCTTTGCCACCTACTACATGCAGTATCTCTACGGGAACATCGACATGTATCCGGTCCTGGCCGCCGTGGTGGGCGTGGTGCAGCTGGTTGGCCTGGCGGTCTTTCCGGCGTTTTCCAAACGGTTTGACCGGCGGCAGCTCTACACCGGGGCCACGGCGGTGGTGGCGGCGGGGTACGCGGTGTTCCTCTTCGCCGAGCACTCCCTGGTCCTCATCGCGGCGGCGGCGGTGCTGATGTTCGCCGGGGAGGCCTTCATCCAGCTGCTGATGCTCATGTTCCTGGCGGATACCATCGAGTACGGCCAGTGGAAGCTGGGCCGCCGCAGCGAGTCCATCACCTTCTCCATCCAGCCCCTGGTGAACAAGATCGGCGGGGCGCTGTCCACCGCCTTCATCTCCCTGGCGGTGATCCTCTCCGGGATCAAGACCGCCGGGAGCGACGTGGCCGCGGAGAGCATTTCCGACGGCGGCAAGCTGGTGGTGAAGCTGGCCATGCTGGTGCTGCCGCTGCTGTTCATCGCGGCGGGATACTGGATCTACCGGAAGAAATACCGGATCGACAGCGAGTTTTACCAGCGGATCCTCTCGGACCTCCGGGGCCGGGGCGAGCTGGGGAACGAGGAATAAGCCGACCAAAGAGCGTTCTCTTCGGAGACGCTCTTTTCCATGGTACGATCTGAACTTTTATCCACGTTTTTCCGTCCAAGGATTGAAGGAAGGGGGGAGGACCTGTGCGAAGAGCCGCCGTTGTACTGCTGTGCCTGGCCATGCTGTGCCTGGCGCTGCTCATCGGCGCGGGCTGCGCCGACAAAAAAGCGGCCGCTGTCCCGGCCCCCGCACCCTCGGAGGAGCCGGCCCCCACGCCGGTCCCCACTCCCACCGCCGCGCCCCTGGACGTCTCCTCCCTCCGGGAGACGGACTACGTCCTGCGCCAGACCGGCGCGGACGCCGCCCGGCTCCGCACCGGGGAGGAGGTGCCCTGCGATACGGTCTCCCGGGACGTTCCCCTGACCGCGCCGCTGTACATCGCCGCGGCGGAGACCGACGACGGCGGCCTGGGCACCGTGGTCACCGTCCGGGGGGACGGTGAGGACGCGCCCCGGGTCCTGGGCCTGTGCCGAAGGCTGACCCTCCAGGGGGAGAGCTGGCCGGCTATCCGGGTGGAGGCGGGCTATGCGCTGCCCCTGGTCCTGGAGGGAGGCTGCTTCTCCGATCTGAGCCTGGACGGAGGAGAAGTCACCGTCCGCCATGCCTACATCGACGGGCTGCTGAAGGTTCGGGGGACCGCCTCCGTCCGGCTGGAGGAGTGCATCTTCAGCGAGGCGGCGGTGGTGGCCACGGACGGGACCGGCGCCGTCACCGCGGAGGACGGGGATCTCTTCGGCCCGGACACGGAGCTGCCCCCGGGGCTGGAGGAAGGACGGATCCGCCGCGGCACTCTCCCGGCGGCTCCGGACCCCGTCCTGCCCCGGATCCGGGTGACGGCGGAGGAGCTGGCGGTCATCCTGCCGCCCCCGCCGGTGACGCCCTCGCCGGAGCCCACGGAGGAACCGGAGCCCACGCCCGCGGTCACGGAGGCTCCGGTCTGGGTCCCGCCCCGGGAGCGGAGCGGCGCGTATTACGTGAAGATCAACGTGGCGGCCAACACCGTCACCGTATACACCCGGGACGGGGCGGGAGACTTTACCGTGCCCTCCGCGGCCATGATCTGCTCCACCGGCTACGACACCCCCCGGAGCGGGGTCTTCACCCCCGGCGTGCGGCACCGCTGGCACGCCCTGTTCGGGGATGTGTACGGCCAGTACACCACCCAGATCACCGGGAACATCCTGTTCCACTCGGTGCCGTACATGACCAACAACGATCCCGGCTCCCTGGAGTACTGGGAGTTCGACAAGCTGGGCACCAGCTGCTCCATGGGCTGTGTCCGGCTGCAGGTACGGGACGCCAAGTGGATCTACGAGAACGCCTCCCAGATCGCGGGGATCGAGTTCTATTCCTCCTCCGACCCGGGCCCCCTGGGCAAGCCCTTCGCCCCGCAGATCGGCGGCAACGAGTACGCCCGGGGCTGGGACCCCACGGACCCGGACAGCCGCAACCCCTGGCTCAATCCTACCCCGGAGCCGACGGCGTCCCCCACGCCGTCCCCCACACCGGAGCCGACCCCCACGGAGCCGCCCTACATCGAGGAGATCACTCCCGAGCCTACGGAGACGCCGGAGCCGACTCCAACGCCCACCCCGGAGCCCGCCGGCACGCCGGAGCCGACCCCGACGCCCACCCCCATGCCCGAACCGACTCCGACGCCTTCTCCTGCGCCGGACCCCGATCCCGCGGACGAGCCGCCGGAGGTCCCCGGAGACGGCGGGGACGGGACGGTCGTTGACGGATGACGCCCCGTGCTGTATAGTAAGGGCGGCGCGCCTTTCGAGCATTTTTCCCGATCCCCGAGGAATACTGGAGCCTATGAGAAATCCTTACAGAGACAACGACATATACGACGACGAGCCCGATCTGGGCATCCCGGAGCAGGAGGACCTGTACGCGGATTACTACCCCGCGGAGGATGAGGACGATCCGGAGGAGGGGGAGTTTCCTCCCGTCCCGGAGGACCGGGAGTCGTACTACGCCCGGCGGGACGCCTATTATGCCCGGCGGGACGCCTACTATGCCGAACGGGACGCCTACTACGCCCGGATGGAGGACGACGACGGCGACGGGGACTACGCCCCCGCCCGGCGCCGCCGCCGCGACCCGGAGGAGGACCGGGGACCGCGCCGAAGGGCCCGGGGCCGGGCGG
>JAFRDL010000016.1 GCA_017411265.1 Oscillospiraceae bacterium | reverse complement strand
CCGCGGGCCGGACGATGCTGGCCCGGTGGGCCGGCGCGGAGCGCTCCGGGCTCCGGCGGGAAGCCGTCTGCCGGGGCGGCTGGCTGTACTGCCGGTAGTCGGGGCGACTGTACTGCCGGTAATCCGGCGGATCGGTCTGCCCGCCGAAGAAGGGATCCGGGGCCTGTTCCCGGGGCGGCGTCCGGGATGCGTGCCCGGCCGCGGCATAGTATCCCTCAAAGGGATCGGGCTCCGTCGGAGCCGCCGCAGGCTTGTCCGCGGGAGACGCGGGGGTGTTGTAGCTTCCGTCCCGCAAGCTGTCCCAGGAGATCTCGGTGAAAACCGGGGCGGTCCGGGACGAACCGTAACCGCGGCCCCCGTCCCGGGACGGGGGGGCCGAAAAATCCGGGTCGGTCCGGGAGCGCTGTCCGGGCCGCTGGGCATAGTCCAGATAGCTGTCCGTCTGCCGTCCGCCGTAAGGGCTGCGGCCGGACGAACGGCCGGATGCCTGGGGCGAATAGTAGTCCGGCCGCCCGGAATTGGGAGTCCGTCGAACGCTGCTCATGGGGATCTCGGTAAACAGGGGCGTCTCCCTGGACGCACCGGACTCCCCCTCCCGCCGGGGTGGGCGGGACGCGCCGTCGGAACGATATGTGTAATCTCCATTCTCCATGGGGATGGGTACCTCCGAATAGTAATACGCGTATATTATAGTTTTTTCGACGCCCGATTGCACGATGCCATTCCGTGGGCAATTAATTTACATAATATATTTTATGTTAATATTAAAAACTTTTTCGCCCGCTTGCAGTCAGGCATTGAATATGATATAGTTGAATGGTTAAATTGGTGGATTATGCGCGGGAGGGAAACCCGATGTGGTTAGCCGACGGCTGGAAGGATTATGAACTGATCGACGCCTCCGACGGGGAGAGGCTGGAGCGCTGGGGCGAGCATATCCTGGTGCGCCCGGATCCCCAGGCCATATGGAAAACGGAGAAGGCCTCGCCCCTGTGGAAGCGGCCCGAGGGCCGCTACAGCCGCAGTCATACCGGCGGCGGCTCCTGGGACAAGGGCGCCCTTCCCTCCGTCTGGGAGATCCGGTACGGCGATCTTACCTTCCGGGTGAAGCCTATGAATTTCAAACACACCGGGCTCTTCCCCGAGCAGGCCGCCAACTGGGACTGGATGCGGGAAAAGATCGCCCAGGCGGGCCGCCCCGTGCAGGTGCTGAACCTGTTTGCCTATACCGGCGGCGCCACCGCGGCCTGCCTGGCCGCCGGCGCGGGCGTGTGCCACGTGGATGCGGCCAAGGGCATGGTGGCCTGGGCCAAGGAAAACGCCGCCGCCTCCGGTCTGGCGGACCGCAGCGTTCGCTGGATCGTGGACGACTGCGCCAAGTTCGTGGAGCGGGAGATCCGCCGGGGGCGCCGGTACGACGCCGTCATCATGGACCCGCCCTCCTACGGCCGCGGACCGGGAGGAGAAGTGTGGAAGCTGGAGGACGATCTCTGGGATTTCGTCTCCCTGTGTTCCGGCGTCCTCTCCGACGACCCCCTTTTCGTGCTCATCAATTCTTACACCACGGGGCTGGCCCCGTCGGTGCTCACCTACATCACGGACAGCCTGTTTACCGCCCGGCGGGGAGGTTCTTCCCGGGCGGAGGAGCTGGGGCTGCCGGTAACGCAAAGCGGCCTTGCGCTCCCCTGCGGGGCCAGCTGCCGCTGGGAGGCCTGAATGGATCCAGTCATTCGATTTGAAAACGTCTCCTTCCGCTATCCCGATGCGGAAGAACCTGCGCTGCGGGACATAAACCTCTCCGTCCCCGCCGGGTCCTTTACCGCCGTGCTGGGGCACAACGGCTCCGGCAAGTCCACCCTGGCAAAGCTCTGCAACGCCATCCTCGTCCCCACGGAGGGCCGGGTGCTGGTGCGGGGGATGGACACCCGGGCGGAGGACAACCTTCTCCCCGTCCGGCGCACGGTGGGCATGGTGTTCCAGAATCCGGACAACCAGATCGTGGCCAGTGTGGTGGAGGACGACGTGGCCTTCGCTCCCGAAAACCTGGGGGTCCCCCCCGAAGAGATCCGCCGCCGGGTGGACGACGCTCTCCGGCGGGTGGGGATGTATGAATTCCGGCTCCACGCCCCCCATCTTCTCTCCGGCGGGCAAAAACAGCGGGTGGCCATCGCCGGGGTGCTGGCCATGCAGCCGGAGATCCTGGTGCTGGACGAGCCCACCGCCATGCTGGACCCGGCCGGGCGGCACGAGGTGCTCTCCACCATCGAAGCCCTCCGGCGGGAGACCGGCGTCACCGTGATTCTCATTACCCACCACATGGACGAGTGCGTGGGGGCCGACCGGGTGCTGGTGGTCTCCGGCGGAAAACTGGCCATGGACGGGACGCCCACGGAGGTCTTCGCGCAGGTAGAGACCATGCGCTCCCTGGGACTGGACGTGCCCGCCGCCACGGAGACCCTGTGGGAGCTGCGCCGCGCCGGGCTGGACGTGCCCCTGAGTGCCCTCACCCCGGAGGACTGCGCCGAGCTTCTGGCTCCTCTGTTCAAATGATTGAAAAAAGGATTATGATCCATGCCTGACATCCGTCTGGAAGCCCTGCGGTATGTGTACAGCCAGGGCACACCCTTTGAAAAAGTCGCTCTCGACAACATAAACCTGGAGATCCCCGCCGGCCAGTACGTGGCCCTTATCGGTCACACTGGCAGCGGCAAGAGCACCCTGATCCAGCATCTCAACGGACTGCTTGCCCCCCGGGAGGGAAAGGTCCTCTTTGACGGCGAGGATATCCATCGCTCCAAGGAGGCGCTCCACGCCATCCGCTATCGGGTGGGGCTGGTGTTCCAGTACCCGGAGTATCAGCTGTTCGAGGAGACCGTGTACAGGGACATCGCCTTCGGTCCCCGGAACATGGGACTCTCGGAGGCCGAGGTGGACGAGCACGTCCGCCGGGGCGCCCGTTTCGCCGGCGTGGACGAGTCCCTGTTCGAGGACTCCCCGCTGGAGCTCTCCGGCGGGCAGAAGCGTCGGATCGCCATCGCCGGGGTCATGGCCATGGATCCGGACGTGCTGGTTCTGGACGAGCCTATGGCCGGGCTGGACCCGGCGGGCTGCCGGGATATCCTGAAGAACATCTCCGATTACCACACCTCCACCGGCAGCACCGTCATCCTGGTGACCCACGACATGAACGTGGCGGCCCGGGAGGCAGAGCGGCTCATCGTGATGCTCAAAGGGACCGTCGCCCTGGACGGCGCCCCGGAGGAGATCTTTTCCCGGCCCAGGGAGCTGCGGGAGATGGGGCTGGACATCCCCGGCGCGGCAGCGCTGGCGGAAGAACTGCGCCGCCGCGGCGTGGATCTGCCCGATTCCATCTATACCCCTCCGTATCTGGCGAAGGTTCTTTTGAAAAAGCGGGGAGGTGCCCCATGCTGAAGGACATCACCCTGGGGCAGTACTTCCCCGGAAACACCGTCGTACACCGGCTGGACCCCCGCACCAAGCTCATCGCCCTGGTGGTCTACATCGTTGCCATCTTCACGGCCAGAGGCTTCGCCTCCACCGGTCTGGTGGTCGCCTCTCTGGTGGTGTCCGTGGTGCTGTCCCGCATCCGGCCCCGGTCCCTTTTCAAGGGGCTCAAGCCGCTGATCTTCATCATCGCTCTCACGGCTTTTCTGAATCTCTTCTACTCCACCGGGCGGGTCATCGCCCAGTGGTGGATCTTCCGCATCACGGAGGAGGGGCTGCGCCGGGCGGTGCTGATGATGCTGCGGATCATGCTGCTGGTGTGCGGCACGTTCCTGCTGACCTATACCACCTCTCCCCTCCAGCTCACCGACGGGCTGGAGCGGCTGATGGCGCCGCTGAAGAAGCTGCGCTTCCCCGTCCATGAGCTGGCCATGATGATGAGCATCGCCCTGCGGTTCATCCCCACGCTCATCGAGGAGACGGACAAGATCATGAGCGCCCAGAAGGCCCGGGGCGCCGACTTTGAGACGGGCAGCCTGGCCCGGCGGGCCAAGGCTCTTCTCCCCATTCTGGTGCCGCTGTTCGTCAGCGCCTTCCGCCGGGCGGACGAGCTGGCCACGGCCATGGAATGCCGCTGCGATCACGGCGGCGAGGGGCGGACCCGGATGAAGGTATTGAAAATGCAGCGCGCCGACGTGCTCTCTCTGGTCTTCTGGGCGCTGCTGCTGGCGGCGGTGATCGTGCTGGTGAGGGTTGGCCTGTGAGGAATATCGCTCTTCGCATCCGATATGACGGCTCCGCCTACCACGGCTGGCAGCGGCAGAAGGATCTGCCCACCGTCCAGCAGACGCTGGAGGAGGCGCTGGAAAAGATCTGCGGCCACAGCGTCACCGCTGTGGGCTGCGGCCGGACCGACGCCGGGGTCCACGCGGAGCGCTACTGCGCCAATTTCCGCACGGACTGCGCCATCCCCATCGACCGGGTCCCCCTGGCGGTGAACACACGCCTCCCCGGGGATATCGCGGTGATGGACGCCTGCGAGGCGGAGGAGGGGTTCAATGCCATCGGCTCCTGCCTTCGGAAGGAATACGTCTACCGCATCCTCAACCGGCGCATCCCGGATCCCTTTCTGGACAAGCGGGTGTGCTTCTACCCCTCTCCCCTGGACATCGGGCAGATGAAGCGGGCTGCGCTTGCCTTTGAGGGGACCCACGATTTCGCCGCGGTGCGCAGCGTGGGCACCGAGACAAAAACCACCGTCCGCACCGTCTACTGGTGCCGGGCGGAGCGGAAGGACGATATCATCACCGTGGCGGTGTGCGCCGACGGTTTCCTTTACAACATGGTCCGGGCCATGGTCGGCACCATGGTCTATGCCAGCTACGGCAAGCTTCTCCCCCAGGATATCCCCTCGCTGCTGGAGACCCGGGACCGGCGGCTCACCGGACCGACCATGCCGCCCCAGGGTCTTTACATGCACCGGGTCTGGTACGAGGGAGCCGTGGGCGAGATGATGGGCCGGGACGCCGGAAACGATACCCCTTGCTTTTTTGGTGAAAATGATGCATTCTAAAGAGTACGAATCCGCTTCGCGGCGCTCTTCCTCCCGGATTTTTATCGCATCGGTGGTGCTGCTGGCCATCGCCGTGCTGATGCTGACGGTGAGCATCGTGGAAAACCGGCGCTCTCTCCCCTTCTTCCGGGACCGGAACGCCTTTTCCCTGGAGAGCGGCTCCTCCGTGACCTACGCCGCCGCCGGCTCCGGCCTTGCCGCCGCCACCACCGAGCACATCCAGCTCTTTTCCTCCCGGGGAAAATGCGTGGCGGAGGAAGAGGTGTCCCTGGCGGAGCCAGCCTGCGCCGGAAGCGCCCTTTTGGGGGTATACTACGACGTGGGCCAGCCGGGGTTCCGGGCCCTCTATCCCGACGGTACGGTCCGGAAGACCGACACTCCCGGTCCGGTGTACTTCGCGGATGTGAACGAAACCGGACTCATCACCGTCTTATTGGAAAAGAGCGGGTACAAGGGCAGCGTCATGGTTTATGACACCGACCTCTCCCCTCTCTTCCGCTGGGACGCCGGGAGCGGCTATCCCGTAGCCGCCCGGACATCCCCGGACGACAGGCTGTGCGTCAGCACCGCGGCTGCCCGCGGGAGCGATCTTCACTTTTTCCGCATCGACCGGGAGGAGGAACAGGCCCTGTTCTCCATACCCGGAGAGGTCGTCCTGGATCTGGACTTTCTCGCGGACGGGACGCTGGCCGCCGTGACGGAGGAGCAGCTCCTCCTCGTCCGGGCGGACGGCACTCTCGCCGCCAGCCGCCCCTTTGAGGGCCTGCATCTGGACGCCTGGGTCCTGGAGGGATCGTTTGCCGCCGTGTCCACGGTCACCGGGCTGGAGGGCGGCAGCGCCGTTCTCACCACGCTGGACAGCGGGGGGCATATCCTGGGCAGCCGGACCACGGACCGGGACGTACTCTCCCTCTCCGGCGCCGGAGACCGGCTGCTGGTGCTGTATGCCGGAGAAGAATCCACCCTTTATTCTTCCGATCTGGAGGAGGATATATCCTATCAGCCCGGAGAGGGTATGACGCGCGTGTTCCTCTCCGCCGACGGGCGAGCCATCTTCGCCGGAGACCCCGGCGCCGTGCAGATCAATTTTGATTCCTGAATCCGGCCTCGGGCCCGGTCACCATCAGCCTTTCTGAAGGAGGCATCGCATGAAAACGGTTCTCAGTCTCTTGTTTCTGGCTATCCTGATCTTCTGTGCCTGGACAGGGTACAAGAAGGGCTTCATCATGGGCATAGGCAGCCTGCTGGCATTCGTGATCTCGGTCTACGGGGCCAATCTGCTGGCGAACACCTATTCCGGAGAAGTGATCGATGCCCTCCGCCCCTTTGCCAGCGGCTTTGTGGAGGTCAACATCGTGGATAAAACCGTCCGGCCCGCCATGGGGATGGACTCCAACAAGCTCTCCGTCAGCGACTATTTTTCCCAGAACCCCGGAAAGGAAGAGGAATTCTGTATCCTCACCTATGAGACCATGGGCATCCACCAGGCCACCAGCGAACAGCTGGCCGAGGAGGCCATGGCCTATTCCAGAGAAAACGGCGTGGACGTCACCGACGCGGTGGTGGAAGTGCTGTGCCGCCGGATCTCCTATGTGGCGGCGTTCCTCCTGGCCTTCATCATGATCCTGATCCTGCTCACTGTGATCGGCAATCTCCCCAATCTCAGCTTCAAGATACCCAATTTTGACCTGTTCAACGACATCGGCGGCATGGTCATGGGGTTCGTGCAGGGGATCTGCCTGTGCCTGGTGTTCGGCTGGGCGCTGAAATTTGTCGGACTCGTCATTCCTCAGGAGACCCTCTCCGACACCTTTCTGGTCTCCTGGTTCATGGACCGCTCCATTTTGGTCCATTTCCTTGGTATTTAATTTCGAAGTACCCCGTTTATTACAGACAGGAGTTTATCTATGCAGCCTACTCTTTGCGCCAGGTGCCATAAAAACATGGCCGTGGTATTCATCAATCGGATCGAAAACGGGACCTCCCATCAGGAGGGTCTCTGCCTTCGCTGCGCCCGGGAGCTCCATATCAAGCCCATCGACGACATGATCGCCAAAATGGGCATCACCGACGAGGATCTGGAAAACCTTTCCTCGGAGATGATGGACGCCATGCAGTCCCTCTCCGGCAACGGGGACGGACTCATGGAGATCGAAAACAACGACGACGATTCCGAGGACGAGGGAAAGACCGCGACCTTCCCCTTCCTGAACCGTCTGTTCGGCTCCCAGAACGGAGCCTCCGACGAGCGGCGGGGAGAGAACGGCGCCGCCCGTCCCGCCGGCAAGGACGCCGGAGACCGCCGTCCCAAGCGGAAATTCCTGGACAACTACTGCATCTCCCTCACCGACCGGGCCAGGGACGGCAAGCTGGATCGGATGATCGGCCGGGCGGAGGAGCTGGAACGGGTGATCCAGATCCTGAACCGCCGTCAGAAAAACAATCCCTGCCTCATCGGCGTGCCCGGCGTGGGCAAGACCGCCATCGCCGCGGGGCTGGCGCAGCGCATCGCCCGGGGGGACGTGCCCTATAAGCTCCGGGACAAGCAGGTCTTTCTCCTGGATCTCACCTCTCTGGTGGCGGGCACCCAGTTCCGCGGCCAGTTTGAGTCCCGGATGAAGGGTCTCATCGAGGAGATCCGCCGGGAGGGCAACATCATCCTGGTGATCGACGAGGTCCACAATCTGGTGGGGGCCGGGGACGCCGAGGGCAGCATGAACGCCGCCAACATCCTCAAGCCCGCCCTCTCCCGGGGGGAGATCCAGGTCATCGGCGCCACCACCTTTACAGAGTATAGAAAGCACATCGAGAAGGATT
>JAFRDL010000015.1 GCA_017411265.1 Oscillospiraceae bacterium | reverse complement strand
CGCCCGCCGCCCCCAAGGCCGCCGCGCCCGCCCCGGCGGAGACCCTTCCCCCGGATTATCCCGAGGGATACGAGCCTCCCGTCAAAAACAAGCCCCAGAGCCGGGAATGGTGCTGAGCAAAAAAAGGAGATGCGGAACGCCGCGTCTCCTTTTTTTCTAATTTTTTTCGGAACAGAAAGGGAAAACGCGGGAAACGTCGTATATAGGGATTGCGGGAGCCTCGCGCTCCCCTTTTTCATCCCCATCGGCAAGGAGGAGTGAGAATGGCCTGTCCCAGACAAGAGCGGGAAAACATGGAGGAGATCCTCATCGGCGCCCTGGGTGTCCGGGCGCGGGACTCCAAAGGGCGGCTCCGGGAGGAGGAGCCCTGTCCCCTGCGCACCTGCTTCCAGCGGGACGCGGACCGGATCACCCATTCCAAGTCCTTTCGCCGTCTGAAGCACAAGACCCAGGTGTTTCTCCAGCCCGAGGGGGATCACTACCGCACCCGGCTCACCCACACGCTGGAGGTCACCCGCCTCTCCCGCACCGTGGGGCGGGCCCTGCGGCTCAACGAGGACCTGTGCGAGGCCATCGCCCTGGGTCACGACCTGGGCCACACCCCCTTCGGACACGCCGGGGAGCGGGCGCTGAACGTCATCTATAAAGAGGGCTTCCGCCATTACGAGCAGTCCCTCCGGGTGGTGGACTGCATCGAGCGGGACGGCCAGGGGCTGAACCTCTGCTTCGAGACCCGCATCGGCATCCTGGCCCACACCAACGGCCACCCCGAGGAGAGCCAGGAGGCCAAGGTGGTCCGCCTGTGCGACCACGTGGCCTATCTCAACCACGATCTGGACGACGCCATCCGGGCGGGGATCGTCTCGGAGGACAAGCTGCCCAAAAAGATCGTCGCCAAGCTGGGCGCCGGACACAGCCAGCGGATCGACGCCTTCATCCAGGACATCATCCGCAACGGCCGGGCCGGCCAGGTGGACATCTCCGCCGACCTGCAGGACGTGTGGGTGCTCTTCCACAATTTCATGTACGACAACGTGTACCGCAACCCCCTGGCCAAGGGGGAGGAGTCCAAGGTGGAGAACGTTCTCCGGGGCATCTGGGACTACTATGTGAAAAACCCGGACCGTCTGCCGGAGGACTACCGGCTGCTGGCGGAGCGGGACGGGCTGGAGCGGGCCGTCACCGACTATGTCTCCGGCATGACCGACGACTACGCCATGTACCAGTACGGCCAGATCTTCATCCCCATGGCCTGGAGCGTGAAATAACCGCCCGCAGACAGACGACACGAAAGGAGGACGCGCCTTGCCCATTCCCGAACAATACCTGGACGAGCTCACCGCCCGCTGCGACATCGTGGAGCAGGTGAGCCGATACGTCCCCCTGACGAAAAAGAGCGGGTCCAACCTGTTCGGCCTGTGTCCCTTCCACAACGAGAAGACCCCCTCCTTCTCCGTGTCCCCCAGCAAGCAGATCTACCACTGCTTCGGCTGCGGCAAGGGGGGCGGGGTGATCAACTTCATCATGGAGATCGAGAACCTCTCCTTTCAGGACGCGGTGACGGTCCTGGCGGAGCGGGTGGGCATGCCTCCCCCGCCCACGGACGAAAAGGAGGCCGAATCCTCCTCCCGCCGGAAAAAGCTCCACGAGCTGAACCGGGAGGCGGGCCTGTTCTTCCACGAACAGCTCCTGGGCCCCAACGGCGGGCCGGCCCGGGACTATGTGAACCGCCGGGGCATCTCCGGGACCATGGTGAAGAACTTCGGCCTGGGCTTCGCTCCGGATTCCTGGAGCGCCCTCACCGACGCCATGCTGAAAAAGGGCTATACCCGGCAGGATCTCTTCGACGCGGGACTGATGAAGCACGGCCGGAACGGCGGCGGGTACGACGCCTTCCGCAACCGGCTCATGTTCCCGGTGATCGACGTGCGGGGCAGCGTCATCGGCTTCTCCGGCCGGATCCTGGGGGACGGGGAGCCGAAATACCTCAACAGCCCGGAAACCGCCGTTTTCAGCAAAAGCCGCAACCTGTTCGGCCTGAATCTGGCTAAAAAAACCAAAAGCGGATATATAATCCTGGTGGAGGGCAATATAGACGTGGTCTCCCTGCATCAGGCGGGCTTTGACGGGGCAGTGGCCTCTCTGGGCACGTCCCTCACCCCGGAGCAGGCCCGGCTGATCTCCAACTACACCAAGGAGGTCGTCCTCTGCTACGACAGCGACGAGGCAGGGCGAAAGGCCTCCCAGCGGGCCATCGGGATCCTGGAGAAGCTGGATATGAAGATCCGGGTGCTCCAGGTGCCCGGCGCCAAGGACCCGGACGAGTTCATCCAGAAAAACGGCGCGGACGCCTTCCGCAATCTCATCGACCGGTCCGCCAACCAGGTGGAATACCGGCTCCGGCTGCTGGAGGAAAACAATCCCCCCGACACCGACGAGGGGAAGGTGGACTACGTGAAGGCCGCCGCCGCCCTGCTGGCCGCCTTGCCCAGCCCCGTGGAACGGGAGGTATACGCCGCCCGGGCGGCGGAACGGGCGGGGACCTCCCGCCAGGCGGTGATCGCGGAGGTGGAGCGGCTGCGAAAGCTTCGCATCTCCAGGGAGAAAAAGAAAGAAGGGCAGGACAACACCCGTCCCACCCAGACCGCCCAGCCCCCCGTGAAGAGCATCCGGTACGCCGATCCCCGGTCTGCCAGGGCGGAGGAGGGGCTGATCCGGCTCCTGTCCCTGGACCCCGGTCTGGCGAAGGGCCGGGACCTGCCCGCCCCGGAGGATTTTTCCTCTCCGGAGCTGGGGAAGATCTATGACGAGCTGCTCTTCCGGATCCGGAACGGGGAGGCGCTCTCCCCGGGCGTGCTGGCGGCCCGGCTCACGCCGGATGAGATGAGCCTCTTCGTCGCCATCCAGGGCGGAACGGTGGATATGGCCAACGCCGACCGGGCCATGGCCGACTACATAAAGATCATTGCCGCGCGGAAGGACCAGCAGATGGATCTTCGGGAGCTGGCGGAACAAAAGAGAAAAAAAGTTTCGGAGGGTAAACCATGAGCGAAAAGAAAGAAAAGAAGCAGGAAACCGTCACCCAGGGAGAGGTGGATTCCCTGGCGGGGATCGCCGCCCTGGTCAACGCCATCATGTCGGCTTCCGAGCCGGAGGAGATCGCGGACGTGCCGGAGGAGGCGCTCCCCGCGGCGGAGAAAAAGACGGAGGAGAGCGGAAAGACCAAGGAAGAGAAAATGGTCGCCCTCATCGAGAAGGGGAAGAAGGCCGGCCATCTCACCCCCGGCGAGATCTCCGAGCTGCTGGACGGCATGGACCTCTCCAGCGACCAGGAGCAGAAGTTCTACGACACCCTGGCGGAGCTGAACATCGACACCATGGTGGAAGACCTGCCCCCCATCGACGACGACGAGATGCTCCCCGCCCTGGACGAGCTGGAGGAGATCGAGGAGGTCACCGAGGAGGAGATCGCCGACACCGACTCCATGGCGGATTCCTTCTCCACCGACGACCCGGTGCGCATGTACCTCAAGGAGATCGGCAAGGTGAACCTTCTCACCCAGGACGAGGAAGTGGAGCTGGCCGTCCGCATGTCCCAGGGGGACGAGGAAGCCAAGCGCCGCATGGCCGAGGCCAACCTCCGTCTGGTGGTATCCATCGCCAAGCGGTATGTGGGCCGGGGCATGCTGTTCCTGGATCTGATCCAGGAGGGCAATCTGGGCCTCATCAAGGCGGTGGAGAAGTTCGACTACACCAAGGGCTACAAGTTCTCCACCTACGCCACCTGGTGGATCCGCCAGGCCATCACCCGGGCCATCGCGGACCAGGCCCGGACCATCCGCATCCCCGTGCACATGGTGGAGACCATCAACAAGGTGATCCGCGTCTCCCGGCAGCTCCTCCAGGAGCTGGGTCACGATCCCTCCGCCGAGGAGATCGCCCTGGAGATGAACATCCCCGTGGAAAAGGTCCGGGACATCCTGAAGATCGCCCAGGAGCCCGTGAGTCTGGAGACCCCCATCGGCGAGGAGGAGGATTCCCATCTGGGCGACTTCATCCCCGACGAGGACGCCTCCGAGCCCAGCGAGGCCGCCAGCTTCTCTCTGCTGAAGGAGCAGCTGATGGCGGTGCTGGCCACCCTGACCCCCCGGGAGGAGAAGGTGCTCCGGCTCCGCTTCGGCATCGAGGACGGCCGCACCCGCACGCTGGAGGAGGTGGGCAAGGAGTTCAACGTCACCCGGGAGCGTATCCGCCAGATCGAGGCCAAGGCCCTGCGGAAGCTGCGCCACCCCAGCCGCAGCAAAAAGCTCCGGGATTTCCTCAACTGAGGCCCCGGGCTCTGAAAACACAGGGAGGGATGGACATGGATTTCCCCATTCAATTGGTTTTCGTCTGGCTGTTCATCGTGCTTGCCATCGTGATCGGCACCCGCAAGGCCGCCGCGAAGCAGCAGCAGAAAAAAGGCGCCGCCCCCGTCCGGCGCGCCCCAGCGGTCACCCGCCGGAACGCCCATGACGACGACTGCGCCTACGGCGAAGTAAACCACGAGTATTCCCACCAGGACGACCGCCGGCTGCAGCAGCTTGAGGGCTATCTCAAGGCCGGGCTCATCGACCAGATGGAGTATCGGGAGATGGTGGCACGCGACCGGGGACAGTCCCAGTACGACGACAGATAAACTGAAAAGCGCCCGGCGGTCG
>JAFRDL010000103.1 GCA_017411265.1 Oscillospiraceae bacterium | reverse complement strand
GGCCGTGACCGAGGCGCCCGCGGCCGCGGAAGAGCCCGCCGGCCCGACCGTATTCACGGACTCCTGCGGCCGGGAGGTGGAGCTTCCCGCGGAGATCGCCCGCATCGCCCCCAGCGGCATCGTGGCCACCATGATCCTGGCGGCCATCGCCCCGGATCTCATGTGCTGCACCGGCGCGAGGATCGAGGCGGACCAGGCCGCGTATCTCTATCCCGGACTGACGGATCTGGAGTTTACCGGACAGCTCTACGGCGGCAAGTCCACGCTGAATCTGGAGCAGCTGCTGGCCACGGAGGCGGACGTCATCATCGATCTGGGCGATTTCAAAAAAACCATCGCCGAGGATCTGGACGCCCTGCAGGAGCAGACCGGTCTGCCCTGTATTTTCCTGGAGGCGGACCTGCCCCACATGGCGGACGCCTTCCGGACCCTGGGCGCGCTCCTGGGCCGTGAGGAGCGGGGCGAGGAGCTGGCCGCTCTGGTGGAGGAGACCCTGGCCATGGCGGAACGGAACAGCGCGGCGATCCCCGAATCGGATCGGGTGACCGTGCTCTACAGCTCCGGCCCGAATCCTCTGGGCACCGACGCGGAGGGCTCCTCCCAGGCCCAGGTGCTGGGGCTGGTGGGCGCTGTGAACGCCGTGGTGGTGGAGGACGTCACCAGCAAAGGCGGCGGCAACATCATCAACATGGAGCAGCTCTACAACTTCGACCCGGACGTGGTGATCGTCGCGGAAGACGACGCGCTGGACCAGGTGCTCACCGACGACGCATGGGCGGAGCTCCGGGCCGTACGGGAGGGACGTGTGTATCGGGTGCCCACAGAGCCCTACTGCTGGCTGAGCGCGCCTCCGTCCATGAACATGCTCCTGGGCGTGTGGTATCTGGGCAACCTGCTTTACCCGGAGATCTACGACTACGACATGGCGGAGAAGGCCCAGGAGATCTATCAGACCCTGTGGCGGTATGAGCTCACGCCGGAGGAAGCGGCGGCCATGCTCTCGGCGGTCCCCGCGGCCTGACTGCAGAAAAAAACGCAGCGCCCCGGACAAAGGTCCGGGGCGCTGCGTATCAGGAAAGATTTACTCAATGGTCAGGATCTCCGTGAAGCCGGTGACCTCCAGAACCTCGCGGACGATGTCGTTCACCCGGACGAGCTTCATGCTGCCCTGCCGGTTCATGGCCTTCTGGGCAAGAAGGAGGACCCGCAGCCCGGCGGAGGATATGTACTCCAGCTTCTCCAGATCGAACACCAGATCCTGCACTCCGGGGAGGGCGTTGTTCAGCTCGGTTTCCAGCTTGGGAGAGGAGGCGGTGTCCAGCCGCCCCTCCAGGGCCACGGTCAGCGTACCGTTTTCGTTCGTCTTTTGAATGTTGAGCATGGGTGAGGAGCCTCCTTTTTATCGATCCAGCTTTTTTCGTATGGTCGTTATGTTTTTTCCGTTCCGGTAAGCGTAACGAACATCGTCCATGATCGTTTTCACCATATAGATTCCAAGGCCGCCGATGGAACGTTCCTCGGCGGGGAGCGTCACATCCGGGTCCTTCTTTGCCAGAATATCGTAGGGGACGCCGCTGTCTGCGAAGGTGATCACAGCCTCCCGCGGGTTTTCGCGAACGGTGATGCCGATCTCGGCGCTTCCGGTCCCGGGAGCATAGGCGTAGCTGGCGATGTTCACGAACAGCTCCTCCGCTGCCAGCTCGATCTGCATACATGTCTTCACCGGGCAGTCCGCGGCATCCAGTTCGTTGCGGATGAAGGAGATAACCCGCTCCAGGTTGTCCAGCGAGGCGTCCACCGCCAGAGTCTTTCGCCGGCTGGCTTGATAACGGAGACACATCATGGTCAGATCATCAAATTGCGGAACATCCCCTACGTGGCGGTCCACGGCCCTCTTTACTGCGTTCAGGATATCCTGCGGATCGTCGGATGAGGCGCTGTTCAGGGCATCCAGCATCCGTGTCGCACCGAACTGCGCATTGGACGCGTCGGTGGCTTCGGGGAGGCCGTCCGTATACAGGAACAGCTCGTCTCCGGGGGAGAGCTGGAGTTCGTAGTTTTTATACTTCATCCCCGCCATGCCGCCGACGACGAAGCCGTGCTTGTCCTTGATCATCTCGAAGGAGCCGCCTGTCCGGCGGATCACCGGGTACTCGTGTCCGGCGTTGGCTGCCGTCAGCTTCCCGGTCCGCAGATCCAGGATACCCAGCCACACGGTTACGAACATTTCCCCCTTGTTGTTGGAACAGATGGCGTTGTTCGTGGCCTCCAGCACCTCTGCGGGGGATCGGAGGTTCATGACGTTGTTGGAAATAATGATCTTGGAGGCCATCATGAACAGGGCGGCGGGGATGCCCTTCCCAGACACGTCCGCCATGACCAGAGCAAGATGATCCTCATCGACGAGGAAGAAGTCATAGAAATCGCCGCCCACCTCCTTGGCGGGATCCATGGCGGCGTATACGTCAAATTCCGGACGCTCCGGGAAGGCGGGGAAGATGCTGGGCATCATGGAGGCCTGGATCTGATTGGCAATGTTCAGCTCCGCACCGATCCGTTCCTTTTCCGAGGTGATGTCCCGGATGTCCCGGATATATTCCTTCATGCGGTCTGTCAGAGAGTGAAAAGAGTTCGCCAGCAGCTGTGTTTCATCCCCGGTGTCCATGTCCCATTGAAAATCAAGATCGTCGCCGTGGAGCTGACTCACCTTGTCCGTGAGCTTTTGAATGGGCTTTACGATCCGCCGGGAGAGCACAAAGGACGCCAGAAAGGCCAGGAGCCCCGCCACAGCCAAGACGACCAGCAAAAGAACGACGGACTGAGAAATGTGCTCGTTGACTTTCTCGATGGATATGTCGGTCGCCTGAATAAGACTGGCCTGCATCTGTCTGATCGGCGTGTCCACCTCGTTCTGTGACATAACGATCAAAAAGGACCAGCCCACAGTTTTCATGGGCGCGAACGCCACGTAACAGGGTATGCCGTCGATGGTTATCCGATTTGCCCCTGTTTCTCCCTGGAGAGCTCTGGATACCAGGCCGGCCAGGGAACTGTTGTCGGAGTTTCGAGGATCGGAAATGCCGTTGGCGGATAGGGAGCCCTCCGCAATCGTGGAAAAGAGGACTTGTCCGTCCTGATTGAGAATACAGGCGTTGCCGTTTTCTCCCAGATCCACGCTCTGGACCAGGGCTTCGATGTCGTCCAGATACATACCTGCGCCGGACACACCGAGTAGACGGCCGTCCCGGTAGACAGGCACGCCGCACATGATCCCCATGCGGGGTGTGTGCAGATCCCGGGTGACCGGGGTGAGATACAGAGCGCCGGTGGAGGAGGCCCCCTGATACCAGGGACGTTCCTTGGCGTTCAGGGGCAGCAGGTTTCCGGCATCGTCAAATTTCCTGCCGGAAATATAGTCTGCCTGGATCGTGATGCCTGTTTCCGAGGAAAAATAGTTTGAGGCAAGCCTCCCGGAATTCCGGTTGACAGCCAGCAGCGTGTCCTGCAGGTTTCCCAGCAGCAGGGCCTCGTCTTTGATCGCCTCGTCCTCCGGATCCGCGTCGGAGCTGTACAGGATCTGGATCGTCAGAACACCGTCGTTTTCTGCCTTTGGCGGCTGGACCTCCCTGGGGGAATACATTTCCTTGTTAGTATAGAGCTGCTCGGCGGCAGAGGCAGTGATCAAGGCGGATTTTTCAAAATCCAGGAAAATGTTGTCCACAATGTCCGCCTTATCGCCGGCAAGCTCTTTCATATGCCTTTGGGTAAGTATGCCCATGAAGGAGGAAGACATGAAACTGGAGGTGTTTGCCATCTTTCGGTTCGTGCTGTGAAACAATTGGGAAAAATCGTTGACAGACATGGAAAGAACAAGGGCAGCACACAGAAGCAGGATGAGCACGATCGCCATGATCGTAAGTGCGATCTTCCTCCGCAAGGACCGATGTCTGAACATAGCCTCTGAACCCTCCCTTTCCGTTGCTTCAAGGCTGTCCGTGCATGGGGCAGGCCTGGTGCCCCGGCTTTTCGCCCTCCCGGATCTCCGCCCGGCAGAGGATCAGCTCGCCCAGGATGCTCACGGCGATCTCCGCGGGAGTCACCGCCCGGATGCTCACCCCGATGGGGGTGTGGATGGTCTTCAGCTTTTCCGGATCGATACCCATCTCCGTCAGCTTCTGATTGACCGCGGCGATCTTGCTCCGGGACCCGATCACGCCAAGATACGCATAGGGGGAACGGAGCACCTGCGCCTCCACCGTGAGATCGTGGGCATGGCCGTTGGTCATGATGATCACGTAATCCTCGCCGGAGAGGGTGACGGAAGCGGCGATGTCCTCATAGTCGCAGCAGATCACGTCCTCCGCTCCGGGAAACAGCTCTTTTCGGGAGTAGTCCGGCCGGTTGTCCAGCACCACGCAGCGGAAATCCACCGTCCCCAGCAGGGGGGTAAGGGCCTGGGCGATGTGTCCTCCGCCGAAGATCACCACCCGGCCGAACTGGGGCAGGGGGGCGGCGAAATACCGGTCGGTGGTCACGTTGTGCCGCGTGCACAGCACAGGGATAAGCGCCTCTTCCACCGGTTCCCCGGAGAGAAGACCCTCCGGACCGTACAGGGAGGGCACGCCGCCGTCCAGCGGACGGATCAGCCAGCCGTCCTTCCCGGACTCGATCCGGTCGCAGACGGCCCCGGCCAGAAGGCTCCACCGGAGATCCTCCGCGGCCACATAGGCAAAGAGGACGGTCACGTCCCCGCCGCACTGCATGCCGATATCCTCCCGGCTGTTGGGGCGGAGCGTAAATTCATGGAGACCGCTTTTCTTTTCCGCCAGCAGCTCCATGGCCATTTTTTCCGCCTGGAACTCCACCGCGCCGCCTCCCACGGACCCCGTGATCCGGCCGTGACGGCCCACCAGCATCTCCGCGCCGGCGCCCCGGGGGGCGCTGCCCCGGTCTGCCGCCACGGTGACCAGCATTACGTCGTTTTCCTCCTCGATCTCATAGAGGAGCTTGGAGAAGATCCTGCGCATAATCAGCCCACCTTGTCAAAGAAAAGTAAAACCTGTATACTGAAAATATCATACACCAAGCGGACGGGAAAGGCAAGGTGACGAAGATGGAAAAGCTGTATGAGGCGCTGATCGAGTCCGTCCCCCCGGAGGTCCGGATCCGGACGGCCATCCGCGGCCGCTGGCAGGCCTATGCGGAGATCGAGGACTCCGGCGGGCTGGCGTCCCTGCTGATCCCGGGAAAGATCCCCTATGCGGAGAGCCGGGTCCATGAAGCGTGGACGGGTCGTCCCCTCCGGGATCTGGCCGCCCTTATCCGGGGCGGGGAGGAGGAGCAAAGCCGGGCTTTGGGCTGCGCCGCCGTCAACGCCTGGTTCAACGCCCGGGACCGGATGGCGGCCGCCGGCACGGCCCTGTACCCTCCGGAATCGGAGGAGGGCCACGTCTTCCGCACCATGGAGCCGGAGTGTGCCGGGAAGACCGTGGCCACGGTGGGACACTTCCACGGGGGCGAGGCGCTGCGGGGCATGAAGGAGCTGTGGATCTTTGAAAAGGAACCGAAGCCCGGGGACTACCCGGAGGAGGCGGAAGAAACCATGCTCCCCCGGGCGGATATCGTCATCATCACCGGCATGGCTCTCACCAACGGCACCATGCCCCGGCTGCTGGAGCTGTGCGCCGGCAAGCGGGTGGCCCTCTCCGGACCCAGCGTGCCCATGACGCCGATCCTCTTCGACTACGGCGTGACGGACCTCTTCGGCACGCTGGTGTGGGACATCCCCGGCTGCCGCAGGGCCGTCCTGGAGGGCGGGCAAAAGGCGACCTGGCCCTTCATGGGCAAGGCGGCGCTGCGTTTGTGATCCGGCGGAAACCTGTATATGAAATATGAAAAAGCGCATTCCCGAAGCCGGGAATGCGCTTTTATTCGGCAAAAAGCTTGGTATGGAAAACAAAACGGTTTTCTCCGGTGCCATGCGCGGCGGGCCGCAGCGCACTCCAGAAAGGAAAAACCCTCAGCCGCCCAGGTAGGCCTTCCGGACCTGTTCGCTCCGGGAGAGCTCCTCGCCGGTGCCGGAGAGAGTGATCTGTCCGTTTTCCAGCACATAGGCCCGATCCGCGATGGAGAGAGCCATCTGGGCGTTCTGTTCCACCAGCAGGATGGTGGTCCCGGCCTTGTGGAGGGAGGCGATGATATCGAACACCTGCTCCACCAGAATGGGGGCCAGGCCCATGGAGGGCTCGTCCAGCATCATCAGCCGGGGCGCGCTCATCAGCGACCGGCCCATGGCCAGCATCTGCTGCTCGCCGCCGGAGAGGGTTCCCGCCACCTGGCGGCGGCGCTCCTTGAGCCGGGGAAACAGCTCGTACACCCGCTCCAGGGCGGGGGCCACGTCGCCTTTGTCCCGGGTGAAGGCGCCCATTTCCAGGTTTTCCTCCACGGTCATCTGGGCAAAGACCCGACGCCCCTCGGGCACCAGAGCCAGGCCGCGCTTCACGATGGTGTGGGCCGGAAGATGGTCGATCCGCTGACCCTGGAAGGAGATCTCTCCGGTCTTGCTCCGGAGAAGCCCCGCCACGGTGTCCAGCGTGGTGGTCTTGCCCGCGCCGTTGGCGCCGATAAGGGTGACGACCTCTCCCTCGTCCACCTGGAAAGAGATCCCCTTGATGGCGTGGATGGCGCCGTAGTACACGTTGATGTTGTTCACGGCCAGCAGCATGCTCACGCCTCCTTTTTCCGGCCCAGGTAGGCCTCGATCACCGTGGGGTTGGCCTGGATCTCGTCGGAGGTGCCCTTGGCGATGATCCTGCCGAAGTTCAGCACGCAGATACCCTCGCAGATGCCCATGACCAGGCGCATGTCGTGCTCGATGAGCAGCACGGCGATCTGGAAGGTGTCCCGGATCTTCACGATATTTTCCATGAGCTCTCCGGTCTCCGAGGGGTTCATCCCCGCGGCGGGCTCGTCCAGCAGCAGGAGGGAGGGGTTGGTGGCCAGGGCCCGGACGATCTCCAGCCGCCGCTGGGCGCCGTAGGGAAGGGAGCCGGCCGGCGTGTCCGCCATATCCTGCATGTCGAAAATGCTCAGCAGCTCCAGCGCCCGCTCATGGGAGGCCTTTTCCTGCCGCCAGTATTTGGGCAGACGGAAAATGCCGGTGGCGGCGGAATAGGGCTCCTGGTTGTGGAGACCGATCTTCACGTTGTCCTCCACAGATAGATTGTTGAACAGGCGGATATTCTGGAAAGTGCGGGCAATGCCCATGCGGTTGATCTGGGGCGTGGTTTTGCCGGCCGTGTCCATCCCGTCCAGAAGGATGGTGCCCCGGGTGGGGTGGTAGACCTTGGTGAGCAGGTTGAAAACGGTGGTCTTGCCCGCGCCGTTGGGGCCGATGAGACCGGCAATCTCCGTACGGCCCAGGATCAGATTGAAGTCGTCCACGGCCCGCAGGCCGCCGAAGTCGATGCCCAGGTGCCGGCACTCCAGGATGGGGGTCTTGTCCAGATCCCGCTCGGGGATGATGGAGGTGCTGGGCACCGGGACCATTTTGCCCTTGACGAATTCCTTAGCCATCGGTTCCTTCCTCCTTCCGCCCCGGAACGAGCCGGGCGAGCAGCGCCTTGAGCCGGGGGCTGTTGGTGGCGAGCATCACCAGCACCAGCACGATGGCGTAGATGAGCATCCGGTAGGTGGCGAAGCCCCGCAGCGCCTCGGGCAGGACCGTGAGGACGGCGGCGGCGATGATGGAGCCCAGCATATTCCCCAGCCCGCCGAATACCACGAACACCAATACCAGAATGGAGGTGTTGAAGTCAAACTTGTTGGCCACCACCGTGGAGTAGTTCAGCGCGAACAGGGTCCCGGCGGCCCCTGCCATGGCGGCGGAAATCACAAAGGCCATCATCTTGTATTTGGTGACGGAGATGCCCACGCTCTCGGCGGCGATCCGGTTGTCCCGGATGGCCATGATGGCCCGGCCGGAGCGGCTGTTCACCAGGTTGAAGATCACGAACAGGCACACCAGGATCAGGATGAACCCTGCGGTAAAGGTGGCGATCTTCTGGATCCCGCCGATGCCCATGGGCCCGGCGATGATCAGCCGTCCATCCTCCATCAGGTGAGTCTTGTCCTCCAGCAGGCTGATATGGAGGCCTTTGCCGTCCATGCCCACGTAGAGGTTGTTGAAGATGCTTTTGATGATCTCGCCGAAGGCCAGAGTGACGATGGCCAGATAGTCGCCCTTGAGCCGGAGCACGGGGATCCCGATGAGAAAACCAACGATCCCGGCAAAGACGGCGCCCACCACCATGGCCACGACCAGGCGAAGGGGGGCGTTGGGAATGGCGTTCTGGAGGGCGATGGCAGCGGTGACCCCGGTGAAGGCGCCCACGCTCATAAAGCCGGCGTGACCCAGGCTCAGTTCTCCGGAGATACCCACTACCAGGTTCAGGGAAATGGCCATCACGACATAGGCGCAAATGGGGACCAGCATCCCCTTGAGCGAGGACTTCATGCCGCCCCCGGCGGCGATAGACTGGAGGATGACGTAGGCGAGGACGACAAAGGCGTAGGTGACGAAGCTTTTCCGGGTGGTTTTGTTTTTCCAGAGCTTTTTCATTCCGCCCACCTCAGACTTTCTCGTGGATCTTCCGACCCAGAAGACCCGCCGGCTTGACGAGCAGAACGATGATGAGTACGGCGAACACCACCGCATCGGACATCTGGGTGGAGATATACGCTTTGGCAAAGATCTCGATCACACCCAGCAGGATGCCGCCCAGCAGCGCCCCGGGGATGGAGCCGATGCCGCCGAACACAGCGGCGGTGAAGGCCTTGATGCCGGGCATGGAGCCGGTGGTGGGGACCAGAGTGGGATAGGCGGAGCACAGCAGCACGCCGGCAATGGCCGCCAGCCCCGACCCGATGGCGAAGGTGAGGGAGATGGTGGAGTCCACGTTGATCCCCATGAGCCGGGCGGCGTCCTTGTCCTCGGAGCAGGCCCGCATAGCCTTGCCCATCTTGGTCCGGCTGGTGAAGAGGGTCAGCGCCACCATGATCACCAGGCACACGGCGATGGTGACGACGGTCACATAGGAGATCCGCAGCTGACCGCCGAACAGGGACACGCCGTTCACCGCCTGGGTGGCGTCCGCCCCCGCCCGCTTGAAGAAGCTGGGGAAGATCTTGGGATTGGAGGTCCAGAGCAGCAGCGCGGCGTTCTGCAGGAAATAGCTCACACCGATGGCGGTGATGAGCACCGCCAGGGAGGTGGCGCTCCGCAGGGGCTTGTAGGCCAGCTTCTCGATGGTCATGCCCAGGAGCGTGCAGATCACAACGGCCAGCAGCACGCCGACCAGGGGGGGAAGATTGTATTTGGAGACCGCAAAAAAACAAACATAGGCGCCCACCATGATCACGTCGCCGTGGGCGAAGTTGAGCATTTTTGCGATACCGTAGACCATGGTATAGCCCAGGGCGATGATGGCGTAGATGCTGCCGAGGCTGATCCCGCTGATCACGAAGTTCAGGAAACTCAAGGCCTGCGCTCCTTTCGGATTGGGATATATGAAACGGGCAAATGCGCATCGGAAAAAAGCCCGGACGGGCGTCTTTCCGATACGCATTCTGCGTGCCCGGGGAGGGGCGGCAGCGCCGACCCCTCCCGTGCGGGTGTTGCTGAAACGGTACTGTGCTGTTCGCGGAAAAGGATCAGCTCAGCAGCACATAGGTGCCGTTCTGGATCACATTGGCCATGGGGCGCTTGGAAACGGTGCCGTCGGAGGACCAGGTCATGCCGATGCCGGTCACACCGTCAAAGGACATGGTGGGGAAGGTCTTGATCATCAGATCGTTGAGCTCCTGGGCGCTCATGGAGGGATTGGCGCCGGCGGCCTCCAGGGCCTTCTTGTAGGCGTAGACGCAGTCATAGGCGTCGGCGGCGAACTGGTTGGGGATCTCCCCGAACTTCTCCTGATACTTCTTTACAAAAGCGGCGGTCTTCTCGTCCTCGGAGTCGGCGTTGAAGGGGGTGAGCAGCATGACGCCCTCGGCCAGGGATGTGTCGAAGCCCTCCAGGGTCAGAATGCCGTCCATGCCGTCCACGCCGAACCAAATGGGAGAGTAACCGGCGGTGCTGGCCTGGGTGAGGATCAGGGAGGCGGCGTCATAGTACATGGGCAGGAACACCAGCTCGGCGCCGTTGCTCTGGGCATCGGCGATCTGGACGGAGAAGTCCTTGTCGTTGCCGTCGGCAAAGGTGGTGTCGCTCACGACCTCCAGGCCCATTTCGGAAGCGGCGGCAACAAACGTCTCATAGATGCCCTTGGAGTACACGTCGTCGTTCTTCCAGATCACCGCGACCTTGGAGGCAAGGCCCCGATCCGCGATGAATTCAGCGGAAAGAGAACCCTGACTGGGGTCGGTGAAGCACATCTGGAACTGGTTGTCCTTGCCGGACACCACGGCCACGGAGGAGGCGGAGGGGGTCAGGGCGAAGATCCGGTCGGCGTAAGTCTCGGCGGAGGTGGCTTCGCAGGGCTTGGATGTGACGGAGCCCAGGGAGATCTGCATGCCCCAGTCCTTCAGGGTGTTGTAGGCGTTGACGGCCTTCTCGGCGTCGTGGGTGTCGTCCTCAAAGCGGAGGTCGAACTGGAGACCGCCCATGGCGTTGATCTCCTCCACGGCGATCTCCGCGGCGTTCTTCACGGCATTGCCGTAAATGGCCGCGACGCCGGTCAGAGGGCCGGTGCCGCCCAGCTTGTAGGCGGTGGCGGAGGAAGTCGCCGGAGCGGAGGAGCCGCAGCCGGCCAGCAGGCCGATGACCATGACCACGGCCAGCAGGATGCAAAGGATCTTTTTCATGTTCTCATTTCTCCTTTTCAGCAAAAATGTTTCTTTCCGTTTCTATAAAATAAAAACCGGCCCGATCCGAACGGACAGGACCGATTTATCTCGTCGGTCGACCCTTTCGGCGCACGGGGAAGGGAAATACAGGCAGGGCGAACAATACAAGGATCCCGGCAAGCGCTGCCGGCAGGCGCAGTCGGTCGGAGATCCCGCCCGGGAAAAAAAGAACGGACATCGCCGCAGCGATGCCCGCAAAGGACGACAGGGAGGCAGCGGAGGGCATGACGGAACAGCCGCTCTGCCGGACAGCGGAGAAACTCTTCATCTGCATGGCATATCTGCTCATGGCCCACGCTCCAGAAAAAACTTGGATGTATAATAGCATGCTTTTCCCGACAGCGTCAATGGGGAAAATATAGGGATTTCAATGGACGGCGCTTTTTGTTTTGGAAAAATTCACAAATTCGACACAATTGGGCAAAGCGTCCGGGCAAAAAAAACCGGAAGACCATAGACGGGAGGGAAAAAACTTGCTATAATCATATGTCAGTGGCGCACAGCACATCGCCCCGCGCGCTGAAAACGGCAGGAAAAAAGTTTTTATGAATATGGGAGGAGAACAGAATGCCTATCGTAACAACCAAGGAGATGTTCCGCAAGGCCTATGAGGGCGGCTACGCCATCGGCGCCTTCAACGTCAACAACATGGAGATCGTCCAGGGCATCACCGAGGCTGCCGCCGAGGTGAAGGCCCCCGTTATTCTGCAGGTGAGCAAGGGCGCCCGCGCCTATGCCAACCACACCTACCTTACCAAGCTGGTGGAGGCCGCCGAAATGGAGACCGGCCTTCCCATCGCCCTGCATCTGGACCACGGCGACAGCTTCGAGCTGTGCAAGGGCTGCATCGACGGCGGCTTCACCTCCGTGATGATCGACGCCAGCAGCAAGAGCTTTGAGGACAACATCGCCCTTACCCGCCAGGTGGTGGAGTACGCCCACGCCCGCGGCGTGGTGGTGGAGGCCGAGCTGGGCACCCTGGCCGGCGTGGAGGACGAGGTGAACGTGTCCGCGGAGGACAGCTCCTACACCCGTCCCGAGGACGTGGAGGAGTTCGTGACCCGCACCGGCTGCGACTCTCTGGCCATTGCCATCGGCACCAGCCACGGCGCTTACAAGTTCAAGCCCGGCACCAAGCCCCAGCTCCGCTTCGACATCCTGGACGAGGTGGCCCGCCGTCTGCCCGGATTCCCCATCGTGCTCCACGGCGCCTCCAGCGTGCCCCAGGATTTCGTGGATGCCATCAACGCCCACGGCGGCAAGATGCCCGGGGCCATCGGCGTGCCGGAGGAGATGCTCCGGGAGGCCGCCCGCCGGGCCGTGTGCAAGATCAACATCGACTCCGACCTGCGTCTTGCCATGACCGCCACCATCCGGCAGTACTTTGACGAGCACCCCACCGATTTCGACCCCCGGGCCTACCTGAAGCCCGCCCGGGCCGCCATCAAGGCCATGGTCCGCCACAAGATCGTGGACGTGCTGGGCTGCGACGGCAAAGCATAAAACAAGACCGGGCCGGGGCAGAAAGCCCCGGCCCTTTTCAGGTGATGATATGACATTCAACGGCTTTACCCCCGATACCGCCGCGTTCCTCTGGGATCTGGCGTTTCACAACGAGCGTCCCTGGTTCCAGGCAAACCGGGCGCGCTTTCTCGCGGTGCTGAAGGAGCCCTTCGACGCCCTGGCGCGGGACACGCTGGCCCGGATGGAGGAAAACTATCCGGACGAGGCATGGCAACTCCACATCTCCCGGATCTACCGGGATGCCCGGCGGCTCTTTGGCCGGGGACCCTATAAGGATCACCTGTGGTTCACGATCTGGAGCGGGACGGAGCGGCACGACAATCCGGCCTTCTGGTTTCAGATCTCCGCCTCCTCCTGGGGCTGCGGCGTGGGGTTCTTTGAGGCCGAGCCCTGCCAGATGGAAGCGTACCGGCAGTATATCCTGGACCACCCGGCGGAGGTGGAGAGCCTGGCCCGGCGTCTGACCTGGCAAAAGGCCTTTTTCCTGGACGGAGAGGATTACAAGCGCCCAAAGGGAGATGTGGGAGAGCTGCTGAATCCCTGGTACAACAAAAAGTGGATGGGGATCTCCGCGGAATACGATTTCGGGGGAGACGTCCTGTCCCCGGACCTGCCCCGGATCCTGACGGAGGGATACGGGTTCCTCATGCCTTATTACCGCTTTCTGTGCCGGTTCCGGGACGTAGGGAAAGAGGAAAACGATTCTGACAAATAAAAAACCGCATTCCGGATCATCCGGAACGCGGTTTTTTCGGTCTGCGGTCTTACCCGTTGCTCTGGACGGCGGCCTCCGCCGCGTCCTCCTCCGCGGGCAGGACCCGGGAGATGACCATGGTGGCACCCTCCTGCTCCAGGGTAATCCGACCGTATTCATAGCTGAACGGGATCTCCGTCTCGCCCTCCTCGTCGGTGACGGTCATCTTGTCGAAGTCAAAGTACAGCGTTTCGCTCTCGCCGAAGAAATCCAGGACGCCCACACCGTCCTCGTCGATGGTGAGGGTGGGGGTCATGCCGATGGCGGCCATAGCGGTCAGCTCTTCGCTCAGATCACCGTCCTCCTCGGAATAGAGCTCCGTGATGATGTAGGGACCGACGTATCCGGGATCCGCCTGACGGAAGACGATGTAGTTGTCCTCGTCGCCCTCTTCCGCCCGCAGGATCAGCAGATCGTCCTCCAGGGTGAAGGGCAGCGTCTCGCCGTCCCCGTCCGCCAGAGCCGCGGTCATCTCTTCAAAGTCGAAGATCATCTCAACCTCTTCGCCCTCGACGGAGAGGATAGCGTTCCCGTTGTGGAAGACGATCAGCTCGGGGATATCCCCTTCCTCAAACTCGCCCGGCTCGCCGGAGTCCATAAACTCCTCCATCACGTAGTAGTCGAAGGTGGTGTTGGACTCCTTGAGCTCCAGCTCTCCCCGGGTAAAGATGAAGGCGCCCTCCTCGTTCCCGAAGGTCAGAATTCCATCCTCAAAGGTATAGTCCAGCGACTCATCCTCAAAGCTGACGGTCTTGTTTTCAAAGTCGAACTGCAGCTCCATGGTCTCCCCGAACAGATCGAAGTCCGCAGAACCGTCCTCATGGACATCGAGGGAGGCGGCCATGCCCATGGCCGCCATGGCGGCGATGGCAGAGGACATATCCTTGCCGCTGCCGTCGTCCATGTTGGAAAGGGAATAAGTGCCGGGGATCTCGTCCTCATCCGCGGCCAGAGCGCCGACGCTCAGAGTGAATACCAGCACCAGGACCAGGAGGATGCTCCATACTTTCTTCATGTTTTGCTCCTTTCAGGCATTTGTTGCAATCGAAAAACAAATTATCTATATGTACCCCGCATGGGGGACGGGACTCATTCTCCGGACTTCGGACCGAATACCCAGTGCTTCTGGATCTGGTAGCTGGCCAGGAACAGACCCGTGTCCACCGGCACCTTGATGACCGTCTCCATCAGCGGACTGGAGCCGGTGAGCCGCCGGATGAGGTAAACCAGCGCGGCGGAAACCGCGGCCTGGGCGACGGCCAGCAGAGCGTAGCGCACCGCGCTCCGGGCCGGATCGGCCGTGCTTTGAAAGACTACGTTCCGGTTGAGCAGATAATTCACCACTGCCGAGACGATCCGGGCGCCATAGGTGGCGCACAGCTCCCGCACGCCGTCGGCCATGCCCCGGAGGAGCACGGCGTTGAGCAGGGTGAACAGGCCGTAATCCAGCAGGAAGCAGAGTCCCGAGCTGGCGGAGAACTTGAGAAAAGAGCGCAGCTTGCCGCCCATGGGTCAGCGCTTCCCCCTTCTGGTCCGGGGCCGGAGCATGTGCCGGAGGATGATCCGGTAGATCTTCCAGGAATCCCGGAGGGTGTTGAAGTGGCTGGTCTGGTTCTCGTCGATATACACGGTGTCGATGACCACCTCGCCGATGCCCACGCCCTCGCCCCGGAGATCCAGGAGCATCTGGGTCTCGTACTCATACCGCTCGCCCTCGATGACGCACATGAGGGGGAGATGCTTCGCCGCGATGGCCCGGAGCCCGGTCTGGGTATCGGTGATGCGGCTGCCGCAGGCCAGCCGGACCACGGTCCGGGTGACGGTGTTGCCGAACCGGCTGCGGAGAGGTACGTGCTCCAGGGAGAAATCCCGCACGCCCAGCCAGATCTTGTCCGGATCGGCCAGCATGGCCTCGGCGCACTTCCGCACGTCCGCGGGCCGGTGCTGGTTGTCCCCGTCCACGGTGACGACGCCGTCGATATCCGGCCGGTTTTGGATGCACCAAGCAAAGGCGGTCTTCATGGCCCGCCCTTTGCCTTTGTTCACCTCATGGGTCAGCACGGTGACCTCCGGGTGCTCCGCCGCCTCCCGGAAGGGGGCGAGATGGTCGTCGTGGCTGCCGTCGTTGACCAGGACGATGTCCGTGAAGCCCTCTGCCAGGAGCCCCTCCACCACCTGCATCAGCTTTTCATCCGGATCCAGGGAGGGAACGATAATGGTAACGTTCATAAATACTCCGTTTTCCGATCAGGTCTCAAAGTTGCTGATATAGTAATTCCCTGCGTTGTCCTTCAGATAATAGAGACGCATCGTGCCTTCGGAATGATCCGCGGTCCCGTCGTTGTGGGTATACGTGGCGTCGTACCTGACGTCAAGACTGCAGCAGTTGTCCGCCCAGATCACCACGTCGGAGGCCACGGTGTTGGTGGTGTCGATGTTGTTGAACACGGGGTTCCACTCGATGCCGATGGCGGAGTCGCGCAGGTCGGTATACGCCTGGGTGCCGGGAGTCAGGAAGGAAAGGGCGTAGTTCAGGTTGCCGTAGGTGTTGTTCGAGCCCTTCAGGATATAGAACTGATAGCTGCGTGTGAAATCTACCGCCTTCTTGGCCATGGCTTCGGCGGCGGCGCCCTCCAGGACGGGGAGGAAGTCTCCGTCGGAGGTCTGGGTGAGCTTCTGCCCGGCGGGCGGCTCTGCGGTGAGATCCACCGGCAGGAGCAGGCCGTCCACCATGTAGGTGATCCGCTCCAGCGGATTGACAAGCTTGTCGGCCAGCGGCGCGAAGGTGAAGGGGGAGGAGGTCTCCGTGATATACTCCGGCCCCAGCTCCCGGCCGTTGCAGAAGACCCGGCTGCCGGTGATGGCGGTGACGGAGGCGGACTGTTTTCCTTCCGTCAGCAGCTCCACGCCGGAGATGTTCCAGTCGGTGCCGCCGCCGGAAAGGGTGATCCGGGCCAGGGTGACGTCCCCTTCCCGGAGGACGTAGACCGGTGCCTCGGCGGTGTACTCCGTGGCGCGGAAGGGCTCGGCGGCGCCGAAATGCTCCTGCATCCAGGCGCGGACGGCCTCGGGATCGTCCAGATCGGTGGTCGCCTTGGCGTACCACATATCGGTCCAGTAGTCCGGCCCGGTCTGGGCCAGCCAGGTCTCAAAGGTCTGCTGGGGGGCACGGCGCACGGCCTCCTCGGCCTCCCGCTGCCGGAGGATCTCCTCCTGGCGGGCGGCCTCCGCGGCGGCCTCGGCGTCCTTTTTTTCCTGCCACCGGGTAAGGATGACCCACAGCGCGGCGCAGACGGCCAGGATGAGCACCAGCATGATGATGATATAGATCCGCAGCCCCTTGCGGAAGGCGCGTCCTTTTTTTCTTCTCCGCTTCCCGTTCCGGGCCGGAGGCCTTTTGCCGCCGGAGGAGCGGGGAGCGGTGCGCCGGCCCTCTTCGGACCGCCTTCCCTCGGGCCGCCGGGCGGTGTCCCTGGGCCGTGCCGGAGGTGCCTTCCGGGACGGGGGCCGGGGCTTTTCCGCCTCGGGAGCGGGGGGGATTTCCGCCTCGGGAGCGGGGGGGATTTCCGCCTCGGGAGCGGGGGGGATTTCCGCCTCGGGAGCGGGGGAGAGGATCTCCTTCGCCTCCGTTGCCGCTTCGGGATCCGAGAAGAGATCCGGTTCCTCCAGCGACGGGATCGGGGGCTCGTCCTCCGGAAGGATCACCGGCTCCGGCTCCCGCATGGGCGCGGATACAACCTCCGCCTCCAGAATGGGCGGCTCCGAAACGGTATGCGCATCGGGAAGGTCCATGTCCTCCGTACCGGAGAACACCTCGTCAAAATCCAGCTCCCGCCCGGCGGCGCCGAACCAGTCCCCGTAGGGATCCTTGGAGCGGGATCCCTGCCGGGAGACGGGAAGGCGGGCAGCTTCCGTTTTTTTCTTGCTATGCTTGCCCATAAAACGATCCTCAATTCAGCACGAGAATAGCGGTGGACATCTGGCGCATGCCGATCAGGTTGGAACCCCGGGTGATCTGCTCCCCTTTGTAGTACATCAGGGAGGAGGAGCCGCCGTCCAGATTGGCGGCATTCACGGCGCCGTATTCGTACATGATCCTGGCGATGTCATCGTAGGTGGCCCCCAGGCTGTCCGGCTTGCGGCCCTCCAGCACCATCAGCAGGATGGTCCCGTCGGCGGTCTGGCCGATGCAGGTGCGGGGATTCATGCCGCCGCCCAGTCCGGTGCGCATGACGCCGTTCTGCACCAGCACCGGGCCGGGAGTGAAGCTCACCGCGGAGGTCATGCCCAGCTCCAGGGCGGTACGGCCGTACATGTCGCCCACATGCAGGATATGGTCGGCGTCAAAGCCGATGACGTTGATATACCAGTTGTCGGGGTAGCCGTAGGCGATGGCCCCGTCCCGGATCACCAGGCCGTCGGGGATGCCGCCGTTGCCGCCTCCGCCCGGATCGTAGAAGCCGCCGGCGTTGGTGCCGCCGATGGCATTGTATTTCTCGATGAAGCCGTCCTCATTGTCGCCTGCCCGGCGGTAGAGATACAGCCCGTGGTAGGCGGCGCCGTAGTTGTCCAGGGTGCCTACGATCACCTTGGAGGGATCGTGAATGATCATCATCTTGCCCTTGAAGGTGGCGCCTTTGATATCCACGACCTCCAACCATTCGGCCCCGGCACTCGGCTCGGCGGAAACCACCACCTGACCGGCGCCCTCTCCGGACTGGGCATCATCCCCCGCCTGGACGCCGTTTTCAAAGGGAAGCTCCACAAACACATCTCCGGCGGCAGAAGGGGACTCCTCGGCGGCGGGGTGGAGGATAGCCTCCACCTTCTCATCGGAAAGGTAAATGTGGGGGATGAACTTCAGCGCGCTGGTTTCGTTGACGGACAGCACGAACAGCCGCCGGGCCTCCGAGGAGGGCCCGTGGATCAGAATGCCCATGACGGCCAGCAAAAACACGGCCACCAGCAATACCGTGGCCAGAAGGATCAGCAGGATATGCCCGACGGTGCGCAGCGCGCCGCTGGCGGAGTTTTTGTTACGCAATGCTCTGTCCTCGCTCTCGTTTCGGAAAATGTCCGTAAATAGACTGAATTAGTATATACCGAAATCCCTTTTCATGCAACAGAAAATGACTTTCTCCCGGGAAAAAACCGCCGTCTGCCCATAGGACGGAAAAACGGCCGGGCAAGTTCATGCCCGGCCGAAAAAACATAGTTTACATAATTATGAGAGAAGCTGCTTTTTCAGGGATTTGCCCAGGATCAGGCATACCACCACGGCAAGAATGGTGTTGGGCAGCATGTAAGAGCCGTTGTACAGCGCGGAGTAGACCCAGGTGTTGGTCATGGTGAGGCCGAAGATGTCCTCCATGTACTCGGCGTAAATGGTGATGCCGCTGATGAAATGGATAATAAAGCGGCCGATGCAGCCGATGAGGGCGGCCAGCCACATTTTCTCCGGCTGGCGCCGGATCAGACCGGCAAAGCCCACGAACATATAGGCCACGCTGTAATCCAGCAGCATGGACTCCCAGTTGACGGCGGCGCCGCCGGCGAAGAAGAATTTCAGCGTGCCGAATACCAGACCGGCGCCCAGGCCCCAGCCCAGGCCCCAGCGGCAGGCGGCGATGATCAGCGGGATCATCACCAGGTCGATGGACCCGCCGAAGCCGCCGAAGGAGAGCCCGATGGGGATCTTCAGATAGCTGAGGGCGATGGACATCGCCACGAACACGGCGCACTCCACCAGCGCGCGAAGCTTTGTGTTTTTCATTTTTTTCCTCCCTGAAATAAAAATCACCGCTTCCCGAAACGGGAAACGGCGGAACAAAGGTACGTGTATGGCACTCCCTCCGCCGGCATTGCCCGGATCAGGTAAAAGGGTACCGGCGCTTCCATTCACGCCGTCTCAGCCGGGAGAACCCGGCGCCCCTGTGTTTGGTTGGGCATAGTATACCACGTGCCCGGAAAAAAAGCAACAGGCAATTGAAAAAACAGGGATACTTGACCTTTCCCCTTTTTCGGGCGTATAATAAAAAAAGGAAATATTTTACAGAAGAAAGGACATTCTTCTTATGCTGCAGATGAGGAATGTGGGCTTCGACGGCTCCGCCGGAAAAAAGACGGTACACGTCCTCAGCCGCGTCAATCTGTCCCTTCCGGCCCGGGGCCGAGTGCTGATCACCGGGCCCTCCGGCAGCGGGAAGACCGCCCTGCTCCGGCTAATCTCCGGCAGGGAAGTGCCCTCCCGGGGGGAGATCATCCTCAACGGGGAGAATACCTCCCGCTGGAACGACGCCCGGCGCAGCGGCTGGCGCCGCCGGTGCGCGGCGGCCTCCGAGGATCTGCTCCTGCCGGACCGCACGCTGCTCCAGAACGCGGAGCTGTCCCTGCGCCTGGCCGGCTGGCGGGGGCGGGAGATCCGGACCAAAGCGAAGGAGGCGCTGGCCCTGCTGGGTCTGGAGGAGCTGGCGGCCAGTCTGCCGGACGAGCTCTCCGGTGAGGAGCGGCGGCTGGGAGCGCTGTGCTGCGCCATGGCCCGGGAGCCGGAGGTGCTGCTGGCGGACGAGCCTCTGGACGGTCTGGAGGAGAAGACCGCGGCGCGGGTGCTGGGCCTGCTCCGGACCGCCGGAGAAAAGAGCCTGGTGGTGATCGCCTCCCGGGACGCCGAACTGTTTTTCGGGGAAAACATCCAGGTCGTGACCATGGAGAAGGGGATGGTGGAGTCCGACACCGGCGAGGACGGAGGATATCCGCCCCTGCCGACGGCGTATCCCGCTGGGCTGGCGGGCGGCGGCCGCCTGTCCATGGCCCTGGGAAATCTCCGGAGGAGGAACACCCGCATCGCCGTTCGGCTGCTGACGCCGTTCCTGGCGGTGCTGGCCCTGTGCGTGATCCTGGCGGTCCTGGGCGGGGCGGAGAACGCGCAGCGTTCCCTGCAGGCGGAAACGCTGGCGGGGTATCCCATCACCCTGACGGGGGAGAACGTGCCCTCGGGGGATGTGGAGCCGCTGGCCGACTGGCTCCAGAGCCGGACGGACGGGCGCAGTCTCTCCCTGCAGCGGTCCTACGCCATCCAGCCCTGGATCTTCTCCTATTCCACCTCCGACGGGGTCCGGCGGATCAGTCCCGTGCCCGGCACGGACGTGAACCTGTGGCGGGAGCTCCCCGACGGGGACGGCCTGCTCCAGGCCCGGTACCGGCTGGTATCGGGGCGCTGGCCTGTGGGTTACGATGAGGCGGTGGTGATCCTCAACGAACAGGGGGTGCTGGACGGCGCCTGCCTGTCCGCTCTGGGGATCCCTCCGGAGGACGCCCTCCGGGGGCTGACCTATCCCGAACTGCTGCGGCTTTCCTATCGGGTGATCCTCCCCACAGAGGAATATGTGCGGAACGTGGACGGCACCTGGGGCTTCATGGGCGGCGACAGCTCGTACATGGCCGCCCTGGCGGGGCGTTCTCTGTCGCTGAAGATCGTGGGGATCCTGGAGCCGGGCACGGACCTGGCCGGCGACACCGGCGTGGGCGGCGCGGCCTATACGGCGGAGCTCACCCGGTGGGTGGCGTCCTCCGTCCTGGACAGCGAGATCGTCCGCAGCCAGCTCTCCGACCCGGAGCGGGATGTGGTCAGCGGTTTGCCCTTTGACACCGCCGGCGTCCGTACGGCGGACGTCACCGCCCAGCGCGCCACGCTGCAGCGCCGGGCGACCACCCTCACCGCGGCGGAGCAGGCGGAAATGTATCAGTCTCTCTCCGGCCAGACGGTGGAGGAGACCGCCGCCCAGGATACTCTGCTCCGATTCTTCGAGACCATGCCGGAGGAGGATCTGAGCCGGCTCTACGACCAGCTGATCGCCTCCGGGGCGGCGGTGTCCAGCCTGGAAGACAATCTCCGCTCCTTCGGCGCCACCGCGGCAGAGACGGTGACCGCGGTGCGGATCTACGCCAACTCCTTCGCCGCCCGGGTGAACGCCCTCTCCATGCTCCGGAGCTATTCGGAGCCGGTGACCTATGACGACGAAGCCTCCGGCATCATCGCCGCCGGAGCAAAGGTCATGGGCGCGGCGGCGGGGATCTATCCCGTGGTGCGGGTGCTTGCCTCGGTCCTGGCGGCCGCGGCGGTGATCCTCTCGGCGGCGTTGCCGGTGCTGACCCGGCGGAGGGAAATGGCCGTCCTCCGGTGCCGGGGCCTGTCCTCCGGCGCGGCGGCGGGGATCCTCACCTGGGAGAGCCTTCTCCTGGGGATCACGGGATCTCTGGCGGGGGCGCTTCTGGCGCTGGTGCTCTCCACGCTGTTCTCCTCGGCGATCCCGGGGGTGGAGCTGGCGCTGGATTGGAAGCTGGCGGCCATCCTGGCCGGCGCGGGCACG
>JAFRDL010000102.1 GCA_017411265.1 Oscillospiraceae bacterium | reverse complement strand
GGGCGTGTCGGTGGGTGCCGGGGTGGTCTCCGCCGCCCGCCGGGCGGCGTCCGCCTCGGTATACTCTCCCAGCAGGGTGCAGACCCGGCTCATGTGGCTCACCACGTTCTGGACGTTCCGGCTCATGAACACCAGCAGGAACGGCGGATCGGAAAAGATGATGCCGCAGTCGTTGATGATGATGTCGTCCGGGCTGAGGAAGCCGTATTTGTGGGCCACCGGCCACTCCACCGGGAGATAGCAGAAATAGCCGTTCGGCTCCGCCCGGAGCATGTGGTCGATGATGCGGGGATACTTTTCCTGGTTGTCCCACAGCAGGCGCAGGTTGTAGATGATCTGCTGCACCGTGTTGTTGGTCTCGTTGGTGTACTCCTTGGGAGCGGTCTCCGGGTCCAGGCCGTAGAGATAGGCGGTCCCCTTCCGGTAGGTGGGGTAGTGCTTCCCGTCGCCGATGTGGTGGTACATGATCCCGGCGTAGTCGTTGTTGGACTCCTCCAGCGCGCCGCGGACCAGCTCGTCCAGTCTCACGCCCCAGAGCTTGTCCTCCCAGGTCATCTCCCCGGCGGACACCTTCTCCGCCCAGTACATGCACAGCGCTACCTTATATATACTGGCGGTGGGCCGGTAGATGGTGCCGTTGCGGTAGTACTCCTCCCCTGTCTCCAGGTTGTAGTAGCCGATATAGACGTTGTCCAGATCCACCTTGTTCTCGATCAGGTAGCTCTCCACCACCTCGCCGGCGGTGCCCGGCGCTGCGGGGACGAAGGGCTCGGGGCTGGCGGTGGGCCGCACGGCGGAGGTAAAGCAGAGCGCCGCGCAAACCGCGGCGCACAGCGCGGCGGTCTTTCGCTTCAACAAAGCCATGGGTCTCTTTTTCTGCCTCACATTTCCATTAATAGGCGGCTCCGGGGACCTCGATATATTCCTGGATGCCGTCCCGCATCATTTCCTCGTAGACCTGCCGGGCGCCGGCCACGGCGTCCAGCTCGCTCTCCGGCACCGCCAGGGCGTAGGCCACGGTGTCGTCCGAGCAGGTGAGCACATAGAAGGGCAGCCCCCGGATGGACCGGAGCTCCGCGCCGGTCACGTCCACGGCGCCGCTCTCCGCCGAGCTCCAGGTCACCGCGGACTGGGCGGCCTTTTTCAGAGAGAGCACCCGGTCGGTGGTCACGTCCCCGTCCATATACACGCCCCGGAAGACGGCCTGGTTGAAAGCGCCGGTGTACAGGAAGCTGAACTGCACGGTGCATACCGATTGCTCGTCCTCCCCCCGGCCGCGGAAGGTGATCATGCCGTCGTTGTTCTCGGCGTAGTTGGTCAACGTGATGCCGTACTGCTTCAGCAGGGGGATGAGGCCGATGTTGTCCATGAACGTCCGGGCCAGGTTTTCCGGCTGGGCGCTGGCCAGAAAGGCCTCCTGCTTTTCAAAGTCGCTCCCGTTGAGCACGGGGTGCTCCTCCGCCCGGAGGAGCAGGTATCCGTCATCGCTGTATACCCAGCTCATCTTTCCCCAGCCCGCGCTCTCGGCGTTGGCCGCCAGGGCGGAGGCCATGGCGCTGGTGTCTATCCCCCGGAGCACCCCGAAGGAGATGCTCTCCGGCTCCGTGAAATCGCAGCGGATGCGGTCCACCTCCACCAGCCGTCCGCCGGTGCCCTGGGCGTGGGTGAGGGGCGGGGCGGTGGTCTCCGCGACGAAGGCGCTCCCTCCGCTGCTCCCGGCGGGGAGGGCCGTGGCGGCAGGGGCCGCGGCGGGCTTCTCCCCGGCGTTCCGCCCGGGGAACTGCAGGGCGATGGCCGCCACCGCCAGCACCAGCACGACGCCCAGGAAGATCCAGCCCACCAGCAGGAGGGGGGCATCCTGTCCCCCCCGGCGGGGGGCGCGGCGTCCGCCGTGTCCTTTTCGGGACGGCGCGCGTTTGTCACTCATACTCTCTGACTCCTTATTCGCCGGTGAGTCCGGCCCAGACGCAGCCCAGCAGGGTGGCGTCCTCGATAAAGCGAAACTCCATCTCCGCCTCCGGGCACTCCCGGCGCAGGATGTCCTTCATCCGGGGCAGGAGCACCGGATTCAGCCGGAGCATGGTGCCGTCGGCGCAGACGCAGATCCGGCTCCCGGCGGGGAGGGCGCGCCGCTTCGCGATGGCGGTCAGACACGCGGCGCTCACCCGGGCCGCCCGCTCCAGCAGCAGGGTGTTGACCCCGGCGGCGAAGGCCCGCTCCTCCCGGTCCGCCAGGGCGGCGGCCAGGGGGTTGTCCCCCTGTGGGTCCAGGCAGAAGGCGTCCACCAGCGGGCTGGTGAGGCGCATCGCCTCCAGCCGCTCCCCGCTCTCCGGGGAGAGCCGTCCCTCCCGGGCCGCCAGGAGCAGCGTGTGCTGGAGCACCTGCCGGTAATAGCCGCCGGAGATCATTTTCTCCGCCAGATGGTCCCCCGGCATGATGGAGGCGGCGTCCAGTTCCCGGTCCACGGTGCCCAGCAGCAGCCGGCCGAAGCAGCCGGATTCCACGTTCACGATGGTCTCTCCCCCCAGGGCCACGGCCGACGGGGATTTGGTGATCTCCGCGGAGCGCACCCGGCAGCAGGTGTTGGTCCCGGTGCCCAGGATAAAGCCGATGTAATCGTCGTACCGGCTCCGGTCCGCTCCGGCCATGCCTCCCAGGAGGGAGCCCACGGCGTCGTTGATCAGTCTCCACTTCCGCTCCCCCGGCGCGCCCATGCGCCGCAGCGCCCTCTCCAGGGCGGAGCAGAGGAGCAGCCCCTCCGCCCCCCGGACCTGGACCTCCTTGCCCAGGCGCAGGATCCGTCCGTCGCCGTCGGGAAGGACCTCGCAGGGGTAGGAAAAGCCGATGCAGGCCCGGCGGCAGTCCCGGGCGAATTCCAGGGCGAAGGCGGCGATCTCGTCCACCATGGCATCCGCGTCCAGCTTCTCGCCCCCGGTGCCGGGCATCTTCCGCTTGCGCAGCTCGTCCACCACCGGCCGGCCGTCCTGGTCGAAATGGGCCCGGCCCGCCCAGAGGTTGGTGCCGCCGGCGTCGATCACCAGCACGCTCTCCCCCCGGCGCGGCTCCTCGTCCGCCCGGATATAGGACGGCAGCATGTACACCGTGGAGGGTCGGCCCGCCAGGGCGTCGTCCATGTCCTCCCGGTAGCGCCGTACCAGCTCGTCAAAAGGCATCTGGGCGAAATGCATCTCATGCCGCCGCAGAAAGGCCTCCGCAGTCTCTCTCATAATTCCTCCGTTCCGCTCTTTCCCCGCTTCCTGCAGGGGAATACAGCCAATGCCAGCGCCGGGACCGCCGCCGCCAGGGCGACCACGCCCCACCGTCGGCAGGCCGCCGCGTCCGCGGCGATCCGGTCCGTGTCCTCCAGCTCGATGGCGTGGCCCAGGGAGCTGCCCAGCCAGTCGATCACCGGCAGGAGGGCGTCCTCGCCGTCCCACCGGCCGTCCACCGGCCGGACTGCCTTCCGGGCCGTGCCCTCGGCAAAATATCCGCCGATCCAGCCGGGGCTCCGCTCCTCCTCCCGGAGGAAAGCCTCCACCCGGCCCGGCTCCGGCTCCGTGAGCGCCAGGAACAGGATGTTCCGCCCCGGGGATCCCGCCGCGGGAGCCAGCAGGGAGGCGTCCTCCATCAGCACCGCCGCGGCGCACTCCCGGCCGCTGCCGGCAAGGGCTTCCATCAGCGCCAGCGCTTCCGCCCCCTGTCCGGGTCCGGCGACGAGGGCCACGGAGGACAGCCGCACGAAGTCCTGCTCCGTCAGCCAGTCCCAGGCCGC
>JAFRDL010000101.1 GCA_017411265.1 Oscillospiraceae bacterium | reverse complement strand
CCTCGTGCTCCGCGATGTGGATGGAGGTGTAGGCGTCCTCCTTCACCAGCTTCTCGCTGATGAGGACCGCGTCCTCGTAGTTGTAACCCTGGACCAGGACCACAGGGGTGCCCTTGTCGCCGCTGCCGCTGGTAAGATCACAGAGAGAACCGATCAGATCGGTGAGCTGCCGGGGGGTGGTGCCCTGGCTGGCCATGCTGCCCTTGAGATCGCTGTCCTTGTGGCGGATGGACTCCTGGACGGCGGATCGGAGCTCCTCGCCGGAGAGGGAGGCGTAGTGGTTGTCCGCCAGGTCTTTGATCTTCAGCTCATTGGGCGTGCCCAGCAGGCCGGGGGTGCAGGCAGGGGAGACCACCGGGTCGGCCAGTTCCCAGATCTTGCCCACGGGATCTTTGAAAGCGCCGTCGCCGTAGACCATGCACTCGATGTTCTTTCCGGTAGCTTCTCGCATGGCGGCGGCCAGGGCGTCCACGAATTCCTGTCCGTTCCGGGGAAAGAGCTTCACCTTGTCCTCCGTGGATTTGTTGGAGCCCAGGAGGCCGTACTTCTCATTATAGCCGCTGCCGTTGACAGGAGCGGTAAGGATGTCGTCCATTCCCAGGACGATCTCTGCGCCGGCCTTGCGCAGACGGCGCTTGGTCCGCTCTCTGGTATGGATATCGCAGGTGAGGACATACTTTGTTTTATCCAGAATGGCTTCCGCCCGGTTGGCAAAGATGACCTCCGCTTCGCAGCCGCAGTCCCGGATCAGCGTCTTGTAGTATTCCACGTAATCCACGCCGGTGAAGGGGTGGAGCGCATAGCCGAATGCGTCGCGATAGCTCTTTTCGTCAAAAACATGGGTATAGGGATTGATGTCCATGTCCTCCAGCAATTCCTCATCAAAAAGATGGTTTCCCACCTCGTCCGAGGGATAGCTGAACATGAGGGTGATCTTTTTTACGCCAAGGGCAATGCCCCGCAGAACGATGGCGAAGCGGTTACGGGACGTGATGGGGAAGATCACACCCAGATGATCGCAGCCGAATTTTGCCCTGATGTCCTCGGCGATGTCCTGCACGGTGGCATAGTTGCCGGCGGCCCGGGCGACCACGGACTCCGTGACGGCCACGACGTCGCGATCGTGGAAGGAAAACTTTTCCGCATCGGCGGCGGCGAGCACGCTGTCTCTCACAACGGCCGCCAGATCGTCGCCCTCCCGGATGATGGGGGTGCGGATCGCGCGGACTACGGTGCCAACTGTTCTCATAAAAATACCTCCCAAGGGTGGGATTGCCGGAAATATTATGCTACAATAAATCGACTCTGTAAAGAAAAAAGTTCTTTTCGCACGAGAATTCCGGCGAAAAGGACAAAACGAACGGTCGATGGGAAGTAACGTATGAAAAAACACGGTACGCTTTTTCTGTTCATTATTTTGATATGGATCCTCTTTGCCACCGGTTGCGTCAAAAAGGAAGTGGCCATTCAAACCACTCCCGGTACTCCCGCGCCGGTCGTCACCAGCGAGCCGACCCCCACGCCTGTGCCCACACCGACGCCGCTGCCCTATGACGCCGTGGCAGAGAACACGTCGCCGGACTATTCCTTTGCCTCCGACTATTCGGAGGCGGAAAACGTCCTTTATACCGTTCGGGAGAACTACGCCGTACGGGAAAACGGAGAAGACGCTTTGAACGCCGTGTTCGATCAGGATCAGGGCGGGACCGTTCAGCTGACGGCCGCACGGCTCCAGGACGCGCCCCGCTCCGGCGGGAGCATCGTCTCCGACGGAAGCTATCTCTATGTCCTCAGCGGAAAGGACCTCACCATCGTACGTGCCGACGGCGGAAACGCGGAGGTCGTCTCCAGGACCGTGGTGGGCGTGGACTGGACGGGGGAGGAAAATCCGGAGCTCCAGACGGTCCTTGGCTGGGAAAAGACGCCCCTGGCCGTCTACCCCATGGGAGACCGGCTGGCAGTGATCGGTGACTGCTACGGCTACAACGGCGCTGCCGGGGATCTCACCTATACGGAGTATACGTCTGTCGACCTCTATTCCGTTTCCGATCCGGCCGCTCCCGTGCTGCTGTCCGCCTACGGGCAGGACGGCGCTTTCCGGTCCGCCGGCATCCACGGCGGTACGCTGTATGTCATGACCACCTTTGAGCTGTTCCTTCCCATCGATCCCACTCTGCCGGCAAGCTTTGTCCCCCGGCTGTACGAGGGAGAGCAGGCCGCCGTGCTTCCGGCGGAGTCGATCTTCCTCGCCCCACACGGCTGCTATTCGGGCTATTCCTTCCTGGGAACATATGATCTACCCTCCGCCTCCCGCAACGGCGCCATGGCCCTCCTGGGGCTGGGCCCGGATGCATATGAGGCAGACGGAAGCCTTTTCTTTATCACGAACCGCTGGTCGGAAAGCTTTTCCCGCACCGTGGAGGAAAACGGCTGGAACGCGGAGGAAACCGCCGTGGCCCGATGCTCCGAGATCTTCTGCTTCAACGTCGACGGAGCGGTCGCCCTCCGCAGTGCCGCCGTGGTGGAGGGAGAGATCCCCGACTCCGGCGCGCTGGATCTGCGGGGCGGCGAGCTGCGCTATGCCGCCCGACTCAGGAACGGTCTTTATACGGGCATCTCTGACGAACCGTTCTGGCGGGATCGTCAGACCGGTGTACGCATCGCCGTGCTGGACGGAGACCTCCGTCCGGTCGCCGCGGCAGACCAAACGTCTGTCAACGGCGCCGTTTCGTGGGTCGGATTTCTCCGTGACGCCGCCGTGACGACCACCGACGCGGGTTCCTCCCATCTGTTTTCTCTTCCGGGAGGAAACGCCGCTCTCGCCGCCGACGCCCTCTCCGACGCGGTCTGTGCAGACGCGATCCTGCCCTGGGGCGACCGGGGCTATATGGCTTTCTACCGCACGCAGGACGGCAAGCTGACTCTCACCGTCCGGGATACCGGGCTCCGGGAGCTGTCCAGCCGGACCTTCGGCAGCGACCACAGCAACACGCTGGAAAGCCGTGAGTGCTATCTCACGGATGAGGAAGCCAATATCTTCGGCTTTGCCGCGGACGACAGCTACTGCATCTACGGGCTGGATGAAAACGGCAGACTTGTTTTCCGAAAAGACGTTTTCCTGAACGACTGGGCCTGGAACGCACGATGCTTCCGGAACGGCGAACGGCTGTATGTGGCCGACACCCGGGAGGTCTTCATCCTGGACGCGGACTCGCTGGAAATATTGGATCAACTTCCTTTCTGAGGTTCGCTCCTTCGGCATTTTTTTCTGACTTGAAACCGTAAAATAGCACTGTGGCAACGCCACAGTGCTGTTTTTTTGGAGGCTGGCAATGTGAAGCTTGAAAAGAAGTATTCCGACGGGCATCTCGCCCTTTCTCTTGAGGGAGAGCTGGATCAGCATACCGCGCAGGGGCTCTTCCGGGAGATGGAGTCCGTCATGGACCGGTATCTGCCCCGGAGCTGCGCGGTGGACTTGTCCCGTCTGTCTTTCATGGACAGTTCCGGGATCGCCGTTGTGCTGAGACTGCGAAAAAAAGCGGGAGAAAACGGGATAAAGATCTGGCTGGAGGATCCTTCTCCGCAGCCCATGCGCGTCCTCGCCGCCTCGGGGATCGGCAGGCTCGTCAAGATCGAAAACAGGAAAGGAAGCGTCAACCGATGAAATATGAAAACTACATAAAAATGGAATTCCCCAGCAAAACCGCCAACGAGTCCATGGCGCGGTCTGTGGCGGGCGTGTTTGCCGCCCAGCTTGACCCCACCATGGAGGAGCTCGGCGACATCAAGACCGCCGTGAGCGAGGCCGTGACCAATTGTATCGTCCACGCCTATCCGGACTGTCTGGGAAGGATCCTTCTTCGCTGCCGCATCCTGGACAAAAACCGATTGGAAATCGTGGTGAGAGATTGGGGGCGAGGGATCGAGGATGTGGAAAAGGCCCGGTCGCCCCTGTATACCACCGGCGGGGAGGAGCGCAGCGGCATGGGTTTCACCATCATGGAGAGCTTTATGGACAAGCTCACGGTCCGTTCCCGTCCCGGAGAGGGGACCACGGTTGTCATGGTCCGCGTCATCCCTCAAAGAACAAAGAAAAGTTGATATGGAGCAGAATTCGGTTCTGCTGCAGCGGGCGCAGCGCGGTGACCGAGCCGCGGCGGAGCAGATTCTGGAGGACAACACCGGCCTCATCTGGAGCATCGTACGCCGGTATTTCGGCAGAGGCGTGGACCCGGAGGATCTGTACCAGCTGGGCTGTCTGGGGCTCATCAAGGCCATCGACGGCTTTGACGAGGAATACGGCACCCGGTTCTCCACCTATGCCGTGCCCAAGATCGCCGGCGAGATCCGGCGTTTTCTCCGGGACGACGGTGCCATAAAGGTCAGCCGCGGTCTGAAGGAACGGGCTCAGCAGATCCACGCCGCCCGGCACACGCTGGAACAATCGCTGGGGCGGGAGCCCACCGTCGGGGAGTTGTCCGAAAAGACGGGGATCCCTGTGGAGGACATCGCCGAAGCGGAGACGGCCCTGTCCCCGGCGGAAAGCCTGCAGCGGGAAAACGGGGAAGAGGGTCTGACGCTGGAGCATGTGCTGGGCGACGGCGGTCAGGAGGAACGGGTATTGGAACGGGTCGCCCTCCGCGCCGCCATCGACCGGCTTCCGGACAAGGAACAGAAGGTCGTATTCCTTCGTTTCTTTCACGGTCTGACCCAGAGCGACTGCGCCCGGATCCTGAAGGTCTCCCAGGTCCAGATTTCCCGTCTGGAGCGGAAGGCTGTAGAGGATCTGCGTCTGATCATGCAGTGACCAGTTCACGGGCGAACAGGATCGCCGGAAAAAGACATGGCCAGAGGCCCCATCCCGCGGCAAAAACCAAAAAGGCCGCAGCACACAGGGCCGTGAAGCCGTACGCGATACTCTCTGACCGCGACAGCAGCCGAAGGATCCTTCCCCCATCCAGAGGAAGGCCGGGCAAAAGATTGAAGCCGTTCACAGCGAATGCCGCCAGGGCCGTCCGCGAGCAATGTCCTCCGGAAAGCCCCCAGGCGATCACTGCCCACAGAAACCCGGCCGCCGGCCCTGCGATCAGACAAAGCAGCTCTTTTCCCTCGTCCGGAAAACCGTCTGTCTCCATGCAGAGGCCGGGGAGCTCCAGTCGTACGGCCCGCACACGGATCCCGCAGAAAACAGCGGCGGCCGCATGGCCCAGCTCATGGATCACCACGGCCGGCACAACGGCGGCCAGAACGCCGGCGTCATCGAGAAAGTACAAAAGGGGATACAGCAGCGCCGCGCCCGGGGTGATCTCCAGGCGGCAGGCCATCAAAGCGCCGCGAAGTAAAACTCGGGGTTCAGATACGTGCCGTTTTTCGTCAGTTCAAAGTGGAGGTGCGGCCCTGTCACGCGGCCGGACACGCCCACCAGCGCGATCTTCTCCCCGGCCCGTACACTCTGTCCCTCCCGGACGTAAACCGTCCCGCAGTGGGCATACATGCTCTCAAATTCCTCCGCATGGGAAATGCGGATAAATCTCCCGTTCATTTCGTCGCTGCCCACTTCCTTCACAGTCCCATCGGCAAAGCAGAGGATATCGTCTCCGGACAGTGCCGCCAGATCCGTCCCGTAATGAAACTTCGTCAGATTCTCCAGCGGATGGACCCGATACCCGAAGCCGGAGGATGTGGCAGCCTTCACCGGGCATACGAACCGGAAAGACGGCTTGAGTATGTCATAGGACACATTTGCCGGGATTCCCAGATCCTCATAGGGAGCCTGGTCGTCCAGGAAGGTCTCTACCGCCTTTTCCACCGGCTCGGGCAGTTCCTTGTTCAGGGCGGCGTACCGGTCTATCCCCAGGTATTCCGCCGCATTGATGGTCACGGTGACCGCTTCCGTATGTGCGGTCTCCGCCGCGGACGCGGTATTCTCCTGTGATGCTTCCGCCGTCACGGCGGCGGTGGGATAGACGGCCTCCTTCCCGGATGTATTTTCCGGGACAAGCAGCTTGACCGCAACAGCCGCCAGGAAAAGACCCGCGGCAACGTATACGCTGGAACGCTTCATGGTTTATCACACTCCCGGATAAGCATATTCCTGTACGGGGCCAGGTATGACTTGTTCGGGATCTGCCCGCCGTACCGATCCGGGAGGTGTCGGAGCACCGGGCGCGCACTCTCTCCCTAGACTTATTTCCGATTATTTGATAAAGTACACATCCAGACAAGCGCGGATATAGTTCATCGGTAGAACGACGGCTTCCCAAGCCGTAGAGGTGGGTTCGATTCCCATTATCCGCTCCAGAAAGCCGCCTGCGGTCGAACGCAGGCGGCTTTTTTATCGGATCCACGATGTGAACCAACGGAACAGTGCGCAGGCCAGTACGCCGAAGACCGTTGGAACGGCCGCCGCCAACGCCGCATATCGCCGTTTGCCCGTTTCCTTGCGGACCGTCAGCAGCGTCGTGGAGCAGGGCCAGTGGAAAAGCATGAACAGCAGCACGCTCCCCGCGGTCGTCCATGTCCACCCGTTCTCCAGAAGGACAGCGCGGATATCGGCCAAAGACACAGCGGTACTGAGATTCCCCTCCGAGAGATAGATCATAAGCGCGATGGGGATCACGGTCTCGTTGGCGGGGAGGCCCAGGATAAACGCCAGCAGGATCACCCCGTCCATACCGAGAAAGCGTCCCGCCGGGTCCAGCACGTCCGCGATCCATCGGAGCAGGGGAGCGCCATTCCACTGAATATTGGCGAGGATCCACAGCACGATCCCGGCCGGAGCGGCCACGACGGCCGCCCGTCCCAGGACAAACAGCGTTCTGTCCAGGACGGAGCGGACGAGCACCTGTCCCACGTTCGGCAGTCGATAGGGCGGCAGCTCCAGGAAAAACGAAGATTCCGAACCTTTGCACACGGTCAATGCCAGAAGCTTCGTCGCGGCGAAGGTGACCGCCACAGACAAAAGCACCAGTCCCGTCAATCCGAGAGCGGAAAACACTGTCCTCCGGCAGAAGAAAAGTCCCAGCAGTGCGATAATGATGGGAAAACGCCCGTTGCAGGGGACCAGGCTGTTGGTCAATACGGCCAGCATCCGTTCCCGCGGGGACTGGATGATCCGGCAGCCCACCACTCCCGCGGCGTTGCAGCCGATGCCCATGGCCATGGTAAGCGCCTGCTTTCCGCAGGAACCACAGCGCTGAAACGGCCGGTCAAGGTCAAAAGCGACCCGCGGCAGATATCCCGCATCCTCCAGGAGGGTGAACAGCGGGAAAAAAATGGCCATAGGCGGCAGCATGACAGAGATCACCCACGCCAGGACACGGTACATTCCCAGGATCAGCATATCGTGCAGCCACTCCGGGGCATGCAGAAATCGAATCGCGCCCGACAGGATATCGCCGAATCGGAACAGCGCCGCTGAAAGGATCCGGGAGGGAAGGTCTGCGCCCCGGATCGTGATCCAGAATATAAGGGCCAGCAGGAGAAGCATCAGCGGGTATCCGGTCCAGCGCCCCGTCAGGATCCGGTCGAGTTTTCTGTCCCACGCGTCATAGTTGTCATTCTCAAGGGATACGACGTCCTCCGCGATCCGCGCCGCCAGATGCAGAAAATGCTCTGCCAGCACACGCTCCATCGCCGATCCGTCCGGAATACCCCGGGCTTTCAGGATATCCCAGGCTATTTTCCGCACGGATCGGATCTCGTCGTCCCCGGTCAGATCCTCTCCGCACCAGCGACACAGCTTCTCCATCTCACCCTCTCTGTTCCGGAGGATCTCATACGCCATCCAGACCGTGGACAGCGTATCGGGAGAAAAGCGCCTCTCCAGGATCTTCGTCAGCGGCTCCATGCCGTCAAGAAGCTTCTCCGGCCAGAAGGACAAAACATCCGGCTGAGATTTCTTTTCCGGCAGATCCTCCATCGCATCCAACAGGGGCGGGATGGTTTTCTTCTTCCGGGCGGAGATCCCGACAACGGGCACGCCCAGCCATTTCTCCAGACGGGCCAGATCCAGCCGGATCCCCCGACGGTCCGCCTCATCCATCAGGTTGACACACACCACCGCGCGTCCCGTCACCGACAGGATCTGAAGCGCCAGAAACAGGCTTCGCTCCAGGCCGGTGGCGTCGCACACGACTGTGACGCCGTCCGCGTCTCCGTAGCGAATGCAGTCCCCGGCGATCTCCTCCTCGGGAGAGGCGGCGGACAGGGAATAGGTTCCGGGCAGATCCACCAGCGTCCAGGTCTTCCCGCCGTGCCGCACGGCCCCCTCCGCGATCTCCACGGTTTTGCCGGGCCAGTTGCCCGTATGCTGACGCAGCCCGGTCAGGGCGTTGAATACGCTGCTTTTTCCCACATTGGGATTTCCAGCGAGGGCGATCACGAGCTCCGCTCCGTCCCCGTTTCCGGTCCTTTCCCGCATTCGTCTGTTGTAGGACCCCGTCAGTCCCATGGATCCGCTGCCGGTAAGACGGTGATACGCGCCGCGTCTTGTCTCCGCAGCGCGATCAGCATACCCCGGATCTGATAAGCCGTGGGATCGCCCGCCGCGCTCCGCATCCGGCAGCGCACCCTGCCGCCCTTCACAAATCCCAGATCCGTCAGACGGCGCGCAATCGGTTCCCGGGCTTGAATATCCTTGATCCAGGCACTTTTCCCGGGGGAAAGGCGGTCCAGAGTGATTTCGGTCCCCATATCGGCACCTCCCATAAAGAGTTGCGTCCCGTTCATTCTATTCCGCTGTCCGATCCAGGTTCAAAGCCCGTTGACTTTCCGCCGACCAAGGGGTATAGTTTGCGAAAAGGGAAGGGGAGAGGCATATGGTCGAGGTCGCAGCCGCCCTTATCTGGGACGGCGACCGTTTTCTCATTTGCCAGCGTCCGGAAAACAAGGCCCGCGCCCTGCTGTGGGAGTTCGTGGGCGGCAAAACGGAGCCGGGGGAAACGCCCGCACAGGCTCTTCAAAGAGAATGCCGGGAGGAACTGGATATCGGGATCGACGTCGGCAGCGTTTTTATGGATCTCGTCCACGTCTACCCGGATATCACCATCCATCTCACCCTGTTCAACGCCTCCATCCGGGAGGGAACGCCCCGGCTTCTGGAACACCGGGATCTCCGGTGGATCACCCCGGGAGAGATCGACGGATTTGCCTTCTGTCCCGCGGACGAGGAGATCCTCGCCCGGCTGAAGGAAACATATGAGCAGAAGAAAGCCGCAGAATAACCGCGGCTTTCTTTGCTGTTTTCCGTTTACTTTCCGGGGAATGCCGGATTCATATAGTACACATTCGATTGGTCCAGCTTTTCCGTGGCCATATTCAGCGCTTCACCGAAGCGCTGGAAGTGGACGACCTCCCGCTCCCGAAGAAAGCGGATCACGTTGTTCACATCCGGGTCGTCCGACAGACGCAGGATGTTGTCATAGGTGGCCCGGGCTTTCTGCTCCGCCGCCATATCCTCCGTCAGATCGGCGATCACGTCTCCGCTGACGGCCATGCTGACCGCGTTCCACGGCTCGCCGCCGGCCGCCTGGGGGTATACGCCCACGGTGTGGTCCACAAAATACGCGTCGAATCCCTTCGCCTTGATCTCCTCCGGCGTGAGATCGCGCGTCAACTGGTGGACGACGGTCCCCACCATCT
>JAFRDL010000100.1 GCA_017411265.1 Oscillospiraceae bacterium | reverse complement strand
GGGTTTTTACCGATATCACCAACGGCGAAATAGTAAGCGTACACCTTTTTCAGTTCAGTGTAGGCATTTCTAACAGTCCGAGGCGCATATCCCTTTTCATAAAGCTTGGTCAACCAGGTGCTGACATCGGTTCTGTCTACTGAGGTGAATAAGTAATCACCCAAATATGGCTCAATATAATTCTTGCTGATCGTTAGGTTTTTCTGATGTGTCGAGTTCTCGATCTCCCCAACTGAACGCCGATAATCCTCATAGCCGTGCACCATCTCTTTTACCGTTTTTCCTAATTCAGCAGGTGCAGTCGATTGAACGGCGTTATTCAATTCTTCCAACCACTCGTCAGCCAGCCGTTTAGCATCCTTTTTGCCTTTGGCTTCTGGAAACATTTTTGATTTCTGTCTCCGCTTTCCAGTGACTGGATCTTTATAATCTACACTGGCTCTCCATGGTTTCCCTTTGCGATCTAGGATCTGCTTAACGGTTGGATTAAAATAATACACACCAGCACCCCCATAAACTTTTCGCTAGTGCTAGTGTGCCACAAATGTGCCACAAAGTCAATTATATTTTTCATTTTACGAACCCGTAAAGCATTGATAATACTATACTTTTTTACAGAGTCAAAAATCGAGATTAGTCCAGCAGTCTCCACCAAAATCCCTGAAACCGTTGAGTTTCAGGGATTTTTCTATCCGTATTTTAACTTTTCGGCTTTTGTTTGACCGCATGCGTCTCTGCAAAAACTTGAGGGAGGCATGCGGTGACAAGGATCGCCTTTCCATGTGGGAACAGACAGCTGAACACTTGCCCACCTCATCCGTCACGGCTGCCGCCGCGCCACCTTCCCCTCAAGGGGAAGGCATTTGCTGCGGTTTTTCCGAAATACCTATACCCGAGAGGAACAGCGGGCTATTGCCCGAGGGGCATGCTTAATCAAGCCTGTACAGGATGAAAGAAACGGCGGTCACGCCGCTGCCCGTATCAAGGCGGCTGGCGTGAGAGTTGTGTTTCATCTTTTGCAGCGTAAGCTGTCCGTGCCGGGACAGTTCTCCGCGGCGGAACGCGGCCGTGATCGCCCAGGGGTCTGTATCGTCCTCCGGCACATACAGGGAGTCGAAGCACGACTCCCGCACCAACTCCCCGGCCTGCCGGCGAAGGAGGTTCTGCGCGATCCTGACGTGGAGTTCGTCATGGGGCCGGACGATCTCCTCCGGGATCTCTTCCGGGGCGAACAGGCGCTGGAAGAACTCCCGCATGGAAGGGGGACGCTCGAAGCCGGGCTTGGGCGGGAACATCCGGGCGATCTCCGCCTCGCTCTGTTTGGCTTGCTCGGCCGTCGGCTCCACGGCGTCCTTTACAAGCTCCAGCGCCTCCCGCGCGGAAAGAGTCCGGCCGTCTTCTGCGGCCTGCTGCATTTTATCCGCAGCGCAGAACAGCTTCCAGCCATCCGTCAGCTCCGGGCACTCGGCCATGATTTCGTTCATGTGGGGAAGCAAATAATCATAGGGCGGTTCGCTGTTTTCCCTGAAGGCCTCTTCGATCGTCATGTTTATCTCCTTTCTGTTCTTGGGGCGGGCCGGATACAGGGATCTGACCCGCTCCGGGCCGGCACTTTGTTTCCATGCCCTCCGTTCACCCATATATGACGAAAGAGCCGGTTTAGTCTCAAAAAAGAAAAAATTTTTCAAGAGTCGAAAGCCGCCGTCTTCCCGTGATTCGCCATTGGCCGTCCCGGTGCTTTTCAGCCGGGGACTGCAGTCGGAGAGAGCCCCGGATCGCCGTTTCGGGCCGCAGCGGAAGATGGGGCGGAAAAGAAAGAGCCCCCCTGGAAACCGTGGGTTTCCAGGGGGGCTGTTCGTATGGCATCCGCTTTGTATGCGGAACGATCGCGCCGGAAGGGCGCGCTTACACATACCCCAAAAACCAGATGATCTCGCCCAGGACGAAGTGGGGGATGCACAGGCCCCAGATGCTGTTCTGCCGGCGGTAAAGGACGCCGAAGATGGACAGCAGCGCCGTGGCGGCGATCATATAGATGAAGCCGCGGTGGATGTGCAGCGCGCCGAAGATCAGGGAGGATACGACGATGGCCATGGCCTCGCTGTGTTTTCCCACAAAGATCCGGCGGAGGTTCTCGTGGATCACGCCCCGGGACAGGAATTCCTGCAGCACCACCGTCAGAGGGTACAGGATATCGGACCAGTTCAGCCGGCTCCAATCCCAGAAGGGAGCGCCCTCGTCGAAAAAGCCGGGGGACACGCGCAGGAGAACGAGCTTCAACCCGAACAGCACCGCCGCAAAGACCGCCGTCAGCAGGCAGTCCGCCTTGACCGCCCCGGAAATGCCCTTGATCTTCAGGCCCATTTCCTCAAAGGTGAAGTGGGTGTAATGGCGGATATAAAAGAACATGATCAGGGCGATGGCGTGGATGCACTGGGTCATGAGCTCCTGAGAGATCCGCTGCCCGGTCTGCTGCCAAAGGGCAACGAGGAAGATCCAGACGGAGACGGCGGTCATTGTGCCGATGAATACCGCCGAGCTTTCGCGGCGTTTGCGGCGCAGGGCGTCGATCTCGGTGATGTCCTCGAAGTGGATGGCGTAGCTTATTTCCCGGGAGTCCTCTTCATCCTGCAGACAGATGCAGCTGGTATCGAGACGCACGCGGCTGCCGTCCTCCCGGCGGTACAGGATGTCGCCCCGCTGCGAGGTGTTCTTTTCCAGCGTGGCGTCGGCAAGGAAATCCAGCAGCGCGTCGTTTTCTTTGCCGAATACCTCCCGGTACAGCTTTCCCACGGCGTTGTCCGTCAGACCGAGGATCATGGATGCCGCCGGGTTGATATACCGGATGATCCCGCGGCGGTCCATGGTGACGATCCCCTCGTCAAAGTCCCGGAGGACGCGGGTGTCGAGCGTCTCCTGCATCTCTTCGGCGTCTATGGTCTGCTGTACGATCTCCTCGCGGACCGCCTCTTCCGGCGCGGCCCCGCCGGAGAGCTTTTTCTCCCTGTCGCAGCTCCGAAGGGTGTCGGCGACCTTTTCGTCCAGCAGATCCTGCCGCTCGTCCTCCTGTATGCTGCGGGCCAGGGTCTCCTGGTCCGCCGCGGCTTCTTCGGCGACGGGCGCTTCCGGCCGCTCCTTCTGATCGTCCATCTCGGCCCCCCTCTCTTTCCGGCGGTGTTGTTCAGCGGGAATGACGGCGCCGGGACCGGTCATCCCCTGTGTTTGTCATCGGCTGCCTCGCGGCTGTTCCCGAGCGCCGGCCCGGGACATACGCCGATCGCCATCCCCCACGTGGGGGTGCTCTTTGCCGTTCGTGAAAGGCTCTCCGGGACTTCGCATATCCGGGCCGGCATGTTCCGCTTTTCCAATATTATAGTACAGGAACACCGGCGGCGCAACGATCCTTTTTCGCCCCGCTTTGTCACAGCGCGGCCTTCCGGGCCGTCGGCGCCGGGACGCGAAAGAGGACGCTCCGGCGGGAGCGTCCTCTTTCAGGGCGGGCGTCACTCGATAAAGTGCAGGTAGGTGTCCTTTTTCAGCGCCAGGCCGCACTCGGCCCGGATGCACTTGATGATGCCGGGCAGCACCGGGCAGCAGGCGTCCGGGGGGAAGTGGGTGGAGGCGTACTCAAAAAACGGCCCGGTGCCCGGGGGCTTGAGACATACCTCCCAGCTGTCCACGATGGGGCCCTGGCTGTCGATGAGGCCCCGGATGTGCTCGCAGGTGGTCTCCACCTTCACGCGGGCGTGCTGCCCGTCCTCCCGGCACTCCACTTCGACCTGACAGATCTGGCCGCAGATGCCGGGGTGAATTTCCGCTCTCGTCATATCCGTAATTCTCCTTTACAGTTATTTGCCTCTGTCGGGATCGCTTGTTTATTCCAAAATTCGTCCGTCCGCGGAGATCGTCACGACCCGCCACGGGATGAACTTGCCGCTGGCCTTCAGAGCGTTTTCCGCCGCCCGCTGCAGGCCGCCGCAGCAGGGCACCTCCATCCGCGCGACGGTGACGCTCCGGATGTCGTTGTCCCGAAGGATCGCGGTGAGCTTTTCGGTGTAATCCGCCGCGTCCAGCTTGGGACAGCCGATGATCGTGATCCGGTCCTTCATGAGGTCCTCGTGCATGTCGGCGTAGGCGTAGGCGGTGCAGTCCGCCGCGATCAGCAGCCTGGCGCCGTCGAAAAACGGAGCCCGGGTCGGGATCAGCCGGATCTGGCAGGGCCATTGCCCGAGACGGGAGACCGGCTTGCCGGTACGGACCGGCGCCGCGTCCCCGGGGCTTTCCAGGCGCATGGGGCGGGAGCCGGGGCATCCGCCGGCGGGGTGGGCATGCGGCTTTCCGTCCGCGTCCGTTCTCCCCTTCGCTTCCTGCACCGCGTTCGCGTCGTACGCGGGCGCCTCCCGCTCTTCAAAGGTGATCGCGCCGACGGGACATTCCGGCAGACAGTCGCCCAGCCCGTCGCAGAAATCCTCCCGGATCAGCCGGGCCTTTCCGTCAACGATCCCGATGGCTCCTTCGTGGCAGGCGGCGGCGCACAGCCCGCAGCCGGTGCACGTTTCCTCGTCGATGTGGATGATCTTGCGAATCATATCCCCGCTCCTCCTTCGGTCCCCTTGATTCTGTGACTGGAGTATAGTATAGTGGACCAAACAAGTCGGTTGTTTTTACAACGGAAAGGAGCGGCCGTGAAAGAATATATTCCCGTGCTGAAGAGAACAAGGCTGTTTTCCGGCGTGGGCGAGGAGGACATCGGCGCCATGCTTTCCTGCCTCGGCGCCAGACTGCTCACATACAGAAAAGGGGAATACGTGCTTCGGCAGGGCGAGCATCTCAGCGATATCGTCGTTTTGGCGGAAGGCTGCCTGCACATCCAAAAGGACGATTACTGGGGCAACCGCAGCATCCTCGGACAGATCGGAGCGGGGGAGATCTTCGGGGAGGCGTACGTGGCGCCGGAGAGCGGGACGCTGCTGAACGACGTGGTGGCCGTGGAAAACAGCGCCGTCTTTTTCTTTGACGTGAAGAGGGTCATTTCGACGTGTTCGTCCGCCTGCCGCTTCCATACCATGGTCGCCCAGAATCTGTTCTATGCGATCTCCGAAAAGAACCGGGGCCTCGTTCAAAAACTGGACTATATCTCCCGGCGGACGACGAGAGAAAAGCTGATCGCCTACCTGTCCGAGGAGGCAAGGAAACAAAACCGCGCCGGCTTCACGATCCCCTTCAACCGGCAGCAGCTGGCGGACTACCTGTCTGTCGACAGGAGCGCCATGTCCAACGAGCTGTGCAGGATGCGGGACGAGGGACTGCTGGAGTTCGAGAAGAACCGGTTCCGGCTGCTGTGATCGAACCCCCTGGAAACCGTCGGGTTTCCAGGGGGTCCGTTTTCGGGTTTGACTGTACGGCGTCCGGATGGTATAGTGATCGTAGCACAACGGTTTTCAGCGGCTTGCCGAAGCATCATCAAAGAAAGAACAGGAGCTGTGTCATGGGCAATATGATCATTGGACAGTCGGGCGGTCCGACTGCCGTTATCAACTCAAGTCTGGCCGGCGCCATCAAGGCCGCAAAAGCGAACGGCATCGAGGGCATTTACGGCATGCGGTTCGGGATCGAGGGCTTCCTGCAGGGGCAGGTGGTGGATCTGGGGAATCTGTTTACCGATCTGCACGACCTCTCCCTGCTGAAGAGGACCCCGGCGGCTTTCCTGGGCTCCTGCCGGTACAAGCTCCCCGCCTGGGAGAAGGACGAAGAGACCTACCGAAAGATCTTCGCGCTGCTGGAACAGTTCGACATCGACAAGTTCCTGTACATCGGCGGCAACGACTCCATGGACACGATCCAGCAGCTCGCGGACTACGCCGCCGCCCACGGCCGCAGCGAGCGCTTCATGGGCATCCCCAAGACCATCGACAACGACCTTCCCTTTACCGATCACACGCCGGGCTTCGGCTCCGCCGCCAAATTCGTCGCCACCTCCATGAAGGAGATGATCCAGGACAACGAGAGCTTCGGCGCCACCGACCCCCGCATCGCCGTCGTGGAGATCATGGGCCGGAACGCGGGATGGCTGACCGGCGCCACCGTTTTGTCCAAGGATCCCGAATGCTGCGGACCCGATCTGATCTACCTGCCGGAGCTGCCCTTCGACGAGGACGATTTCGTGGCGCGGGTGGAGAGGATCGCGAAAACCAAAAAATCCGTCGTCGTGGCTGTTTCCGAGGGCCTGCGTCTGGCCGACGGGACGCTGGTGTGCAACTACGGCATGGACGCTTCCTATACCGACGCCTTCGGTCACCGGCAGCTGTCCGGCGCGGGCCGTATGCTCTCCAACGCCCTGAGCTACCGCCTGGGGTACAAGAGCCGCGCCATCGAGTTCTCCCTGCTGCAGCGCTGCGCCACCCATATGGCGTCCCGCGTCGACGTAGACGAGGCCTACAACGTGGGGTACATCGCCGTCACCAAGATCCTGGAGGGAGAGACCGGGAAGATGGTCACCATCCAGGTGGAATCCCGGGAGCCCTATGTGTCCCGCTATGAGCTCCACGACGTTCACGGCATCGCCAATGTGGAGAAGAAGGTCCCCCTGGACTGGATCACCCCGGACGGGACCTACGTCACCCGGGAATTCGTCAACTATGTGAAGCCCCTGGTCATCGGCACCATCAGCCCGTATTACGCCGCCGGACTTCCCAAGCATCTGAAGCTCCGGAACGTCCCCCTCTGTCCTTCCCCCGGAAACGAGCCGTGACCCCGTCCCCGGCGGTACAGCACGCCGCCGGGGGACGTCTGCTTTCGCCGGGGCCTGCCGGGCCTTCCCGCCGATCCACAAAAAAGGAGCCGATAGCACATGAAACTCATCAACTTTCGAAAAGAGGGCCGGAACGTCCTGGGCATTTGGACGGAAAAGGGCGTGATCGACGTGTCGGCGTTCGCCCGGGACGGGGAGCCCGCCACCATGCGGCAGGCGCTGGAGCTGGGCCGGGAGGGGGCGCTGGCCGCCCTGACGCCCGTCGCGGGGCGGGCGGACCGATTTCTGGATCCGGAGGAGATCGAATACGCGCCCTCCGTGGACGACCCGGAGAAGATCCTGGGCATCGGGAAGAACTATCTGGACCACGCCAGGGAGATGCCCGACCTGTTTCGCGGCTGTGACGCGGCGCCGGAGATCTTCCCCAAGTTCCGCAACGCCCTGACGCCCCACGGGGGGCAGGTCCGGCTCAACCCCAACTCCCGGAAGCACGACTATGAGTCCGAGGTGGCGGTGATCATCGGCCGCCGGGCCTGGAACGTGAGCGAGGCGGAGGCCATGGACTACGTATTCGGCTACACTCTGGCCAACGACATCACCGCCCGGGATCTCCAGAAGGCCGCCAAACAGTGGACGCCGGGCAAGGCCTGCGACACCTTCTGTCCCCTGGGACCCAGCATCCTGACGGCGGACGAGGCGCCCTTCGACGCCCTCCATATCACCGGATACAAGAACGGGGAGCTGCGGCAGGACGGCTGGACACGGGATATGATCCGCTCCATCCCCTGGCTGGTCAGCTTCCTGTCCCGCTGCTGCACCCTGGTCCCCGGGGACGTGATCCTCACCGGGACCCCGGCGGGGGTCATCGGCGGCCGCCCGGAGGGGCAGCAGGACTGGCTGCAGGCCGGGGACACCCTGCGCGTGTCCGTGCCGGAGATCGGCACGCTGTTCGTGACCGTGACGGAATGACGGAGGATCGCATAAAAGCGGACGCCCGCAGGGCGTCCGCTTTTTTATCTCATAGGTTCGCCCAGGTCCTCGATGGGCTTTTCCAGGGCACCGATGGAGCGGAGAAACCGCTCCAGGGCACGCAGACTGGGGTAAGAACGCCGGGGCGTTTCCGGCGGAGCCGGGACCGGGCACGGCGCGGCGTTTTCCGCCTCTGCCTCCTGGATCGCCAGACTCTCGGCCTTGTAGAAGTGGTCCCGGGCCAGATGCTCCAGCTCGTGCTCCAGCGCATGGCGCTGGGTCTCGTCGTCGTACAGGGAATTGATGTATACGGAGAAGGTGCCGTCCTCGTTGGGGACGGTGACGCCCTTCACCGCGGGCGGGAGCTCGATGACCCGGACAAAATGGTCAGGTATCCGCATTTCTCCCCCGCAGCGCCTCGATGATTTTCACCGCGGCCTCCACGTCCTCTTTGGTCGCGCCCTTGGTGACGGAAAAGAGCATTCGCATCTCCGGACGGTCCCGCAGCGCCTCCAGATACTCCGTGAGCTCCGGATCGCCGTTCACCAGGGCGGCGTCCTCCCGACCCAGCAGCACACCGGCGCTGACGCCGAACAGGTCCGCCATCCGCTGGAGAAGGTCCAGCTCCGGCTCCCGGTTTCCCCGCTCATACATGCTGACGGAGGATTTGGAAATACCCAGCCGGTCCGCCAGCTCCGCCTGGGTCATCCCGGCCTGCCGTCGAAGAGTGCACAGTTTTTCGCTGAATCCGGACATCTTGATCACCTCCCGGTCAACATAACACAAATCGTGGCCGATGTCAAGAATAAAATTCACAAAACGTGTTGACAACGCTCCCAAGGTGTGATATAAGAATATACACAAATCGTGTTATTTCAGAGGAAGCACATCCAGAAAACGGATCTGCTTGTTTTTTACGCCGGAAAAAAACACGAAATGTGTATATTACCAAAAGGAGCGAGGTTCATGCGAGATCAGGTGATCCGAGGGTGTCGGCGGACGGAGGCGGAGCAGCGGTATATCCGTTCCGCGTTGGAGATCTTCTCCCGGCTGGGGGAGAGCAGGCGGCGGGAGATCCGCGGGCTGGTGGAGAAGCTGACGGACGGCCCGGCGGAGGCGCGGGCGCTGTTTTCCGTGCTGGTGCGCGGCACGACCATGCAGCGGGCCAGCGAGAGCACGGGGGTCCCTCTCCGGCGGCTGACGGCACTGCGGCGGGAGTTCTTCGATCAGATCCCCATTGAGTAAGGGGAGGGACGGCATGAAAAGGGAGCGATTGAATCCCCGGCAAAAGCGGTTCGTGGAGGAGTATCTCGCCTGTGGGGACGCGAGGGAGGCGGCTGTGGCGGCGGGGTACAGCCCGGCGTCCGCGGCCGCCCAGGGGGAGCGGCTGCTTCGGGACCCGGAGATCCAGCGGTATCGCCGGGAGACGGAGCAGCGGATGTTCGAGGCCATGGGGGTGTCCTCGGCGTGGATCGGACGGCGGCTGGTGGAGATCGTGGACCGGTGCATGCAGGCTACGCCCCACCTGTCCCGAAACCCGGATACCAAACAGCGGGAGCCGGACGGGACCTGGGAGTTCGACCCGGCGGGAGCCATGCGGGCGCTCCACGAGCTGGACGAGCACATCCGGGGCCTGCAGACAGACCCGGAAGCGGACGAGAGCCCGGAGGCGGTGCAGAGCTTCGAGGACTGGCTTTCCATGCAGGGCGACAGCAGGCTGTAGCCCTGCATTCGATGGAAACCCACTTCGTGACAAGCGCGGTACCGCGTCGCACGTCAGGTCGCGCGTCGCGTTGGGCTTTCCATCGAGGGGGATGCGGCCCGACCCGCGCACTCCCTGCGGTCGCACACTCTCGGGCCGAGAAGTATTATTCCCGAGGCACATGTCCCCGGGAAAAATGATGTGGACTTTATTCGCCGTGCGCGGCGAACTCTGCGAGGCAAAGGAGGACGGAATGAATCCGCTGATCGCGAGAGAATACATCGAGGGATGGCTGAAGATCCGGACCAAGAGCGGGGCGGTGATCCCGTTCCGGCTCAATCCGGCCCAGGAGAAGCTGTATGCCGTGGCCAGGGCGCAGCAGGACGCGGGGAAGCCCGTACGGATCATCATTCTCAAAGCCCGGCAGCTGGGCTTCTCCACGCTGACCGAGGCCACATTCATAAGGGGGAGGTAGAGATATGAGCGACGTTGTACTTGCCGCTATGATCGGCGCTGTTGTGAGTCTCGTTTGGAGTATTAGGATCACGCAGTCTTTTTTCGGCAGATAAGGAGGAATGACCATGAGCTTTACGAAGATCACGGCGGGAGACGTGAGCTCCCAGGGGGTGCAGAGCCTGCCCAACAAGCTCACGGGGACGCCGGCGCAGAACAAGGCGGCCTTCGACAACCTGGTGAATTCCGTCGTGAAGGAGAAATTCAACGCCCTCATCGACGAGCTCCTGGCGGCCACCGCCGCCGGGCAGATCGGCGTGGACACCATCGGCGTGGGGTACGAGGACTACGACAACCTGCAGGACGTGCTGGAGGCCGTGGTGACCAGCATGGCGTCCATCAGCCAGGGCGGCGTGGCCGACGGCGCCGTCACCACCGCTAAGCTGGACAGCAAGGCCGTGACCACGGCAAAGATCGACGACGAGGCGGTGACGGCGGCCAAACTGGACCCGGCGCTGACATACGCCGCAGTGGGGCTGAGCGCCAACCAGGTGCGGCCCATTTACGTGACGAATACGGCGCCCACCGGCGCCAGTCCGGACGGGATCTATCTGGTGTACGAGTGAGGTGAGGACAGATGGCGACAGGCACGGCTTCTCTTATCGAGAGAAACAACGCCACCGGACACTACACCGTTCAATGCACCCACACGTTCGAGTCAAGCTGGAAAACGCAGCTCGTTATCAACACCAGTTCAGCCGCGCATAACGCCGGAACACAGATCGCCTCCGGGAGCGGCGTGAAAAAGCTGACCGGCACGAAAGAATATACAGGACAAAGCTACGGACAGACGACCGTGACCGCCACCTGGTATTTCTGGGTCCAGGGAAACTCCTGGCAGAGGGCAGACAGCGCCTCTTTCAGTCAGAACGTGCCGGCCTGCCAATTCACCGTCACGTTCGACGCGAACGGCGGGAACACCCCGTCCATGGCCGGCAAGACGGTGACCTACGGCAGCACCTACGGGGCGCTGGCCGTCTGCACCAGAACAGGCTATACCTTCGCCGGGTGGTTCACGGCGGCCGACGGGGGGACGCAGATCACCGGCGCCGACACCGTGGCGATCACGGCGGACACCACGCTGTACGCCCGCTGGACGGCCAACAGCTACACCGGGACCTTCGACCTGCGGGGCGGGAAGATCGGCGGCTCCGGGGAGAATCAGACCAGGACGGAGACCTACGACGCCGCCTGGGTGCTGCCGCCGGATCCGACACGGGCCGGGTACACCTTCTCCGGGTGGTACACCGCCCCGACCGGGGGGACGCAGGTCACCGGGGAGACGATCTACGCCGGCGCCGGGCCGCAGACGCTGTACGCCCGGTGGACGGGGAACGCCTACACCTGCAGCTTCGACGCCCGGGGCGGGACGGTGAGCCCGGGGAGCAAGAGCGTGACGTGCGGGAGCGCCTACGGGGAGCTGCCCGTGCCAGAGCGCAGCGGGTATGCGTTCCTGGGATGGTATCCCACCATCTACAGCGAGAGCCGGATCACCGAGACCACGACGGTGACGGCCACGGCAGACCATACCATTTACGCCCGGTGGGAGGCCATGAGCGTGCTGCATCTGGCAGAGAACGGCGAGGCGAAGACCGTTACCGACATCCAGGTGGTGGACGGAGGAACGGTGCGGAACATCGTGGGGTGCTGGTCCGTGGAGAACGGCGTGGTCAGGCAGGGGGTGTGACACCTCATCCGCCGGGCAAAGCCCGGCACCTTCCCCTCAAGGGGAAGGCTTTGCGGGAGCGTCGGGAGCGCCTCTACGAGAGAACGGGACACCTCATCCGACCGCCGGAGGCGGCCACCTTCCCCTCAAGGGGAAGGCTTTGAGAGGAAGGAGAAGATATGCGGAGAGAGAAACGAAAAAACACCGAGCCGGTGGTGACCGGGTACGACTACTCCAGCCGGGAAAGCCGGGAGGTCACGGTGCAGGAGCTGTTCCACCGGGCCAAGAACGCCCGGACGGTGCAGGAGAGCGAGTGGCAGCGGTTCAACGACTACTACAACGGGATCCACGACGTCACCCGGGAGACCATGGACTACTGCCGGGAGAACGACCTGCCCTGGGTGCCGGCCAACATGCCGGACCCCTGGATCATGGTGGAAAGCCAGATCGATCCCAACGTGCCGGAGCCGGAATTCCATGGCCGGGACTCCGACATGGACAGCGCCAAGGCCCGGCAGCGGGAGTTCGCGGTGAAGTACATCATCGAGAACAACCGGCTGGCGGACATGAACACCCGGAACGAGCGGCGCCTGCTGAAGCTGGGGGACGCTTTCTGGAAGGCGTACTGGGATCCCGCCATGCGCTGCGGCATGAACGAGGGGGACATCCGGGTGAAGGACATCCCCGTGGACGCCGTGTTCCCGGATCCCTCCGTCCGGGACGGCACCATCCAGGACGGGCAGTACCTGGATTTCGTGTACCGGCTGCATAAGGTGAAGTTCTGCCAGATGTTCCGGCAGGAGCTGGACGAGCTGGGGATCACCCAGGAGGACATCCTCTCCCAGGACTACGTGGAGCGAACCGGGATCTTCGACATGACCACCGCCGTGGACGACCTGGACGACACGGTGCAGGTGCTGGAGCATTGGTTCCGGCAGCCCGCGGAGACGAAAGGGAAGAACGGGGAGAGCGTCCCCGCCGGGGCGGTGGGCTGCTCCATCCAGGCGGGAGGGAAGGAGCTGCGGTACATCTCCAACTACTGGGAGAGGACCTGCCGGCAGAACCAGCTGTTCCCCTTCGTCCACTACTGGCGGATCCAGGACGAGAACCAGATCTGGAACAAGAGCGAGCTGTTCCCGATCCTGGATCTGGTGGACGCGGCGGACCGGAAGCTCTCCATGGGGATCCTGAACGACGCCTTCATGGCCAACGACATCCTGCTGGTGGAGGAGAACGCCCTGGCCGACGGCACGGAGCTCACCAACGAGCCGGGGGCCGTGGTGAAGCTCAAGCCCAACGCCATCGGGAAGGTGCAGCGGCTGGGCGGGCTCCAGAGTCTGGCCAACGCCAGCGTGGGGATCGAGTGGTTCAAGGGCCAGATCGAGCGGGCCAACCGGCAGTACGATACCAGTATGGGCAAGGAGGCCGCCCGGGTGACCACCGCCACCGGTATGGCCATGCTCCGGTCCGACGCCCAGGGGCAGGCGGACATCAAGCGGGCGGACCGGAACAGCTGCTTCGAGCGGCTGTACGAGCTGCTGGACTGGCTGGCCCTGGAGTTCTTCGACGACGGCCGGATGCTGTTCCTGGGCGCCGACAAGGACAGGGACCGGCCCGCGGAGCGGATGCGCTTCAACAGCGACGATCTGAGCGAGGTCATGCCGGAGATCCGGGATCTGAACGGGGACGTGGTGCGGGAGAGCTGGACCTACTGGCCCCGGGTGGACGTGACCATCACCGCCGGGGACGGCGTGATCCGGAGCAAGCAGGCCACCCTGCAGGCCCTCCAGAGCCTCACCCAGGCCCAGATCACGCCGGACAACTGGAAGCTGTTCGCGGCCCAGCTGGACATCCTGGACATCCCCGGGAAGCAGGAGATCGTGCGGGAGTGGGAGAGCAAGTTCGGGGCACTGCAGATGGGGGGAATGGCCACCTCATCCGCCCCTGTCGGGGCACCTTCCCCTCAAGGGGAAGGCATGAGCGGGGGCGGGAGCATTCCCGGAGCGGGGAGCTTGCCTTTGACGGGAGGTGAAACACTGTGAAATGTCCCGTTTGCGGCATTGAGATGAAAAAAGAAACGGCAGACCGGTGGGTCTGCCGAAACAAGAAATGCGTGAAATACAAAGGGAGGGATAAATAATGTCCATGGTTTCCATGGCAGGAACAGGCCGGGCCGGGACCGGCTCCGCCGTTGTCGGCGAAAACGGGAGTCGTGGGGTGCAAAGGGTACCGACCAACGGCAACTGGCGCCTGGATCCGAGTCGGAGGAAAAGCGAGCCCGGCCCGAAGCGGCCGGAGGACACCCGGAGCGGCGGAGGCGGAGGAGGAGCGGCGGCTCCTGTCTCCGGCGCCGCGTACACCCCCGCTGCCGTGAGCGGCGGCGGGGGGCAGGCCGGCGCCCCCGCAGACACCTTCTATGACGATATGCGCAGCAGCTACCGGGAGAATTACGACCGGCAGGTGGCCGAAAACAACGCCGCCGCGGACAAGGCGGCGGAGCGTTCCCGCCAGAGTGCGGCCGAGCAGCGCGCGGCTCTGGACGCCGAGTATCAGGGCACCAACCGGCAGCTGTACCGGGATTATAAGCAACAGGAGCGGCTCCTGCCCCAGCAGATGGCGGCACGGGGCTACAGCGGCGGACTCACCGAGTCCTCCCGACTCCGGCTGCGCAACAGCTACGAGGAGGGCCTGAACCAGAACGAGCGCTCCCGCATCGGCCAGGAGGCGAAGATCAACGCCGCCCTCTCCCAGCAGGAGTACGAGGCGCAGGCCGCCGCGGACCGGGCCAACGCCCAGGCCCGGCAGGGGCTGTACGCCGCGCTGACCGGGCTCCAGACCCAAAAGCATCAGGAGGACCGCTCCGACGCCGCCCAGCGGGCCGCGGTGCTGGCCGCCGCCGGGGACTACTCCGGCTACCGAGCCATGGGCTGGTCCGAGGGAGAGATCGCCTATCTGTCCCGCATGTGGGGGGCGAAGAACCCTCTGCTGCAGGGGAGCCAGTCCTACGGCCACTATTCCGACGAGGGGCGGGTGAAGAACACCGCCGCCTGGCAGGTGGCGAGCTACCTTCGCCGGACCTACGGGGCGGACACCGCCGTGGATTACGTCGCCGAGGAGCTGGCCGCCGGGAATCTCATGAGCGACGAGGCGGCCGATCTGCGGAAGTACCTGCGGAACGAGGGATAAGCGATGGAAGAGCCGAAACGCAACAGGATCCAGAGAAAATACCTGAAGGACACCCCGGCGGGCCGGTATTACGAGGAAAAGGAGAAGCCCGGCACGGGCGAGCGGTACGATCCCATCCAGCAGAAATATCGAAAAAACGCCGGGTGGAGCTTTGACAAACAGGGAGCGGTGAAAGCCGCTCCCGCCCCGGAAAAGATCCGGACTCGCCGACCTGAGCCGACGGCGGTCCCGGCAAAAGCGGAGGCTCCGCGGCCCATGGCCGTCCCGGCGCCATCCGGGGAAGGACGCAAAACCTCCGCGCCGCTCTATGGCGGCACAGGGGATACGTCGGGGAAACAGACCGTCGGGACCAAAATGCCCGACAGCAAACCGGCGTCTGTGCTGTTCCCGGCGGTGAGCAGTACAAAACGAGAAGCGGGAGCGACGTCCATCCTCCGGGAGCTGTGGGGTGATGACGAGACGGATTACCCGGAGAGGATCATCCGGCTGCTGAAAAAACCGCCGGAGGACCGTTTGGCTTCCGCAGTGCCCCGGGGACAGAAAACGGAGACGGTGGAGCGGCTGTTCCCCGCGGGGGACCGGACCCGGCTCCCGGAACGGCGGAGCGAGGGAATCGGGGATCGGCCCGGTCCCGGGAAGCCCTTCCCGCGGCGGGAGGAAGAGCCGGAGCGGGCGCAGGGCCGGAGAGCGATCCGACCCCTGCGCGCTTCGGGCCGTCTGCAGCATGAGGATATGCCTCTGGATCAGTTTTCGGGCGTCGTTCCCTATGCCGGGGGAGAGACGCCGGAGGTCCCGAGCGTCCCCGTGCAGCCGCCTGAAAGCGGACGGACGGGAAGCGGCTCCGATGGATCGGAGATCCGGTATTTCGACAACAACGGTCAGCGGGTGTGGGCGGATATGAGCACCCTCCAGGGGATCGGCGTGCTGCCGGACGGGACCTATATCAACACCACCGGAGACGCCGACGCGGATACGCTGTACGAGATCATCCGGGCGGAGGCCGCCGGGGAGATCAGCGCGGAGGAGGCAATATGGGAAAAAGCGAAATTGGCAAGACAGATCGCCGTCAACGAGTACCCGGAGGACATGGAAGAACAAAACGAACTGTACCGCGATCGGTTGGTGGCATTTTTGAACAGAGATATTTCATATTATACCGAAACCCCGGATGTAACAGAGCGCATGGAAGAAATCATGAAGACGGCAGAAAAGGCGATGGGGGACTATATTTTCCAACAATACTTGATGGAAGGGGCGGCAACCGATAACGAAGTGTCATTTTTTAGAAGAATGGTCACAGATCATGGACCGTATGACATCAAATATTGGCCGGAGTTTCAAGCACACTCCTTTTTTATTTTTGATGGAGAAATCGTGAGTAGGGATGCGCTGGGAAACATCTTGTATGGATATCTAGGAAAGTCCCGAGACTTTTTTAACCTAACACTTAAGGCGTTCGCTGGCATAAATCAATTTGGTAAAACACGGACGCACTTGGGAACAATAGGATCGTTTTTTGATGATGAGAGAGATCAACAACGAATAATCCAAGGAATCAAAATATTCCATAGAACACACTAATATGAGAAAACGATATGACAAGGATATTATTTTTATCGAAGGAGCGCTAAATAAAAGGTGAATCTGTGGATCTATTCTTTTGATAGGCATAGGCGAAGATCTCTGAGAAACAAGGTGTGCACAAAAGTCAGGATTTTTCCCATAATACAGATACCTGTAATACGGAATACGCTATCTATATCTAATACAGAATGATCGAATACAGAATACTCCATCTGCGGAAAATCCGGATGAGGATCGCGGGAAGGGTACCAATCAAAAAGGAAGTGCAGAAAGGGATCCGAAGCGGAGAAAAAGAGAATGAAACAAAAAAGAAAGGAAAAGAGAAACGCGATACAATAGCTGACACGCCAGGGAGCGCCCTCCAGTCGATCCAGGATAAACGCGGAGAGCAGAGAAGCAAGAAAGACCAACAGATAAACACCAAGGGGATGCCTGTTCCATGCATGGGAAAACCAATGGTTGGAAAGCACCCATGTGAGAGAGAATAACGCCCCGGCGGCGAGGCCTTTCAGGATGACCCGCTGGGCGACGGCAGACTTGGATTCACTCACAGGATCAACTCCTTGTTTGAGATTCCACATAGGTTTTTTATAGGCGCAAGGCTCTTTAGACAGTCCCGGAATCCCTATACGTAAGCCCACCATTCAAAGACATCTTCTGCGACAGCGTTTCGATACACGAACAGTCGAAGTATTATCATTCCTGCGGCGGTAAAAACGGTGTATTGAATCAGTTTATCCATATACGAAAGGATCTGTGAAAAGAGCGGGGGTACAAAAATTGCCGGGTCTGTCAGTGCATTTCGCGCGGTGGGCACAACGGCGAGGGGAACGCCGATCAGTGCGGACAGCAGAAGTCCAACAAACAGCGCCTTTCGCCAGCAGTGTGAGCTGCCCAGGCACAGAACGGCACACCCAAGGATCGTTGCCCATAGAGGAAAGGCGGCGTGCAGGAGCAAAGAAGAAAACATGCTCTCAAATAATGTGGCAGTCAGATAGCGTCGGAAGAGAAATAAAGCCGAAAAGAATACTATTGACAGACACAGACCTTTACATGCGATTTCGGCTGGAGAGGATGGGCGATTATCTCTTGAGGCGTTGTCGAACAGTCTGTCACGAAGAAGGAACCGAATCAACACAATGTCTGCTGCGGCAATCCAATGACTGGTCCACAGACGACGGTATCCAAGTGTTCGCACCTCTGGCAACTCGGAAATAAACAGAAAGCCGCCGTACAAAAAATCGCGGCCGTTGGGAAGACGAGGGATCACGGAGAGGCGGAGGATACAAAAAAAGGAAAAAGAGAAAAGGAGGCTCCAACCCCATCTCTTTGATCCTTTGAAGCACAGTATCCCAGTGACAAACAGAATGGAAAGGATCTGTGTGACATCCATCCACTCTGCATATTTTTTGAAATCGTAGACATTCGGGGAGACTTTGTGAAAGAGAAAATACATCAGCCACCATGCGGTAAACACCATTCCGGCGGCGAGGCCTTTCAGGATGACCCGCCGGGCGGGGACAGAACTCGATGGATTCATTGGTCAACCTCCGCTTCGGCCATTGAGTTGGTACGTAACCTTTTCTCCCTATAAAAGAGCGCAGCATAAAGGCAGGTCATCACTTTCCCTCCCAAACAGAGCAAATCAATTAAGCCTGCGCCTTTAGCGGTGAATTCCCCCCGGGTGTCCGAAGAAGGATGCCATGCGAACAGGAATCGCTTCAACGGCGGAGAATCGAGCGTAAGGAGACATAGGCACAAGGAAAAGGAGACGAGCACGGCAACGCAAAAGCTTCTTCCCCAGACATCCTGTTCGGGACTTTTCGGGAGGGACCAAGAGAGCAGAGAACCAGCAAAAACAAGAAGGATTACACCAAGCCAGTGATGATCCCATGCATGGAAAAACCAATGGTTGGACATCACCCAGACGAGAGAATACACCACCCCGGCGGCGAGGCCCTTGAGGATGACCCGCCGGGCGGGAGTGATTTCTTCGTTCACGGCAACACTTCCTCAGAAATTCAATAAATAAATATTGAAATACGAACTAAATATATCGTTTAACAATATGCATTATACACACATCACAGAGAAATGCAAGAGGGAAAGAGGGATTTTTTTGACAAAGGCGGAAAAAGCCGCGGCCTGGGCGGAGAGCATGGCCGCGGACGACAGCCACGGCTACGACCAGGGGAACCGGTGGGGCCCGGATTACGACTGCTCCAGTCTGGTGATCCTGTCCTATGAAAACGCCGGGGTGCCGGTAAAGAGCCGGGGCGCCGTGTACACGGGGAACATGCGGGGGGTGTTCCTCTCCTGCGGCTTCCGGGACGTGACCGGGGCGGTGACGCTCCCCTCCGGGGCCGGGCTGCGGCGGGGAGACGTGCTGCTGAACGTCCGGCATCACACGGCGATGTACCTGGGCGGCGGGCGGATCGTCCACGCCGCGGGAAACGAGTGGGGCGGCGCCGCGGGAGGCCGGACCGGGGACCAGACCGGCCGGGAGATCGCGTCGGCGGCGTATTTCAATTTCCCCTGGGACTGCGTGCTGCGGTATGAGGAGGAGGCGGGAGAAGGAGAGCCCTCCACCGCCGGAACCGCCGGCGCCTCCCCCGCGGAAGGAGGCGGGGGCGTGTACGTGGTCCGGAGCGGGGACAGCCTGTGGGCCATCGCGGAGCGGCTGCTGGGCTCCGGGTTCCGCTACCCGGAGCTGATGGAGCTCAACGGCCTGGGGGACGCCGTCATCCGGCCGGGGATGGAGCTGCGTATCCCGGCGGGGAGCGCCCCGGCCCCGGAGACGGAAGCCCCGGCCCGGGCGGAATGCGCCGTCACCCTCCCGGTGCTGGCGGAGGGGGACGTGGGCGGCGCGGTGCGCTCGGCCCAGACGCTGCTGTGCCTGCGGGGCG
>JAFRDL010000014.1 GCA_017411265.1 Oscillospiraceae bacterium | reverse complement strand
GCTGAGCCTGAAACGACTGTAAGGAAGTACCCTGCATGAGAAAGACCATTGTCATCGTCCTGATCCTGGGACTGCTTCTGGCGCTGGGAGGCTGCGGCCTGCCCCCGGTGCTGGAAAACCGTCTCCCCTCCACGGCCACGCCGGAGCCCACCCCCGCCCCCACGTCCACCCCGGCGGTGGTGACGCCCACACCGGAGCCCCGCTGGGTCCGGGGAGAGGCACGGGTGGACTATTCCGTCCTCACCGGCGCGTCCCCGCAGGCGGAGGCGCTGACCATCTGGCTGCTGGGCGAGGGGCGGGAGCTTCTCGCCGCCTACGGCACGGAGGAGCTGGGGGAGAGCATGTTCCTCCCGGCGGGAGGGCTGAACCGGGAGAACGAGACCGTCCCCAAGGCGACGGAGGAAACCCGGGACATCCTTCTGGCGGCGGACGTCCGGCTGGCGGACTGCGGCCTGCTGGAGGCGCTGATCCCTGTTTTCACGTATACCTGCGGCTATAACGTGGAGATCCTCACCGGCACCGGAGAGGCGCTGACTGAACTGGCCCGGGAGGCGGATCTGGCCATCCTGGCGGAGGAAGAGGCGTTGATCCTCCGGAGAGAGGCCGTGTTCCGGACCTACTGGTCTTTCGCCTCTACGGAGTATTATAAGGAAGAGACACTCGGATCGTAGAAGCTCCGGCGCGATGCCGGGGAAAGGAGCAGATCATGAAACGGTTTTTTCACAATTTTCGGTTTGCCATGTTCGGCGTGAGCCTGCTGTGCATCGCCCTGGGTCTGGCGATCCTGATCTGGCCGGAGTACTCCAAAAAGGTGATGTGCTACGGCTTCGGCGCGGTGCTGGTCCTCTCCGGCGTGCTGCAGGTCGCCTCCTATTTGACGGGAGAGCGGGTGGGACTGCTCCGGAAGCTCCTGCTGATCTCCGGCATCGTGTCGGCGGTGATCGGCGCCTGGGTGCTGCTGTCCAACCCGGACAAGATCCTCATGCTCACGGTGATCGTCATGGGCATCGTGCTCATCTACCACGGCGCCATGGACATCAAGTACGGCTTTGATATCAAGGCCTGCGGCACCCGCGGCTGGGCCCCGGCGCTGGTGTTCGGTCTGCTCACCTGCGGCGCCGGCGTGCTGGTCCTGGTGAATCCCTTCGAGGCCAGCGAGATGCTGTTCATGGCCGCCGGCCTGGGCTTCCTGTTCGACGGACTGACGGACCTGTTCACCGTGTTCACCGTGGCCCACGCCAAGGCCACCTATGAGAAGCTCGCCGGCGCGGCGCCTGTGATCGAGCTGGAGCCCGGCCAGGCGGAGGTGGTCCCGGTGGAGGGGAATACCGCCCATACCCCGGCCGTGGAGGCCCATGCTCCCGCGGCGGAGGAAGCGCCCGCCGAGGCGGAGACGGAGGAGCCCGACGCGGGGGACGGCGAATGAAAGAGCTGACCGTGTTCTATTTCCCCGAGTGTCCCTTCTGCCAGCAGGCTTTTCGCTGGCACGAGGAGATCTTTCGGGAGCACCCGGAGTATAAGGAGATCCCCCTGCGTCTCGTGGACGAGCACCGGGAGGCCGCCCTGGCGGACAGCTACGATTACTGGTTCGTGCCCGCCTACTTCCTGGACGGGGAAAAGCTGGGCGAGGGCGGGAAGAAAAAAGCGGCCGTAGGAGCGGCCTTCCGCCGTGCCTGTGAGGCGGAATAAAGAACAAAGAACAACCGGCGTTCGGATGGGGATCCATCCGGACGCCGGTTGTTCATCATCCCGAACCCGGTGCGCGCACCGGTGAGGGATCCGAAACCATCGGGAAATCAGCGGGCCGCCGGGGACGGCGGCCCCTACATACGTGTCGAAATGTTCATTCCCTCTGTAGGGGCCGGCCTCCCGGACGGCCCGCCGGAAACCCTTCCTCGGGGAGGGAAATCGCGGTTGTTTTTTGAAAACGTGTATGGTATGATTTTCTTGCCACGCAAACTGAATAGATTATAAACACCGGGAATGTGTTTTTGCCTTTCGGTAAAAACGTACTCTCCACTTTGACATCCTCTGTGTATGTTCAAAGATTGCGTGGCAGCAAACGGAGCTCTGCGTTTTTCGTGCGCGGTTGCCGTTTGCAGCCGCGCACTTTTTGCGCGAGCAGAGAGAACGGGGGTACACAAATGGAGGGTTTATTTGTTTTATTAGTTTTACTTGCTTTAGCGGTGGTGGTGGCACTCATTTATCTCGTTTATCGGATCGCCAAGGAGTTCGAGCGGATTGCCAGGATAAAAGGACATACGGAAAAAAGGTTTTTCTGGTATTCGTTCTTCTTGGGTGTTGTCGGATGGGCCATGGTGATTGCCCTGCCCGACCGGTCCGGAACGAATGAGCCGGAAGTCGTCGAAGCGGCGGAGATCGGCGGTCAGACCCGGCGCCCGTCGTATGAAGACCAGCTTCCGGAACTGTAAGGGAGGGGCGGATATGCGTTATAATCAGGTTTTTGCCCTTCCGGGGGAGATGTATTCTGCGGGCTGTCCGGCCGTGATTGCCGCCGGAGGGCTGTTCCTGGATCAGAAGACCGGGGCGACCGTAGCCCTTTTGAAGTTCCGGTCGGTTTCCTCGCTGCGGATCCGTGCCCTCACCGTGGAGATCCAGCCGGCGGATACGGCGCACCGGCCATTGGGGGAGCCTCTGCGTGCCACCTATCTGGATCTGGACGCGGATCGGGATGCGGAATTCGGCCAGCGCCAGCCGGTGGGGATGCCGCTGACGGAAACACGTTCTTTTTCCGCCCGTATCGTTGAAGTTATCCTCGCGGATCCGCGCTGCGGCGTCACCGTGTGGACGGATGACAAGGCTCCCGCCCCGCTCCCGGCCCGGGAGCCCCTGTCCCGCCGTCTGGGGGACGGGGAACTGCAAAAGCAGTACCGGCTGCGGTACGGGGAAGACAGCGATTACTGGCTCTGGGAGGACCGGGATCTGTGGGGCTGTCCCTGCGGTGCGATCAACCATGCCGACGAGGTGGTCTGCCATGCCTGCGGCAAGGCGCTGCCGGTGCTTCGCGCTCTGGATCTGGAGGAGCTGGCCGCAGACAGGGACGCCCGGCTGGATGAGGAACGCAGACAGCGGGAGCAGATCGAGGCGGCGGCCGAGCAGGCCGCGGCGGCGGAACAGGCCCGGATCGCCGTTATTCGCAGGACGGTTCGAACCGTGACAGCTGTGGCGGTCGGTCTTGTCGCGGCGGTGCTGCTGGCAGTGAACGTGTTGATCCCCTATGTTAAATACCATCGGGCCGAAAAGCTGATCGGTCAGCGGGATTACCCCGCGGCGGAGGAGATCTTCCGCTCCCTGGAGGATTACCGGGACAGCGCCGAACGGGCGAAGCAGATGGTCCTCTTTGCGAAAAAATCGGAGGAAGCGGCCAAACTGCTGGAAGACGGGAAATACGATAAGGCGTACGCGATCTTTGACGAGATCGGGGACGAACTCTCCGTTGCGGAAAGCCGCCGGGAGCGGGGACTGGCCCTTTTGAGCGAAGGGAAGTACGAGGAGGCCTACGACCTTCTGACCGCTGCCGGGGACGAGCAGACGATCACAGACAGTCTGCTGACCCGGGCCCGGGCCGCCGCGGAGGGCGGAGATCGGGACGCCGCCCGTGCGCTTCTTGCCGGACGGGAGGGCAAGGCCGTCACCGATTTCCTGGCGGAACTGGACGCCCAGGAGCAGGAAGAAGCGGCTGCCCAGATTGCCGTGGAACAGGAAGAGGCGGATGCCAAGGCTGACCAGGGACAGCCCGAGAGTCCGGAAGATGTGGAGGAACCGTTGGCGGAACAGACAGCGGATACTCCGGAGAAAACAGGACTAAAGTCGCTCTCCAATCCCCTGCAGGCGGGAGATATCGTCGTTTTCGGGTCCTATGAGCAGGATAACGATCCCAACAACGGGAAAGAGCCGATTGAATGGGTCGTGGTGCATGTCCAATCCAAGAGAGCGTTGGTCATCAGCAGGGACGCCCTGTACTGCAAGCCATATCATTATACGAACAAATCGGTTTCGTGGAAAGATTGTAATCTTCGCTCATGGCTTAACACGGCATTTGTTTTAGATGCTTTCAGCATTGAGGAACAAAAGATGATCAAAGAGTCTTTGATCAGGACAGGTATGGTCAATACGCTGGATAATGTGTTTCTGTTAAGCGATCAAGAAATAAGGGTGTTTTTCCCGTCTGAGGGCGAACGGCTTTGCTCGCCAACGGCGTATGCAGCGGCACATGGTGTTATCGCAAATGATTCAGACGGCGCCTGCAGCTGGTGGCTCCGGACATTTGATCTGGCGTCTCACAGCGCGGATAATGTCAGAGAGGACGGAACGATCTGCGGAGAAGACAATTCAACCGGAACCAATGTGACATATGCCTATGCCGGCGTCCGTCCCGCGATGTGGATCGAGCTTCCGTAATAGCCGATCCCACCGATAAAAAACCCTCCTGCGGATCTCTCCGCAGGAGGGTTTTTTATGAATGGTGATCGTCTCAGGCGTTCTTGGCCTTGATGTACTCGTCGATGGCCACGGCAGCGGTCTTGCCGGCGCCCATGGCCAGGATGACGGTGGCGGCGCCGGTGACGGCGTCACCGCCGGCGTACACGCCCTCGCGGGTGGTCTTGCCCTTCTCGTCGGCGATCAGGCAGCCGTGCTTGTCGGCCTCCAGGCCCTCGGTGGTCATCCGGAGCAGGGGGTTGGGGCTGGTGCCCAGGGCGTCGATCATGGCGTCCACTTCGATGACGAAGTTGGAATCGGGCACGGGGACGGGACGGCGGCGGCCCTTCTCGTCGGGCTCGCCCAGCTCCATCCGGATGCACTCGATGCCGGTGACATAGCCCTTCTCGTCGCCGATGACCTTCACCGGGTTGGTGAGGAGCTGGAACTCCACCTCTTCCTCCAGCGCGTGGTGGACCTCCTCCTTACGGGCGGGGACTTCCTCCATGCCGCGGCGGTAGACGATGTAGACCTTCTCGGCGCCCAGCCGCTTGGCGCAGCGGGCGGCGTCCATGGCCACGTTGCCGGCGCCGACCACGGCGACCCGCTTGTGGTGCTTGATGGGGGTGTCGTAATCGTCCCGGTAGGCCTTCATCAGGTTGATACGGGTCAGGAACTCGTTGGCGGAGTAGACGCCCAGCAGGTTCTCGCCGGGGATGCCCAGGAACCGGGGCAGACCGGCGCCGGAGCCCAGGAACACGGCCTCGAAGCCCTCCTCGGTGAGCAGGTCGTCCACGGAAATGGCCCGGCCGATGACGGCGTCGGTCTCCACCTTGACGCCCATCGCCTTCAGGCCCTCCACCTCCCGGGCCACAATGGCCTTGGGCAGACGGAACTCGGGGATGCCGTACACCAGCACGCCGCCGGGCTTGTGGAAGAGCTCGAACACGGTGACCTCGTAGCCCATCCGGGCCAGATCGCCCGCGCAGGTCAGACCGGCAGGGCCGGAGCCCACCACGGCCACCTTATGGCCGTTGCTCTGGGGCTTCTCCACCTTGGCGTTGGGATCGGCGTGCTCGGCATGCCAGTCGGCCACGAACCGCTCCAGACGGCCCACGCCCATGGGCTCGCCCTTGATGCCGCGGACGCACACGCCCTCGCACTGGTTCTCCTGGGGGCAGACACGGCCGCAGACGGCGGGCAGGCTGTTGGTGGAGGTGACGATCTGATAGGCTTCCTCGAACTCACCCTCGGCCACCTTGGCCAGGAACTCGGGGATGCGGACGTTCACCGGGCAGCCGGTGACGCACTTGGGCTTTTTGCAGCCGAGGCAGCGCTTGGCCTCGTCGATGGCCATCTCGGGGGTATAGCCCAGAGCGACCTCGTCGAAATTCTTGTTCCGTACCAGAGGCTCCTGCTCGGGCATGGGGTTCTTCGTCATGCTCATATTAGCCATGTCTGACACCTCCCGTGAGCTTGCAGATGTGCTCCTTGGCCTTTTCCTCGTCTCCGGCGTAGAAGGAGTTGCGGGCGATCAGCTCGTCCCAGTCCACCTGATGGCCGTCGAACTCAGGGCCGTCCACGCAGGCGAACTTGGTCTCGCCGCCCACGGTGACGCGGCAGCCGCCGCACATGCCGGAGGCGTCGATCATGATGGGGCACAGGGAGCAGATGGTCTTGATGTTGAAGGGCTTGGTGGTGAGGGCGGTGAACTTCATCATCTTCAGGGGGCCGACGATGAAGACCTCATCGTACTCACGGCCGGACTCGATGAGCTGCTGCAGCTTGGCGTTGCCGAAGCACTTCTCGCCGTAGGAGCCGTCGTCCGTGCAGATGTACAGATTGGTGGTGTGCTCGCGCATTTCCTTCTCCAGGATCACGATGTCCTTGCTGCGGAAGCCGGCGACCATGTCCACCTCGATGCCGGCCTCGAAGAAGCCCTTGGCCACGGGGTAGCTGATGGCGCAGCCGACGCCGCCGCCGACGACGCACACGCGCTTCTGGTCCGCAATGCGGGTGGGCTTGCCCATGGGGCCGACGAAGTCCGCCAGCTCGTCGCCGGGCTCCATCATCTCCAGCATGCGGGTGGTCTGGCCCACGGGCTGGACCATGATGGTAACGGTGCCGGCTTCCCGGTCATAGTCCGCGATGGTCAGGGGGACGCGCTCGCCGTACTCGTCCAGGCGCAGAATGATGAACTGGCCGGGAAGGCACTTTTTGGCGACCAGCGGAGCCTTGATCACGTACTCGATGACCGTGCCGGCTTCATTGAGGGGCCGCTTGCTTACGATAGGAAACATAGCTGCTTTTCCTTTCTGTCGGTAGTCGATACCAAGTCCAGGGCTGCCGGAGGCGAAATCCGGCGACTTGTGTATTCTAAAAAGTATTATAGCATAGCTTTTTCTGTTTGGCACATATTTTTTTTAAAATTACCCGTTGCCTTTTATACAAAATTACGCAATCGCGGGGGCGCCGCCCGGGGAGAGCCCCGATCTCTTGCGCGAAACGGGGAAAAGGGATATAATGACAGCACATAAAAAGCGCTGCTGCGCGTCGGGAGGAAGACGGAGCCATGTGTACCTGCATCATCGCCGGACGGAAGACCGCCATGAGGGGCCGGGCCATGCTGGCGGCCAACGACGACTGGGACGACATTCCCGGCGTGCTGACCCACGTTCCCCGGACCGTCCACGGCCCGGAAGAGTTCCATACCCTGGTGGGGGGACGGAAGATCCCCCAGGTCCCGGTGACCTTCGGCTACAGCTACACCGCCTGCAAATACGCCATCGGCGTCCTGGACCGGGGCTGGGCCGGGGGCGTCAACGATCAGGGCGTGGCGGCGGCGGGCACCGGCGCCAGCGCCTTCAAGCCCGTCCCCTGGGAGGGGCTTGACTACGGCATGGAGCCGGACGACGTGGTCCTGCTGATCCTCCAGCGGGCCTCCACCGCCCGGGAGGGGATCCGCCTGGTGGGAGATCTCATCAACGAGCACGGTCTGCGGCCCTCCAGCCTGGACGGCTGCGAGAGCGTCGCCACCTTCGCGGTGGCGGACGCCCGGGAGGGCTGGTTCCTGGAGGTGGCGCCGGGCCGGAACTGGATCGCCGTCCGGGTGCCGGACGACGAGATCGCCGTCCGGGCCAACGCCTTCGGCACCTGTGCCGCGGACCTCACCGATACGGAAAACGTCATCGCCTCCCCGGGCCTGGCGGAGTACGCCCGCCGCATGGGCTGGTGGGACGGAGATATCCGCCGCTTCGACTTTGCCGCCGCCTACGGCGCGGACGTGAGCCCCAACGAGTGGGGCCCGGAGCTGGACCCCATGAACATGCGCCGCCGCTGGCGGGTGATGGACCTGGCCTCCGGCCGGGAGACGGACGAGGGGGAGCGGCTTTACTCCGTCCGGCCCGACCGGCTTCTTGCCCGGGAGGATCTGATGGACTTCCTCTCCGACGTGTACCAGGGGACGAAGTACGACCTGACCCGGGTCCCGGAGGCGGGGAAGTGGGGGGATCCCTTCATGGACGACGCCCCCAGCTACGCCCTGTGCCGCCGGGGCACGGTGAGCGGCATCGTGGCGGAGCTGGAGGAGGACGGGGCGTCCTCGGTGATGTGGGTCGCCATGACCACCCCGAGAATGAGCTTTTTCATCCCGCTGAGCGCGGACATCGAGAGCCTGCCTCCGTACTGTGAGGAGCCGGACCCCGGAAAGGAGTCCCTGTTCTGGAGCTTCAAGGAGATGGGCCTGCTGACACAGCGCCGGTATTCCCGGCACATGGCCGTCACCGGCGCCGCCAAGGAGAGGTATGAGAGCGAGTCCAAAGCCGCCCTCAGGGAGGCGCGGCCGCGGATCGCCGCCCTGCCGGAGGAGGAGCGCCGTTCGGCCCGCACCGCCTTTACCCGGGAACGGCTGGACGCCGCCATGACCCTCTGCCGGGAGACGAAAAGGGAACTGCTCCTGCAATACTGACAGTCATATAAAAACGCCCCGGCGGATCCACCGCCGGGGCGTGCGTTTTTCTCGGGGTCACTTCTGCCCGTAGTAGGCGCCGGCCCCGTGCTTGCGGTAATAGTGCTTGTCCAGAATCGCCTGGGGAGCGCTCTCCGCCGCGGGATTGAACTGGCGGGTCAGCAGGGCCATGTGGGCGCACTCGTCCAGCACCACGGCGTTTTCCACCGCCTTCTCCGGGGTGGGGCCCCAGGTGAAGGGGCCGTGCTTGCGCACCAGTACGGCGGGCACCGCGGCGGGATCGATGCCCCGCTCCCGGAAGGTTTCCGCGATCACCTGGCCGGTGCTGCGCTCATAGGACTCGTGGATCTCCTCGCTGGTGAGATGGCGGGTGCAGGGCACGCTGCCGAAGAAATAATCCGCGTGGGTAGTGCCGTAGCAGGGAAGGTCGATCTCCGCCTGGGCCATGGCCACGGCGTAGCGGGAGTGGGTGTGGACGACGCCCCCCACGCCGGGAAAGGCGTCGTAGATCTCCAGATGGGTGGCAAGGTCGGTAGAGGGGCGCAGCTCGCCCTCCACGATGTTCCCTGCCCGGTCGGTGACCACCATGTGCTCCGGAGCCATGACGTCATAGCTCACGCCGCTGGGCTTGATGACCACATATTTCCCATCCGGGGACAGGGCGGACACGTTGCCCCAGGTGAGGACCACCAGCCCGTTCTTCACCAGGGACAGGTTGGCCTCGCAGACTCTCTGTTTCAGTTCTTCCAGCATGGTTATGCTTCCTCCTCGATAAACTCCTGCATGGCGGGCCACAGGTCGTTGAGACAGTCGATGGCCTTCCGATACAGAGCGTATTTCTTCTCATAGACGGCGGCCGCCTCCGGTCGGGGATACACGGCGGGAGCCACGGCGCTCATGGCGGCGGCGGCCTCGGCGGGGCCGGGATAATCCCCCAGGG
>JAFRDL010000099.1 GCA_017411265.1 Oscillospiraceae bacterium | reverse complement strand
TCCCCCACGATGTCGCTTAGGATGACAGAGACCACCTTTGCCGGGGCACACCGCTGCGCGAAGCGCCCGCCCTTCACGCCCGAAAGCCGCTTGCGGACGGTGTTCATCTCCACGATGTCCGCCCCGCAGGCCAGAAGCCGCTCCGTCACGTCCCGGAGATCCTCCGGCGGTACCAGCGGGTCCTCAAAGAGGGCGCTGCCTCCGCCGGACAGGAGAAAGAGCACCGTGTCCCTTTCCGTCAGCCCCCGAACCGCCTCCAGCGCCCGGCGGGTGGCGGCGAAGGAGTTCTCGTCCGGCACCGGGTGGCCCGCTTCGAAGCAGCCGCAGCCCGGGATCTCCCCCCGGCTGTGGCTGTATTTGGTGATGACCACGCCCCGGCGCGGAGGGCCCAGCGTCCGGACCGCCGCGTCCGCCATGGTCCAGGCCGCCTTGCCCACGGACACCAGCACCGTGTCCCCGGGGAAGCGCCGCCCCTCCAGGGCGCGGCGCACCGCCTCCTCCGGCAGCACACGGCGGATGGCTCCCCGTATGACGGTCAGCGCGTCTTCGCGCAGGGTTTCGTTCATGTCCCTCAGCCGTTCACCACGTTTTCCGGCGTGCTCGCCAGGAACGAGCGCACGTTCTGCACCGTGCAGTCCATGATCCGCTGCCGGCTCCCCTTCGAGCCCCAGGACATGTGAGGCGTGATGATGCAGTTTTTCGCCTTCAGCAGCGGGTTGTCTCCCCGGATGGGCTCCGTGGATACCACGTCCAGCCCCGCCGCGGCCACCTTGCCGCTGTTCAGCGCGTCCGCCAGATCCTGCTCCACCACCATCTGCCCCCGGCTGTTGTTGATGATGATGACCCCGTCCTTCATCTTGGCGATGTTCTCCTTGTTGATGATCCCCGTGTTGAAGGGCATCAGCGGCATCTGCAGGCCCAAAACGTCGGACCGGGCGAACAGCTCGTCCAGCGTCACGAATTCCACACCCAGGTCCTTCGCCGCCTGGGAGGGGTACTTGTCGTAGGAGATCACGTGCATCCCCAGCGCCAGCGCCGCCGCCGCGGTGTGGATGCCGATCCGCCCGCAGCCCAGCAGCCCGTAGGTCAGTCCCGCCAGCTCCACCAGCGGGTAGTCCCAGTAGCACCAGTCGACGTTGTTTTCCCATTTGCCCTCATGCACCGTCCGGTCGTGATGGCCGATCTGCAGGCAGCACTCCAGCAGCAGGGCGATGGCGAACTGGCTCACGCTGTAGCCGCCGTAGTTGGGCACGTTCATCACGGGGATCCCCTTCTCCCGGCACGCGGCGATATCCACCACGTTGAAGCCCGTGGCCAGCACCGCCACGGCGCGAATGCCGGGGCAGGCGTCCAGGACCGCCCGGGTGATGGGCGTTTTGTTCGTGATCACGATCTCCGCGTCGCCGATGCGCGCAGCGATCAGCGGAAGATCCTCATACGGCGTGCGGTCGTACACCGTCAGCTCCCCCAGCGCCTCCAGGCCGCCCCAGCTCAGATCCCCGGGGTTTTCCGTATATCCGTCCAAAACCACGATCTTCATGTTTTGATCCTCCTCTTTTTCGTCCTGATTGGATTATATCATATGTTTATCAAAACTTTTACTGTTTTTTCATCTCCGGAGCACAAAAGATCCGATCCGCGGAAAACCCCCTTCGGACATTTCATTTTCTGTCCGAAGGGGGGGGGTTGAAAATGGATCGACAAGGCGGGAAAAGAGCCCTCTTCGCCCGCGGGCGGACGATGCTCCGGCGCCGAAGGGTCGGCCCGGACGCCGGACGGAAGACCTTCGGTTTCAGCCGGCTCTCGTATCCCGGACCTCCAGCACGGAGGCGATCAGCTGTTTCGTATAGTCCTCCCGGGGGGCGTGGATGATCCGGGCGGCCGGCCCCTCCTCCACGACCTTGCCGTTTCGCATGACCATGACCCGGTCGCAGATGCTGCGGACCACCGCCAGATCGTGGGAGACGAAGATCACGGACATGTTCTTTTCCTGATGCAGCTGCGCGAGCAGCCGCAGGATCTGGGCCTGGGAGGACACGTCCAGGGCGCTGGTGATCTCGTCGCACAGCAGGATCCGCGGGTGTACGGCCATGGCCCGGGCGATGGCAAAGCGCTGGCACTGGCCGCCGCTGAGATCCCGGGGATACCGCTCCGCCAGCTCCAGCGGGAGCTGGACCAGGGAACACAGGGTCTTCCAGTCCGGCTCTTCCCCGGCGCCCACCAGATTCCGCACCGTTTCCCGGATGGAATCCGAGATCCTTCTTCTGGGATGGAAGGAGCCTACCGCGTCCTGAAAGATCATCTGGATGGTGCGGTAGTTCTCCTTTGTCCTTTTGGCCGGGAGCGGCCGTCCGTCCAGCAGAAGCTCGCCGGCGTCCGGGATCTCCAGTCCGGCGATCTGCCGGAGAAGCGTGCTTTTCCCGCTGCCGCTCTCCCCCACGATCCCCAGGATCTCCCCCTCGTTCAGGGTGAAGCTGACGTCCGAAAGGGCGTCCACGCTAAACTCCCGGCGGCGGTAGCGCTTGCCGATGTTCTTCCCTTCCAGGATGATCATATCCCACCTCCCGTCCGGTCACAGGCGGTCCAATGGCCGCCGCCCGCGCTTGAGAGCGCGTACGGCCTTTCGGTGCATCCGTTCTCGCGGACCGGGCAGCGCTCGCAGAACTCACATCCGGCGTCGGCGGGTCCGGACAGAGGCGGCTGACCGGCAAGGCCCCGGGGCATATCGCCCCGCAGGGTGGGGATGGCCGCGATCAGCGCCCGGGAATAGGGGTGGCGGGGGTCGCCCAGCACCTGGTCCGGGGTCCCCAGCTCCACCAGCCGCCCGGCGTACATCACGCCCACCCGGTCGGCCAGGAACTGGGCCAGGGCCAGGTTGTGGGTCACGATGATCTGGGCCATGCCGGACACGTCCCGCAGCCGCCGGAGCTCCTCCGCCACCTGGCGCTGGATCGTGGCGTCCAGAGCGCTGGTTGGCTCGTCCGCCAGCAGGATGTCCTGCTCCAGCAGCAGGGCCAGGGCCAGGGCGATGCGCTGGTTCATGCCGCCGCTCATCTCATAGGGGCAGCAGGAAAGGATGCGCGGCACGTCGGCCAGCCCCATCTTCTCAAACGCTTCGGCCACCCGGGTCTCAAAGGTCTCCCGGTCGTATTTCCCGTGGCTTTTGAGGGTCTCGGCAAATTGCTTCCGGTAGCTCCGGATCGGGTTGAAGGCGGCGCCGGGGCTCTGGAACACCATGCCGAAGGTGTCGCAGGCGATCCGCCGCCGCTCCCTCGGCGGGAGACGGAGAAGATCCTGCCCGTTCAGAACGATCTCGCCGGAGAGGATCTCCAGCCCGGGGGTGGTCCCCATCACGGATTTGAGCACCGTGCTTTTTCCGCAGCCGCTCTCCCCCACCAGGCAGAGGATCTCCCCCGGACAGAGGGAAAAGCTGACGTCGGCGATCATCCGCCCGGCGCCGTAGCCGGCGCTGAGGCCGGACACGGTCAGCAGAGGCGTTTCGTTCATTTCGCCACCTCCACATCCAGCGCGTCCCGGACGCAGTCGCCCAGATAGTTGAAGACCATCACCGTGATGACGGTGGCGCAGGCCGGAGCCAGCACCGCCCAGGGAGCCAGCTGGATATAGGCCCGGGAGGCGTTGATCATGCTGCCCCATTCCGCCTGGGGCTCCATGACGCCGATGCCCAGGAACGAGAGCCCCGCGATGCCGATCATCGTGGTGCCGATCTGGGTGGAGGCGTTGACCACCAGGGGGCCCAGCATATTGGGCAGCAGGGTCTTGAACAGGATCTCCGGTCCGCTGCAGCCGGAAAGGCGGGCGGCGCTGACGTACGCCTCCTCCTTCAGGGCCAGCACCTGTGCCCGGGCCAGTCGGGCGTACAGGGTCCAGCCGGTGATCCCCAGCGCCAGCATGGCGTTGAACATGCCGCCGCCCAGGATGCCTGCCACCGCGATGGCCAGCACCATCTGGGGAAAAGCCAGCAGCACGTCCGCCAGACGCATGACCAGCGTATCCACGACGCCCCCGTAATAGCCCGCCGCCATGCCCAGCGCCGTGCCGACCACGAAGGTGACGGCCACCAGGGTCACGGCGGAGAAGATGGAGGTCCGGGCCCCCATCAGCACCCGGGAGCAGATGCACCGGCCGTAGCGGTCCGTGCCGAAAGGAAACCGGGCGCTGGGGGGCTTGTTCATATCCAGGGCGCTGGTGGCGTTGGGGTCGTTGGGGCACAGCATCGGTGCCGCGACGGCCAGCAGCACCAGGAGTCCGGCCAGAACAAGGAAGACGTACAGCCGGGCGCGGCTTTTCGTTTTCAGCGTTTTTCTCATTCTCATGCCGGCGCCCTCATTCCTGCCGGATCCGCGGATCGATCCAGTGATAGGCCACGTCCGTAAGGAGATTGACCATCACATAGATGACGGCGGTGAGCAGCACGAAGCCCTGGATCACGGGAGTATCCCGGGCGGTGATGGAATCCATGGCCAGCTTGCCCAGCCCCGGCCAGCGGAAGATGGTCTCGATGACCACGCTGCCGCCCATCAAGGTGCCGATCTGCAGCCCCACGATGGTGAGGATGGGGATGGCGGCGTTGTGCAGCACATTCCGGAAGAGGATGTACCGGCCCCTCACCCCCCGGGCAACGGCGCCGCTCACATAGCTTTTTCCCAGCTGCTCCAGGAGCTCCGCCCGAAACTGCCGGAGAAAGCGGCCGATCATGGGGATGGAGAGGGCCACGGAGGGAAGCAGCAGTCCCTGGAAGCTCCTGTCCGCCACCACCGGCAGCAGCCGCGCCTTGACGCACAGAAAATACATCAGCAGCACGGAGATCAGAAAGTTGGGCATGGAGTTGCCGATGAAGCTGAAAAACCGAACGATGTAATCCAGAAGCGTATCCTTTTTCAGCGCCGTGAGGATGGCCAGAGGCAGGGCAATCAGCAGCGAGATCCCCAGAGCGCCCAGAGCCAGCTGCGCGGTATACCCCAGGGCCTTGGAAAGCTTTCCCGCCACGCTTGTCCCGTCCTTGTAGGAGGTCCCCAGGTCCCCCCGCAGGACCTTCAGCGCCCAGTCTCCGTACTGGACCAGGAACGGACGATCCAGGCCCATGTCGGCCCGGGTCTGCTCCAGCACCTCCTGGGATACGGCGATCCCCTGGGCGTTGAGCTTTTTCGTCGCCGCGTCGCCCGGGGCGAGATACATCAGCAGAAAGGTGAGAAAGCTCAGCGCGATCAGGATGCCCACCAGATGCAGCAGCCGTTTGCCTATGTATTTTTTCATGGCTCTCACCACCCGTTCCCTGCAGAATCAACGGAAGACGGGGCCGGCAAATGCCGGCCCCATTTTCCGGATGCGCCGCTTTACGGCATGTCCGTCTCGGCGCTGACGGCGTAGAAGTCGAAGGGGCTGTTCTCGCCGATGTTCACCACGCCGGGGACGGCCACCGTGGTCTTGTTGAACAGGCCGATGTAGCCGAAGGCGTCGTCGTCGATGGAGATCTGGACGATCTGGTTGGCCAGCTCCGCCCGGCGGTTCACGTCGGTCTCGGACTGGAGCTCGTTGATCAGCGCCTCGCACTCGTTGCTGTGGAAGCCGCTGAGCGCCCAGTCGCTGTTCTGGCGGAACAGGGCGTTGATGCAATAGTAGGGATCGCCCGCCTGGTCCGCGATCATGCAGTAAAGGGCGATGTCATACTCGCCGGTGACCCGATAGGTGCTGTCCGCGTCCTCCACGCCGGTCAGGATGCACTTCACCCCGATCTCCTTGAACTGCCGCTCCAGCACCACCGCGATGGAATCCAGGCTCCGGGCAAAGTAGTAGCAGATCTCCACGGTCAGTTCCTTGCCGTCCTTCTCATAGTAGCCGTCGGCGTTCAGGGTGTAGCCGTCGGCCTCGATGGCCGCCTTGGCCGCCGCGCGGTCCACGGCGGGCTTGGTCACCTGGCCGTAGGGCGCGGAGGCGCCGAAGGGACCGACGGCCGGAGAGACCGTGCCGCCCAGATAATCGGCGATGTCCTGGTTGTCCACGGTCAGGTTGATGGCCTTGCGGACGTTGGGGCTCAGCCGGTTCTGGTTGAGGACGTAGAACTGGAGCCGCGTGGCGGGGATCACCGTCAGAACATAGGAGGAGGGATCGGCGGCGTAGATCTCCTTGGCGGCGGCGGTGACGCTGGAAGAGCCGTCGATCTCGCCGCTCTGCATGGCCATGAGCTTGCTCTCGTCGTCGTTCATGTAGTAGAAGATCACGCCGTCCAGCTTCACGTCGCCGTTCCAGTAGTTCTCGTTCTTCGCCAACTCCACAGTGCCCTCGGGCTCGAAGCTCTTCACCGTGAAGGGACCGGTGCAGACGGGGGCGTTGTCCAGATCCGCGCCATCCAGATCCATGATGCCGAAGGCAGAGTTCGTCAGCTTATCGGTGATCAGCGTGGGATAGAGCTCCGGAGTGGTGATGGTCAGCGTTTTGTCGTCCACCGCCTCGATCACGTAGTCCTTCACATCGGCAAAACGCTCGTTGACCTCCCCGATCCGCTGCAGGTTGCGGACCACCATGTCGGCGGTCAGGGCCTTCCCGTCGGAGAAGGCGGCCTTGGGATTCAGGGTGACGGTCCAGGTGAGGCCGTCCTCGCTGGTCTCGGCCTTCTCCGCCAGCAGGGGCTGCACGGACAGATCGTTGCCCACCTTGAAGAGGGTCTCGGTGAGGCCGTAGATGGACGTATACCAGCCGTTCCAGTCCTTATGGGCGTCCAGGCTGGCGTAGGCGAAGCTCTCCGCCAGCTTCAGGATCTTGGGCTCGGCGGGAGCGGCCGGAGCGGCGGGAGCCGGAGCGGCGCCGCAGGCGGCCAGGCCCAGCACAAGGGCGAGGGCCAGAAGCAGAGAGAGGATCTTTGTCTTTTTCATGGTCAGCCTCCCTTTATTTCACCGCCCGGATCAAGAATCCGGGAGTGGATGCGTAATTGATCTTTTCCTCCGGATTCCACACGCTGTCGCCGGCCCTGGTGTCGGCGGAGACGCGGGAAAACCCCAGGTCCCGCAGCGTGACCAGATCCCAACGGGGGCGGTCCCGAGCCGTCATGGGGAGCGAGAGACAGATCGTTTCCATGGTGTGTCCGTCCTCATACGCCTCATGATCCTCCACGCCGGACGCCTTCGCGTTGGCCCGGTCCCGGTCGAAGGCCCGTTTCTTCTCTTCGTCTTTCAGGTAGGCATACCAGTTGGCGTCGAAAATGAGCGCTGCGCCGCCGGGACGCAGGACCCGCCGCCACTCCCGGTAGGCCCGCACCGGGTCCGTCAGGTTCCAGGTAAGGTTCCGGGTCACGATCACGTCAAAGCTGTCGTCGGGGAACGTCAGCGCCTGGGCGTCCATGGGCAGGAACTCGATCCGGTCCGCCAGGGCCCCGGCGTTCCGCCGGGCCTCCGCGAGCATGCTCTCGGAGAAGTCCACCGCCGTGACCTGATAGCCCCGTTCCGCCAGGATGATGGCGTAAAAGCCCGGCCCGGTCCCGATATCCAGCACCCGCAGATCGCCGGGCGCCCCCTCCGGGAAACGGGAGATCAGCATGTCCGCCCAGACGTCGTCCCACCGGTCCGCCATGTTTTTTTCGATCACGCCGGAGTAGGACGGGGCACGCCGGTCCCAGTAGGATATGATCTTTTCCCGCATGTTTTCCATGGCCTGTCCCTTTTTCCCTTCCGGTTTTCTGCCTTTATTCTACCGTGCTTTCCCTCTGTCCGTAAGCCCCCCGGGGGGATATTTTTATCAGAAAAGTTCAAATAATATCCCCCCCGGGGGGTTGTTTTCCGCTTTTTGGTATGCTATTTTGTCATTGGATCTGGGGTGGACCCCTGGCTTTCACGGTTGGGTCCCGCGAAGGCCGGCATTTTTCTCCACCCGACTTTCTTCTTTTCCGGATTTGGCTCCCCGTCGGGTCAGCGGGGAGCCAAATCGCATTTATTGGGATCCCACATCCGGCAAGGCGGGGTGATCTGACCGTGAATGAAACAGAAAAATGGGATCGGGCCGCCGGGAATTATCAGGAGGTTTTCCTCCTCGGCCCGAACGAATATAACGCCTCCCTGCTGTTCTTCTGGAAAGACAACGGCATGCTTTTCCCCGGGGCCCGGGTCCTGGATATCGGCTGCGGCGTGGGAAAGTATGGGGTATATCTGGCGGAGATGGGGTATGACGTGACCCTGACAGATATCTCCGGGGAGATGCTGCGCCGCGCCCGCGAGAACATGGCGCGGTTTCGTACGCACTGGACCGTTTATCCCTGTGATTTCCACCGGGCGACCGGGAAGGAGCTGGTGTTCGCCGAAGGCTTTGATCTCTCCATCTCCACCATGTCGCCGGCGGTCTGCGACGAGGCCACGGTCCGGAAAATGAGCGGCATGACCCGGGGCTGGTGCTTCCTGGCCCGGTTTTTCGACTGGAAACAGCCGTTCCGGGATCGGCTGATGCGGGATATGGGGCTGGAGCCTGTTCCGTCTTTTCATGATCTGCGGGAAGAGGGATCGTCTCTGATCCGGGCCGTCTGTAACGCGGGCTATGTGCCGCACGTCAAATTCACAGACTACCGCTGGTCAGGCCGCCGAACAAGCGAACAGATGGCGGAATATATGGTGAAAAACTGTTTTGCCGACGCCGACGACCCCGCCGCGGTCTATGAAAGCGCCCGGCGAGCCGCCGCCGGCCGTGCGGGAGACGACGGCACGGTCTGCGACGAGATCATCACAAATGTCATCTGGATCTGGTGGAACACGAAAATGGATCCTCTCCCATGAATATCTTCGGGGGCTTCCGCATCGCCTCCCGGAGCGTCTCCGGCGCGGCCTTTACCGGGATGTTTGCCTTCAAGGTCCGTACTCTTCCAAAGAACAGCGAGGGATAAAAGCTTGAACGATCAGACACAAAAACACAGCGAGAGCCTGTCCGAGCGCGTGATGGACTACTGGACCGTACGCGCCCATGATTTCGCCGCGGTGAGAAAAAACGAGCTGCACGATCCGATCAGCGCCCGCTGGGTCGGGGAGATGGAGAGGCATCTCCCGAAGGCTCCGCGCCTGGATATTCTGGACGTGGGCACCGGGACCGGTTACTTTGCCATTCTCCTCTCTCAAAAGGGACATCGGCTCACCGGGATCGACCTGACCCCCGCCATGATCCGGGAGGCCGGGCAGCTGGCCGCGGAAAACGGCGCGGAGCCCCGTCTGCTCGTCATGAACGCGCAGGCGACGGCGTTTGACGACGGGAGTTTCGACGCGGTCATCACCCGAAATCTGACATGGACGCTCCCGGATCCGGCCAAAGCCTACCGGGAGTGGTTCCGGATCCTGCGTCCCGGCGGGGTGCTGTTGAATTTTGACGCCGACTACGCCCGGAACGTCCGCAATCAGAATCAGCGGGAATCCTATATCCGGAGCACCGGCGTATACGGGCATATCGGCATAACGCCGGAGCTGTCCCGGGAAAACGCGGAGATCACCCTGTCCATGCCCGCCGGCAGCGCCGTCCGGCCCGACTGGGACCTGCGTCTGATCCGAGCGGCGGGCTTTTCCTCCTGGGGAGCGGATCCGGACGCCGGGAAGCAGATTTTGCGGGAGCGGGATCTCTCGGACGCGCCGCTGTTCCTGCTCTGGGCGCAAAAAGAATAGGGAAAAAGGATCCGCCCCGGAAAGGGCAGATCCTTTTTTTCTCTCACGCCGCGTGCTGGCGGCCGGCGTGGTCGATATACGTGTCTCCGGTGAGAAGCAGTTCGCTCACCGGGACGATGGTGTAGCCGCTGGACTGCAGATATTCGATGATCCCCGGCAGGGCCTCCGGGGTATGCAGCCCCGCGTTGTGGAACAGAACGATGCTCCCCGGCTTCCCCTTCCCCGTCACCCGCTTTGTGATCTCGGCGGCGGAGAGCTCCTTCCAGTCCAGGGAATCCACGTCCCACTGGACGGCGTTCATCCCCATTTGCCGGACCGCGGCGATCACGTTGTCGTCGTACTCCCCGTAGGGGCAGCGGAACAGTGTGGGCCGCACCCCGGTGACCGCCTGGATC
>JAFRDL010000098.1 GCA_017411265.1 Oscillospiraceae bacterium | reverse complement strand
GCGTTCCATCTGCTCTGAGCCGATCCAATCGATCGAAAAGGACCTCCTTCGGGAGGTCCTTTTTTCATAAAAAACTTGATGTATTTTTTGTCTTGTGATGAGGTGTAATCATTCAGTTCCGGGAGGACGCCCCTGAATGAAAACAAAAAATCGTTTCTATCGGAAGCCAGGCTTCTTTTCCTACACGCTGGCAAGAATCGCCTCTTTTTTCGTGTCGTCCTTTGTTTTCCGCCGAAGGTTCCTTCGCAACGAACTGAAGGATGTCCGCGGCCCCTGCGTGGTCATCGCCAATCACCAGGCCGCCCTGGACTTTGTCAACCTCATCGGCGCTTCGCGGCGGCGGATGAGTTTCGTGATCAGCAACTCCTTCTACCGCTCTCTTCCGCTGCGGAAGATCATGGACCGGATGGGCGTGATCCCCAAACAGCAGTTCAAAACCACCGTTAACGACATGAAAAAGATGAAAGCCGTCATCGACAACGGGGAGATCCTTGTGATCTATCCCGCCGGCCTTATGTGCGAGGACGGTCTTTCCACCCCCATCCCCGCGGCCACCTACAAGTTTCTCAAATGGCTGAACGCTGACGTTTACATGGCCCGGACGGAGGGCAGCTATTTCGTCATGCCCAAGTGGACCAGCGGCTTTCGTCCGGGGCGGACGTATATGGACGTCTATCGGCTTTTTGACAAGGAGACGCTCGCTTCCATGGATCCGGCCGGGATCCGGGAGAGAGCGGATCCGGCGCTTCTTTTTGATGCATACCGGGAGCAGGAGAATCTGCGGGTCCGCTACGCCCATAACGACGATATCCGGGGACTGGAGAACGTGCTGTATCTCTGTCCGCGATGCCGCCGGGAATTCACCATGGAGATCACAGGTACAAGTACCATCCGCTGCCGGGAGTGCGGCTACGAAGAAACCGCCGATGCCCTGGGGTTCCTCCACGCCGCAAACGGGATCGAACCGGAGCTGCGCTACGCGAGCGACTGGAGCACATGGGAGCAGCAGCTGATCCGGGAGCACCTGGAAAAGGAACCGGACTATTGCCTGTCCGCCCCCACCGCCATCCACATGATCGATCCGGCTCACAACAGGTTCACGGAGGCAGGCCGCGGCCAGGTGACGTTGAGACGTGACGGTTTCCGCCTGGAGGGACAGATCCGGGGGGAGGAAATATCCCTGAACATCTCCATCGCAAACGTGCCCGCCCTTCCCTTCAGCCCGGGAAAACGGATCGAGCTGCAGGACGGGCCGACGATCTACCGCTGTGTTCTGGACGACGGGAAGCTCGCCATGAAATTCATCCATGTTCTGAAGGCATTTTACCAACGGAATACTGCCGAAAAGGAAAACCTCCGATGAAGTCTCATCGGAGGTTTTCGATCCGTTCAGCCACATCCTCGAACCGGGGGCCGTGGGACGCCTTGACCAGGACAACGTCCCCCGGGCGGAGCAGCTCCGGCAAGGCTGCCAGCAGACTGGGCCGATCGGGAAAATGCCGGGCGATGGCTCCGGCGCCCTCGGCAATGAACGCCGCCTCATCCCCCTGGGTGAGCAAGAGTTCCACGCCCTTTTCCGCGGCGTAACGGCCGATCTCCCGGTGAAGCGCCCGGGAATTCTCACCCATCTCCCGCATATCGCCCAGCACGCACACCTTCCGGCCGGACAGTCGCATCATGGAATCGATGGCCGCCCGGTTGGAGGTGGGATTGGCGTTGTAGCAATCATCGATCAGCGTGCAGAAGGGCGTGCGTACCACCCGGGAACGGTGGCCAACGGTCTTGTATGAGAGCAGTCCCTGGGCGATCTCCTCGTCCGTGAGCCCCAGCTCCATGGCCACCGCGGCGGCGGCAAGCACGGAATAGATCATATAATCCCCGTACGCCGGTACCCGGACGGGAAAATCCCGCCCTTCGCCCACGATCCGGCACAGAAGCTCGGTGCCGTCCTCCGTGCGCACGTCCTCCGCCCGTACATGGCAAGACTCCCCCAGGCCGAACAGGACGGTCCGGCGGCCGAAATCCGCTGTTTTCAGCAGGGCGTCGTCGCCGTTTGCAAAGACCACGGCGTTATCCTTCATGCCCAGAAGGATCTCTGACTTTGCCTTGAGCACCCCTTCCCGGCTGTGGAGCGCCTCCAGATGGGCATCTCCGATGTTGGTGAACACCGCCATATCCGGCTCCACGACCTGTGTCAGACGGGTCATCTCTCCGAAGAGGGAGATCCCCATCTCGATCACGGCCACATCGTAGACCGGCTCCAGTCCCATGAGGGCCACCGGCATGCCGATCTGGCCGTTCATGCTCCCCGGGGTCTTGAAGGTGCGTCGGGCGGCGGAGAGGGCCGAGGCGATCATCTCCTTGGCTGTGGTCTTCCCCACGCTCCCGGTGACGCCGATAAAGGGGAAACAGCATTTTTCCCGGTTTGCCCGGGCGATCTGCCGCATGGCAGGAAGTACCTCCGGAACGACGATCCGGGGTTCCCCATCCTCCCCGGGCTCCTCACAGAGAACGGCCAGCGCGCCTTGGGAGAGGACGTCGCGGATATATTTGTGGCCGTCGGTCCGTTCCCCCCGGAGGGCAAGGAACAGACTTCCCTCTCCGGCCTGCCGGCTGTCGGTGACGATGTTGACCGGTGTTTTTTTCACAAGCGCCTGGCTTCCCTGCCAGCGTCCGCCGCAGGCGCGGATCATTTCCGATACTGTCATGCCCTGTTACTTCCTGTATTTTTTCATGGAGACCTCGATGATCCTCTCGCAGAGAGAGCCGTAATCCATGCCCTCCGCCATGGCCATCTGGGGGATCAGGCTGGTGGGCGTCATGCCGGGAAGGGTGTTGGCCTCCATACAGTAGATGGTCCCGTCGCTCTCGTCCAGCAGGAAGTCCGCGCGTCCGTATGCCTCCAGATGGAGAGCTTCGTACACCCGCTCCGCCAGACGCTGGACCCGCCGGGTGTCCTCCGCCGTAAGCCGGGCCGGGCAGATCTCCTCCGTCAAACCGGCCTGGTACTTGTTCTTATAGTCGTAAAACCCCGTTTTGGGGATGATCTCGATCACCGGCATGGCTCTTCCGTCCATGATGCCCACGGTCAGCTCCCGGGCCTTGATGTATTTCTCCACCAGCACGGCCTCGTCACAGGCGAACGCTTCCTGCAGCGCAGGCAGCAGGTCCTTCTCCTCCCGGACGATGCTGGTGCCCACGGAGGACCCGCCGGAGCAGGGCTTCACCACACAGGGAAGCGAGATGTCCTCCGGGATCGCCTCGCCGCGGCGGAGGGTGATGCCCGGCGGGACCGGGATCCCGGCCCTTTCCATCATGATCTTGCTCAGTTCCTTGTCCATGGCCAGGGCGCTGCCCAGATACCCGCTGCCGGTATAGGGAACACCGTACAGGTCCAGACACGCCTGGAGTTTCCCGTTCTCCCCTTCCGCGCCGTGGAGAGCCAGGAACGTAACATCCGCTGCCCGACAGATCTCAATGACGCCGGGCCCGAGGATGCTGTCGCCGCCTCTCTGACGCCGCACGGCCTCCAGATCCGGCTCCGTTTCCCGCACCCGGTAATCCTCTGCGGGCTGCTCTGTGGTAAACGCGGCCCGGGGGTCCTTCCGGGCGCTTTCGTCGCCCAGGAATAGATCCGCCAGCGCCACATGATGCCCGCGCTGACGCAGGGCTCTGGCGGCACAGGTGCCCGTACTGATGGAAACGTCCCGCTCCCGACTGAGGCCGCCGCAGATCACGGCAATATACATTCGCTTCTCCTCCTGTCCCGTACGGCTTTCTTTTTTCATTATACCGCCTTATACGCGAAAATGAAAGGCATATTATGCTTTTCACTGTGCAAAATATGCCGCGGCTTTTCCGATCGCCTGCTCCCGCAGCAAAACATATTTCAGAAAAGCATTGCCATTTACCTCTCCCGTTGGTATAATACCATGGTCAAAAGGAAAGGTCGGTATTGCTTTCATGTCATACATCGTTCTGGACCTGGAATGGAACCAGGCCATGAGTTCCCACGCATCCATATACAACCACCTTCCCATCCATCTCAGCGGAGAGATCATTCAGATCGGCGCCGTGAAGCTGGATGAGGATTTCTGTCCCGCAGAGGAGTTTCAGTCCGACGTCAAGCCCATCTATTTCCGCAGCATGCACTACAAGGTCAAAAAGCTCACCGGGATCGACAAGGAGCGGCTGAGCCGCAGCGACACCTTCCCGGTGGTGTTCGAGCGTTTCCGGGAGTGGTGCGGCGAGGACGCTGTCTTTATCACCTGGGGCTACGACGACCGGCGAATCATGGAACAGAACATCATCATCCACGATCTGGACTGGGACTGGATCGAAGACTGGATCAATCTCCAGCTGATCTATAATATTCAAACCGACGGGGATAAAAACCAGAAATCCCTGGCCACCGCCATGGAACACTTCGCCATCGAGCAGACCCGGGTCGCGCACGACGCTCTGGGCGATGCCTACAACACCGCACTGGTGTGCTCCCGGCTGGACTTTCTCAAGGGTCTGGAGCAGTACGACAACGCCGCCACCCTCTTGGCCACCCGGATCCCGGCTGCCAAACCCACCGGCGAGGATTTCAACGCCGTGGAGCACCGGGCCTTTTCCGGATACTCCTCCCGGTCCGAGGCGTTCCTGGATCCGGAGGTCTCCCAGATCCCCTGTCCGGAGTGCGGCCAGCCGCTGGAGCTGACACGCTGGGTCAACCAGGGGGATCGCCGATACATGAACCTGGGAATCTGCGAGGGGCATGGAAAATACCTGATTCGCCTGAAGTTCCGGAAGACGGACAATGAGATCTGGGCCGTGAACCGGATCGTATACAACGCCGACGAAGAGATGGAACGGTCATACCGGGAAAAAGCCGCCCAGAGCCGGCGCCGCGGTCACAGCCGCCGTCGGAAACGCCGTCCGACGACCAATCCGTAATATGCTTACTGCCTCCGGTTTGTCCGGAGGCAGTAAGCATATTACGGCAGCTCCTGCTGCCTTTGCCAGGCGTCCATCACCATTTTGTGCGGCAGGAGCTTTACCAGAGCCCCCTGACCCCGGGCGATGAAGCCGTATCGGCTCACATCCTTCCCCTTTTTCACGTCGCGCCAGGCTCTCGCGACGATGTCATCGGGATCGTACATGGCGATGTATTTCTTCACCACCGGCGGTTTTTCCGCATTCACCGCCCGGTCGAAAAACTCCGTTTTCGTCCAGAACGGACACACCGCCGTCACGCGGATGCCCCGGGAACGCAGCTCCCGGTCCAGAGCCCGGCTGTAATAGAGAACGAACGCCTTTGTCGCCGCATATACGTTGATATACGGAATCGGCTGGTAGGCCGCCACGGAGGCGATATTGATGATCCGACCGCCTTCGGGCATATAGGGGACCGTCAGCTGGCTCAGAGCCATCACCGCCCGGCAGTTCAGGTCCAGCATATTCAGGTTGGTCTCCAGCGGGCTTTCCATCACGGCGTTGAACTTGCCGAAGCCGCCGGCATTCACCAGAAGGCCTACCCGGACCCCGTCCTCTTCCCGGAGCATGGCGGCGTACCGGTCATAGGACGCCGGATCCGTGAGATCCATGGGTACGGCGCGGACGGGAAACGGCGCCGTTTTTTTCAGCTCCTCCAGCCGTTCTGCCCGACGGGCGACGGCCCAGATCTCGTCAACCGGTCCGAATTCATTCACCGTCTCCGCGAATCGTCTTCCCATCCCGCTGGAAGCGCCGGTGATCACAGCGATCGTTTTCATCGTTTTTCCTCTTTCCCGAAGCGTCCCGGCGGACAGAGTCTGCCGGGACGCTTGTATCGATCAGTATTCCCAAGGGGGCTTTTCATTGGAGGACGCGTGTGACTCCTCCTCCGACGGGCCGGTGAGGCGGAGATAGTATGCCGTTTCCGTCAGCGAGATATACGGCTTGACGAACACCGACACCGCCGGGATCACAGACAAAAGGATCCATCCGATAAAGCTGAGCTCCAGAACGAACAGCTCCCATTTATGTCCCTTCATCATCATCCGGCTCTCCCGCATGCAGCGGATGGGGGACCAGTCCGGATGGTCGCACTGAAGCCGGGACGCCATGGAATATCCGTAGGCGGCGACGATCCCCGGAACGATGAGAAGCAGACTGAAAAGCAGCGTGACGAGCCGGGTCAGCAGCCACAGGACCACGGGGCGGTATGAATACTCAAAACCGCTGAGAAGGTCGCCGAAGCCGTTTTTTTCCGCCCGGCTGGCATTGAGACCGTATTTCGTATACCCGAACGCCAGATATGCGGAGAGCACTTCAAAGGCGAACTGGAAAAAGCCGGAGACAACGGACACGTTCCCCCAGTCGAAGCCGAAGACATTCCAGAAGTCCATGGCTTCCAGGGCGTCCAGATCCATGTAGAAAGGCTGTCCGCCGATCCGCTGCGTGATCCAGGTGACGAGCCATCCGTAGGTGAGGACTGCCAGCGTGATCAGGCACGGGTTGGGCCGCGACGTCTGGATCAGCGCCAGCGCCTGGTTTTTTAACACTCTTCGATCCATGGTCATCCGCTCAGCCTTCCAGAAGGTGCTCGCCGATCCGGTACACGTCCCCGGCGCCCACGGTGAGGATGATGTCTCCGGGAGACGCAACGGCCCGCAAGGTCTTTTCCAGTTCCCCGTTGTCCGCAAAGAAAATGGCGTTGGGAAGCTTCTTTGCCAGATCCGCCGAGGAGATGCCGATGGTATTCGTCTCTCTGGCGGCGTAGATCTCCGCCAGATAGCAGAAATCGGGACGCCGGAGCTGTTCCAGGAAATCCTCGAACAACGCCGCGGTGCGGGTATACGTATGGGGCTGGAATACCAGGATCCGGCGGCGGTAACCGAGAGGCTCGATCGCGTCCAGCAGAGCCTTCAGCTCTCCGGGATGATGGGCATAGTCGTCATAAATATCCGCGCCGTTGAACTTGCCCTTGAACTCAAACCGGCGGTTAGCACCGGAAAAGCCGGCCAGCCCGTACCGGATAGCGGCCGGACTGCAGCCCAGGCAAATAGCCGCCGCAGAGGAGGCCAGCGCGTTTTTGATGTTGTGGAGACCGGGTACGCGGAGGTTCACATGGGTGAAAACCTCCTCGCAGTAGATCACGTCGAATTCCGTCTCCGAGCCGCGGCGAACGATATTGGCGGCGTAAACGTCCGCGCCCTTGTTCAGGCCGAAGGTGAATATATCCCTGTTCAGAGGACGCAGCGCGTCCATCGTGTTCTAATCCTCCGCATTGGCGATGATATATCCATCCGGAGGGACCAGAGAGGCAAACTTCCGGAAGGAAGCCTTGATATCCTCCAGATCCTTGAAGAAATCCATATGGTCCTTTTCGATATTCAGGATCACCGCCACCGTAGGAGAGAAGGCATGGAAGGAATTGTAGTACTCGCAGGCCTCCATCACAATAGTGTCCCCGGTTCCCACACGATGCCCCGCGTGAAGCAGAGGGAGCGTGCCGCCGATCATGACGGTGGGATCCCTTTCTGCGGCCATCAGGATATGGGTACACATGGAGGTCGTGGTGGTTTTTCCATGGGTCCCGGCGATGCACAGGGAGTTCCGGTAATCCTTCATGATGGCGCCCCAGGCCTGGGTACGCTCAAATACGGGTATCCCCCGGCGGCGGGCTTCGATGATCTCAGGATTATCCTCATGGACGGCAGCCGTCCGGACCACGAACTCCGTATCATCCGTGATATTCTCCGCCCGATGCCCGATGACGACCGGGATTCCCAGGGACCGGAGATGCTCCACGTTGGCGCCGTCGTTCATATCGGAACCGGTGATGATGAGTCCGGCCTCAGCCAGCACCTCCGCCAGCGGAGACATGGAGACTCCCCCGATGCCGATCAGGTGGCCTTTTCGGCCGCCCCAATAATAGTCAGAAAAGGATGCCATTATAAACGCTCCTAACGCTCAGAAAGCTTCAAGTCTGTATTATAATACTCTTTTCCTCAAAAAACAAGAAACATCCCTGTCATCCTTTTGCCTGGCCGTTCACTCCCAATTCCGGGCGCGCTCCACCGCCCTGTGCCACCGCCGGCAGTATTCCTCCGCCCTGGCAGCGTCCATTTTCGGGCGGAAGATGGCGGCGGATTCCCGGATCCGGGCGATATCTCCGACGTCCTTCCACACGCCTGCATGAAGCCCGGCCAGGAACGCGGCGCCCAGCGCCGTGGTCTCCACCATGGCGGGGCGGTCGATAGGACAGCGGAGGATGTCCGCCTGGAACTGCATCAGAAAGCGGTTGACCGAGGCGCCGCCGTCCACCCGGAGGATCTGCATGGGCGCGAGGGCGTCCTGCTCCATGGCGTCGATAAGGTCCTTCACCTGGTAGGCGATCCCCTCCAGGCCGGCACGGACCACATGAGCGCGTGTTGTGCCCCGGGTGATGCCCACGACCGTACCGCGGGCGTACATATCCCAGTAAGGCGCTCCCAGGCCCGTAAACGCGGAGACCAGATATACGCCCCCGTTGTCCGGCACGGACTCCGCCAGCGCCTGGGTCTCTGCGGCATTCTGTACCAGATGGAGCTCATCCCGCATCCACTGAACGGTGCTCCCGGCGTTGAAAACGCTGCCCTCCAGGCAGTAATTCACATGCTCCCCGATCTTCCAGGCCACGCAGGAGAGGAGCCCGTGCTTGCTCTCTGGCCGTTTTTCCCCGGTATTCATCATGGTAAAGCAGCCGGTGCCGTAGGTGTTTTTGGCCTCTCCCGGGTGGATGCAGCCCTGGCCGAGCAGCGCCGCCTGCTGATCGCCCGCCGCGCCGCAGATGGGGATGCCGGCCAGTTCTTCCAGACCCATGATTCGGGAAGAGAGCTTTCCGTACTCCTCGCAGTTGGAGACCGCCCGGGGAAGCATGCACATGGGGATCCTCAACGCCTGACAAAGCTCCTCGTCCCAGTCCATGGTGTTGATGTTGAACAGCATGGTCCGGGAGGCATTGGAATAATCCGTGACGTGTGCCTTGCCGCCGGTGAGATTCCAGATGAGCCAGCAGTCCACCGTACCGAAGAGGAGCTCGCCCCGTTCCGCCCGTTCTCTGACGCCGGGGACGTTATCCAGGATCCACCGGAGCTTGGTGCCGGAAAAATAGGCGTCCAGCACAAGACCGGTCTTCTCCCGGATCTTTTCCTCCCAGCCCTGCTCCCGCAGCTCCTCGCACAGCGGCGCCGTGCGGCGGCACTGCCAGACAATGGCGTTATAAACGGGACGTCCCGTGTCCTTCTCCCAGACGATGGTGGTCTCCCGCTGATTGGTGATGCCGATGGCGGCGATCTCCCCGGCGGACAAACCGCTGCTGCGGAAGGCCTCGGAGAGGGATCCCATCTGCGTATATAGTATGCTCATGGGGTCGTGTTCGACCCAGCCGGGCTGGGGATAGATCTGGGGAAATTCATGCTGAGAAAGCGCTACGATCTTCCCGGAAGCGTCGAAAACGATGGCACGCGAGCTGGTCGTTCCCTGATCCAGGGCGATAACATATCGATTCATTGCGTGTCCTCCTTGATTTTTCGCGTTTTTTGTTTATAATGTTTTCAGCCGTATTATATCACAAGAGAGGAAGTTTGGCTATGGCTCGAATGACCGAATCCACTTTTTTGTCTTCAGACGGCAAAACACAACTGTATTACCGGGTGTATCTCCCGGAGGGCGAGCCCGTCGGCATCGTCCAGCTGGTGCACGGCATCGCCGAACACATCGCCCGTTATGACGCGTTCGCCTCTTTCCTGTCGGACAACGGCTACATCGTCGCCGGGCACGACCAGCTCGGTCACGGCAAGAGCTCCATAAACGAATCCACCCTTGGCTTTTTCAGCGAGAAGGACGGCTGGGAAAAGGCGGTACAGGATATCCACTCTCTTCACAACATCCTTGCTGAGCGTTTTCCCGGAAAGCCCTATATCCTCTTCGGTCACAGCATGGGCTCCTTCCTGGTCCGTACGTACCTGATCCAGTACCGCTCCGGTCTGGACGGCGCCGTCATCAGCGGCACCGGCCAGCAGAGCAAGGCGCTGGTGACGGGCGGTAAGCTGATGAGCGCCCTGGAGGTTCGCCGCCACGGACCCACATACAAGAGCGATCTCCTCAACAACATGGCCTTTGGCAGCTATACGAAGAAGCTGGACAACGTGCGCACCAAGGTGGACTGGCTCAGCCGTGACGCGAGCGTCGTGGACCGGTATGTGGAAGATCCCCTTTCCGGCTTTGTCCCCAGCGCCGGGCTGCTCCACGACATGATGGAGGGCATCGACTATATCTCCAAGCCGAAAAACATCGCCAGGATGAGCAAGGATCTTCCGGTTCTGTTCTTCTCCGGCGACTGCGATCCCGTGGGCGAACAGGGCAAGGGCGTGTCCCGGGCATACAAGGCGTTCCGCAAGGCAGGAATGAAAAACGTGTCCATGAAACTCTACAAGGGCGGACGCCACGAGATGCTCAACGAGATCAACAAGGACGAGGTCTATCAGGACATCCTTCGCTGGCTGGACGGGATCTCCGGCAGATAAACCGTCGGTTTGTCCGGATTCATAGGGACTGGCAGGGGTCGAATACAATGAAACCATCCTTTTCGGGAGGTTTGTTGTATGCTGACAAGCGCGTTCCTTCTGCTGATGAACGGAGCTTTTCTCACGCTTCGTCTCGGCGGCAGTGCCGGCTCCTTCCCCCGTCCCCTCTCCGCCGGAGAGGAACAGGAATACGTATCCCGGTGGTGTCAGGGCGATCTGGAGGCCAGGAACATACTCATTGAACACAATCTGCGTCTGGTTGCCCATATCATAAAAAAATACTACACCGCCGACGGCGACCAGGACGATCTGATTTCCATCGGCACCATCGGCCTCATCAAGGGCGTATCCACCTATCGCCCGGACAAGGGCGTACGGCTGGCCACCTACGCCTCCCGGTGCATCGAAAACGAGGTGCTGATGCACTTCCGCGCCGCGAAAAAAAGCGCCTCGGACGTCTCCCTGTCCGACTCCATCGACACCGATCCGGACGGGAACGGCCTGTCGTTTCTGGACACCCTGGCCGACGACAGGGACATGGCGGAGCGGGTGGAATCCACGGAGCTCATCTCCCTTCTTCGCCGGGAGATGCACGACACACTGGACGGACGGGAAAAAGAGATCCTGACCCTCCGATACGGGCTGAACGGAGAAACGCCCCTGACACAGCGGGAGATCGCCCAACGGCAGGGCATTTCCCGTTCCTATGTGTCCCGCCTGGAAAAAAAGGCGCTGGAAAAGCTGAAACGAAAACTGGAAAAGGAATAGACCAAATGAGAGTACTCAGGTTCCTCGGTATCGTATTTATTGTTATCGCGCTTGCCGCAAGTTTCATCCTGTTCGGTCTGCGGTATCTGTACACGGACGCCTCCGATCAAAAAGCCCTGGCGGCCGCTATGGCGACGGCAGTCCCCTCTCCCACCCCGGATCAGACGCCCGCCCCCACGGCGGCGCCCACGCCGGAGGCAACGGCGGCGCCCACGGAAACGCCCGAGCCCACCGCGACGCCGGTCCCCACCCCCGATCCGGATTCTCCGGAGGGCCGGGCCATCACTCTGGGCCTTCCCAAGCCGCCGGAGATCGATATCGGCAGCTGGGAGTTTACCCTGGTAAACGGGGATAATTCCATCGGTACCTATGTGCCGGAGCAATTGGCCTATCTGGATCAGACGGCGGCGCAGACCGATATCCAGTACGACTACAACGGCAACCGCTGCCCGGTCGACGCCCGGATCGCCCAGGCGCTGCTGGACTTTGCCCTCGGCTGCAAACAGGCGGGACTGCCCGTATTCCTCTCCTCCGGCTATCGAAGCTATAACGAACAGGTGCAGAATTTCCAGCGCGTCTGCCAGAACAACGGCGTCACCGACGGAAAGGACGCCAACGGTCACTATATCACCATGCCCGCCGGCTGCAGCGAGCACCAGCTGGCGCTGTGCTGCGATATCACGGACATTTATCGTCCCATCAAGAACAAGGAGATCGAGAATACGGCCACCTTCCAATGGCTCAAGGAGCATTGTGCCGAGTACGGCTTCGTCCACCGCTTCCCGGAGGGCAAGGAGGATATCACCGGCGTCATGTACGAGCCCTTCCATTTCCGGTATGTGGGTACGGAGGCCACGGCCTATATGATGGAAAACGACCTCTGCCTGGAAGAATTCCTCGCCCTGTACCGGGACGTCAACGGTCCGGCCGAGGGCGCACCGTCTGTCTGATCGGCTTTCCGGTTTCCCCTCCCGTCGGTTCGGGAGGGGAAACCGAAAAAAACCGCAAAAAACACTTGCATTCCTCTTTTTCTTGTGGTAGTATAACAAAGCTGTCGGAAATCCGGGTGTGGCGAAGTTTGGTATCGCGCCTGAATGGGGTTCAGGAGGCCGCTGGTTCAAGTCCAGTCACTCGGACCAAATAAACAGGCTGTCCCTTTGGGGACGGCCTGTTTATTTCATCTGCTGTGATTATTGAACCAGCGGCCTCCTGACGGCATCCCCGAGCGGTTGCCGCGAAAACGGCGAGCGAGCGGGGCCATCTGCCGCCGGCCATGCCGACGCGAAGCGCGGCTGGCCGCTGGTTCAAGTCCAGTCACTCGGGCCAAAAAATGGGCCGTCCCTGACGGGGCGACCCTTTTTATCATTTGTCGAGCCAAACGCCGCGGGAGCGACCCCGCGGCGTTCATAATTTCAAGGCGTATGCGTATACAGGTAATCCACCCAGGCCGTACAGCCTTTTTCGTTCAGGTGGATGCCGTAATTGGCTGTCTCGGAGTATTCCATCGGCATGCAGTCGGTCCCCTGGGCCAGCCCCTCGTAGCTGTCCACAAACCAGCAGCCGTTTTCCTCCGCGCACCGGAGGAGCAGGGCGTTGAGCTCCTGGATCTGGGCATTGTTGAAAACATGGTTGTCGTAGATCTGGATCCGCGGCGTCTCGGCGGAGAGGATGATCACCGCGTCCGGGACTGCCTCGCGGATGTGGGCGATGAGCAGCGCGGCGTTCTCCGCCGTATGCTCCACACCGAAGGAGCTGATCATATCGGCGGAGCCCATGCTGAGATAGATCTTTTTAGCGCCGGAGGCCGCGATCGCCTCCTCGATGGTATTGTATGCCTTCCCGTTGATGTCGGGGCTCCTGCTCTCGTTGTGGGATGAATCCTGGTAGGACAAGCCGTCCCGGCAGAGGAACTGAGCCTCTCCCAGGTTGTTCTCCTCCCCCCGCATGCGGCGGGCCATGGCGTAGTCCCGAAGGTTCATCACGATGGAATCGCCCACGAAAAGGGCGTCGTCGAACCAGCTGTCCTCCACCCTTTCCGAAGCAGGGACCATGCCGAAGGGCAGCGGCGTGGGCTCCGGAGTCGTCTCGATCTGGGGCGTGAGTTCCGGTGCCGGCGTATCGGTTGGCGCCGGGGTCTGGGTGGGAGCCGGAGTCAGATACACAGGGGCCTCGCCCTGGGCGTAGCTCTTCCGATGGGCGGAGAAGATCTTCTCCAGCGCCTCCCTCTCCGGAGATACGATCAGCCAGACATACAGGTCCTGGGTCTTCACCTCGCACTTAGACGCCATGGCGAAGCCGTCCGGGTCATAATTTTTCGTCTGCTCCCGGTAGCTGTCCAGATGCGCCTGCAGCTGTTCCTTCAGGGCGTCCCGCCCGCTCTCATCCGCCGCTCTCAGCAGGACCGTCTCCTCGGAGGAGACCGTTCGGGTGATCATAAAGGCTGCGCTCTCCCGGACCAGGGTCATGTCTGTGCCGAAGAGCATGCCGGTGTATTTGGCATCCAGCATGACCGCGGCCGGATCATTTCTCGCCGCCGCCATTTCCTCCGCGATCCGGGAGAGAGATACATCCGTGCCGACCTCTCCGGCCGAACTGCCGCATCCGGCCAGCAGCATCGCTGCCGTCAGGACAATAAAAACAAAAAACAATGCCTTTCGCATGGGACCTACGCTCCTATTGAATCAGATAAGCTCACCAGGTATGCCGCAGGAGATACTCCCGGATCTCCGCATACCGTCCGGAGAAAAGATGAATCCCGTCTCCCTTGTCGAATCGGGTCTGCAGATACCCGTTCTCGTCGGCCAGCGGCCGGAAGAGATCCAGATATTCCGTTTCGTACTCCCGGGACAGCGTTTTCAGGATCTGGGAATACAGGATCACGTTTTCCCGGTTATACCGCAGGGGATCCGGGGAAAAAAGCCCCACGGGGAGCAGCGAGAAAAGACAGATCTTCGCCTGGGGCTGGGTCTCCCGCAGGAGATCCAGAAGCCCCTCCATGGCCGATCGGAACCGCAGCGGCCCGTTCTCATACGTCGTGCAGTCGTTGATGCCCAGCAGGATGTAGATCCGCTCGTAAGACCATGTCTCCATGGCCTTCCGGAGCGTTCCGATCCGCCCGTTGGGAAAAACGAAATCCGGGCAGTCCAGAACATAGGACGCCCGAAGGCCGGAGATCGCATAATAATCGATCCCGGGAAGCCCCAGGGAGTTGCTCATGCCCACGGCCTGGGAGTGCCCGATGACGCAGGTGCCGGCAAACCAGGAAGGATCCGCAGGGTCGGACTCCGGAATGGTAGACACAGGGACGGTGAAAAAACCGTCTCCCTCCTCCGCCGCACAGGCTGTGACGGAAAAAAGGGAGGAAAGCACAAGGATCAAAGCCAAAAGGCACAGGATCGTTTTTTTCCGCATTTCACTCCCCCCCGTACATCGCGGCGTCAACAGAAAAAAAGCACCCCATTCCCGATGGGGCGCATGCCGCCGAAAAAAGGACTTCCATGGGCCGCGGCGCCGCCGCGGCCCATGGTTTTGCCTGCATTACTTCGCTTCCTCTTTGACGATGTTGCTCTCCGCCGCATTCTTCCGCACGGATTCGATGCCGTTGAGGCAGCTGGACAGCGCCTTGTAGGACTCGCCCACGGCGATGATTTGGCCGTTGGTGGCCTTCAGCCGATAGCGGAACTCGCCCGCCTTGTCCTTGTAGACCTCGAACTTGGGGCACTTCTCCTGCTTGAAGCCCTCCACCGTCTGGTTTTCCACCGGTGCGATGGGCGCGTTCTTCACCACGCTGGCGATGCCCTTCCGGCAGGCAGCCTCAGTGGTGTAGATCTCGGAGGTGGCAATGGTCTCGCCGTTTCCGGCTTTCAGATTGAACATGATACCGGTCTTCACCGTACGAACAACAAATTTACCCATAGGTGACGCCTCCTGTTTATATTTTTACAACCACAGAATAATCCAATACGGGAGAAAAAGCAAGAAAAAAGTATTCCTTATTTCAGCACGATCCTCTTGTAGTTCTTTTTGCCCCGGCGGAGGACGACGCCCTCCCGGAGCTGTTCCGCACCGAAGGAAAGGCCGATGTCGCTCACCTTTTCCTCGCCGCACAGCACGCCGCCCTGCTGGATGTTCCGGCGGGCGTCGCTGCGGGAAGCGCAGAGGCCGCTGAGCACCAGCAGACTCATCACGTCCGCCTTTCCGTCCGTCAGATCCGCCTCCGTGATCTCCGTTTCGGGGATATGCTCCGTGCTGCCGCCGCCGAAGATGGCCCGTGCCTTGTCCCGGGCGGAGACGGCTTCCTCCTCGCCGTGGACCATCCGGGTGAGCTCAAAGGCCAGGATCTCCTTGGCCTCATTGAGCCGGGCGTCCTTCCAGCCGTCCATCTCGTTGATCTGCTCCAGCGGGAGGAAGGTGAGCATGCGGATGCATGTCATCACGTCCGCGTCGTCCACGTTTCTCCAGTACTGGAAGAAATCATCGGGTGAGGTCTTGTCGGGATCCAGCCACACGGCGTTGCCGGCGGTCTTTCCCATCTTCTTGCCCTGGGAATCGGTGAGCAGAGTGATAGTCATGGCGTAGGCGTCCTTGCCCAGCTTTTTCCGGATCAGCTCGGTACCGCCCAGCATGTTGCTCCACTGGTCGTCGCCGCCGAACTGCATGTTGCAGCCGTACTCCCTGAAAAGATGATAGAAGTCGTAGCTCTGCATGATCATGTAGTTGAACTCCAGGAAGCTGAGGCCCTTTTCCATGCGCTGCTTGTAGCATTCCGCCCGGAGCATGTTATTCACGCTGAAATATGCGCCCACTTCCCGCAGGAGATCCACATAATTCAGATCCAGCAGCCAGTCGGCGTTGTTCACCATGATAGCCTTTCCCTGGGAGAAATCGATGAACCGCTCCATCTGCCGCTTGAAGCAGGCGGCGTTGTGGTCGAT
>JAFRDL010000097.1 GCA_017411265.1 Oscillospiraceae bacterium | reverse complement strand
GGATCCGTCCCGTCCGTATCACTGGCGTTGACCCTCCCGCTCAGACCGATGGCGAGAAAGGCGCTCAGAGCGAACCCAGCCAGGCTTTTGATCCATGTTTTCATACGGTTGTCCTCCTGCCGCTAAAAAATGGGCTTTTCTCCGATCCGCCGGTCACAGGGCATCATGGAGCAGCTTCTGCACCTCCGGGAGCTTTTCCAGGGCGGCGTAAAACGCGGGAGAGAAGGGCTCGCCGTCGAAGGGCATGCTGACGATTACGAAACTGCCGACGAGATCCGTATCAAAGCGAATGGTCCCGGCCGTCGAGTCATAGATTGCGGGGAAAGCGGTCAAGGATCCGTCGGTGTTTTTGAACACGGCGAAGATCGATTCGCCGCTCCAATCCTGGGGAAGGGAGAAGGCGGTCCGGGCCGTCACGGCCCGTCCGTTCAGATCCCGGATCTCCCGGTCGCCGCTGAAAACCCGGACGCGGTATCCCGCACCCTGCCGGAGGACCAGCACGCGGAGGTTTCCGACGGCCGCGCTGCTGAGTCGGACAGATCCCGCGCCGGCACCGCCCAGGACGCCGCTGCCGGTGTTGCTGGTGGTGGTGGAGGATGCCGTACCTCCGCCCCACGGTGCTCCCTTGGTATAAATGAACGTGATGCGGATCAGGTATACGTCGTCTGCCGGAACGGTGCCTTCCAGGTCGTCGCGGCTGACGATGGACTCGTTTCCTTCGCCGTCCACAACGGAATAGGAATAGTATTGATAAAACTTGGAACTGAAATTGCCCTCACCGTCTTTTTGGAGTATCTCCACGATGCTGACCGGTTCAAAGATTTCGTTTTCGCTTCGCAGAGTATCGATCGTGGGCTTGAGGTCAGAAAGATCGATAAAGCTTTTTCCGTCGATCGTCAGCACTTCATAATCGGCGACGTCGATATGGGAATCTTCGGATTCGCTGTCTCCCGTATCGAAGGAAAAATCTTTTGCGAGCAGGGTGCCTGCAAGGCTGTCCATACTCTCCTCCTCGGAGTACCCGCGCTTGACCGATTCAATGACCATATACGCATCCATCGGGATAACGGACGATCCGGTCAGCGCATCGGCCGGCTGAACATGCAGCGGCCCGTGGGAAGCGCTTCCCGTGATCCCCGCATAATCATACACCAGCGGATAGCCATACGAGATATCGGTACCGGATTCCTTCGAGGCCGATGCGGAAAGGATGTAGATGCCGGAATTCAGGCACAGATTGTTGCCGCCGATATTGCCGGTGATGGTGGTTGCCATGTCATCGGGATCGTTCCGATCGTCGACATAGTCTGCATAAAACTCACTGGTGTAGAGAGTGAGAGTGCCTGTCGCTTCGATGTCGTCAATGGTCGTGCTGCCGTGAAACGTCATACTGGATGAACCGGCGTCGTTTTTCACCGTATCAATGGCGACGTCCCCCAGAAAGGACACATTGGCGTCTTCCAGATGGATCGTTCCCAGCGTCAGAGGGTCGGCATCCGTGACCAGCAGATCCGCGTTCACCGTCAGCGTATCCAGCGCGTCGAGCTCATGGACCTCCAGACTTCCTTCTCCGTGGACCGTGAGATTGGTAATGGCAGAAACGATTCCTTTGATCCGGTTGATCCCGGTCACGATGATCTCAATGCCACTGCCCGAGGCATCGAGCATCAAGTCTTCATCGATATAGTTCTTCAGGGTGAAGATATTCCCCGGCTGATCGAAGAACGGCTCTTTCGAGCCTTCTTCGGAGGAAGAGTCTTCTCCTTCGATGCTGCGGAGGATGGGCGGATCGGACAGGGGGCTCGCAGCCGGCGGAGCGGATCGGACGGCGCTGAGAGCATTGACCGAAAGTCCGGAGACAGTCACAGCCTCGGTATCACCGATGCCGTCGTTGTCATCGCCGCCGTTGTCGTCGCCGTCGTCATTGTCATCGCCGTCGTCGTTATCAACATCGTCGGCATCGTCATCGTCGTCGGCATCGTCATCGTCGCCGTTTTGGATGCCGGAGGAAAGCGGAATGCCCGTCCCTTCGGCGTCCGCGTCGCCGTCCCCGGAGAGGCCGGCGTCTTCCTCCTCCTCATAGGGCAGGGGATCGGGAATGGGATCGTTTTCATCGGATGTATCGGCCAGGACCCTCGCGCTCAAGCCAAAGGCGAGAAGGGCGCTCAGAGCGAGACCGGTCATGCTTTTGAACCATTTTTTCATTCGGTGTTCCTCCTGTAGGCATGCGCTGTATGAGATCGGGCGGTCCGCCCGAAGAGTCGGATCGGTCAAATCCGGTTTGGATTCCTTATGGGACGGCTCAGGGATGCTCCGCCAGTTTCCCCAGCATCTCCCAGGCATACCCGTCCTTGTCCTTTTCCGCCTGCGCCAGCTGGCGGTAGGGGATCAGCAGGGGATGCCGCCGCTTTTCGTTGTCCCGCGCGGGGGCTTGCCGCCAGTTGTACATCCAATGGAACCGCATCCAGCGGCGGTGCTCCAGCTCCTTGAGGAGCTCTTTTTCCTCCGGCGAGGCGGCCAGATATCGCTCGTAGGCTCTGCGGCAGTTTTCCTGGGTCACTTCGCGAATGCTCTCGTCCCGGAGCAGGATCCGGATCTTCACAGCCAGATGGTCTGCCACGGCGATGTTGGACTGCCGGAGGAACCAGCTCAGCGCCTCCCAGTCCGATCCGCCGGGGGCGTTGGCGTTGTAAATGTCGTTGAGGGCTGCCGCCCGCCGGTTCAGCGCGTCCTTCATCACATACTCGGCGGTGATGATCTCGCGCCTGCTGCCAAAGGAGGCCAGAGAGGGGATGGCTTCCGTCAGCCGGACGTGAACGTGCGCCGCGGTGGGCAGCCAGGTGCGGAGCTTCTCATACGCCTCCAGGTTGTCCGAATCCTCCTCCAGGCAGAAGATGATCCGGTCCGCCTGGGCGAGAAGATCCTCGTCTTCCATCCAACCCTCCGTGTGAAGGAACAGACTGTCCGCATCCTCGTCGGAGGCGAGGGCGCGGACCAGCCGGGGATGAAGCCTGTCGAAGCCCTGCGTGTCCCGGAAAACATGGTATTCGACGCTGCGGCCCGGCTCGAAAACGTTGGTGAGCAGCGCCCGCTCCAGCAGGGCGCAGCCGGACGGCCCGCAGCCCACCAGCAGCACGCACCGTTCCGACGTCAGCAGGGGATGCTCCTTCCAGTAGCTCCTGCCCAGGGCCTCCGTACGGCTGAAGAGATGGAGACCGTCGGCGGGATTGTCGTCGGGAGCGTCGGTCATGCAGTAGACAGGGATCCCGTACCCGGTCTGTTTTTGGGCTTCGGCGTAGTTTTTCCAGGGATCGTCATCCATAAAGAACAGGGAAATGCCGTTTTTGCTGCCGCCCCGGAGGCGGATCAGCCGCTCCGTGTCCGGCTCCGTCCGGATCACATCCAGGCCGGCGACTTGTTTTTTTCCTCCGGAGGGAAAAAGGAAGAGGGCGTTTTTTTCCTGTCTGCGGAGATCCTCCGCCAGAGAAGCAGCGTCCTCGTTCTCCGCACTGAATACGTACCAGGGACGCTTCCGGCCGAAGCGAAGCCGCATGGAGGGGACGAACTGTCCTGCGATGAGCTGCAGCCCGATGCCGATGAGGGCGGTGAGGATGCCGATGCTGCACAGGGCAAAGACAAGACCCAGGACCCGGCCCAGAGGGGTCACCGGAGACAGGTCGCCGTAGCCAACCGTGGTCATGGTGATGAGGCTGAACCAGACGGCGTCCCATACGGTCCGGATGGATGCCGACGGGTCGGCGGACTCCGCCGCCACCAGCAGCACCAGCAATATCACATAGATGACGGCGGTATAGATAAGGATCTTAACACCCTTTTTCATCAGCCTTGACCGCCTCCCTCCGAGGATTTCAGCAGCAGGGGCAGGGAAAGAACATTGTTGATGTCGGTCTGTTTATAGTTTACGTTCCGGCCCGTAATGGCGCTTTCCCGCCGGGAGAGCGCGTCCAGCTCGTCCCAGGGGATCAGACAGGCGTGGGTACGCGCCAGCGTGTTTTTGGAGATCCGAACCGGACAGGGCCTGCCTTCTGCTTTGCACTGGGCGTACAGCTTCGCATTGCTGTCAAACTCCTCCGGGGTCATGGCGGTATAGCCCATGGCGTAGTGAAAGGCGACCCACCGCTTGTGTTCTGTTTTCCCCAGCACCGTCTGCATGGCCTCGTCCGGATGCCAGTCCCCGGCGGCTACGGCCTCCCGGGTGCTGCCGGACATCTTCAGATAGGCGGGAATAAAGTCCGTAAAGGCCCGGGACGACATCTTGCTGAAGGAATCGCAGGCGACCCACTTTTCCCAGGGGCTGCGGTCGGAGGAGTCGTAAATGCTGTTGAGGAGGATGGCCTCCCGGTCCGCGTTTTCCGCGGAAAGCATGGAGAGGGTGAAGATCCCGTGGTACAGGATGGGGCTGCCCACGGTCTCCTGGTATCGGGCGCCGCTGCGGCCGCACCGGACCACGCAGATGTTCTCCGACTGGTGCCGCTTCAAAAAGAGCATCAGGTTGTCGGAGATCTCCCGGTCCCTGTCGTCGCTTCCCGTGCAGATGGCGATCAGCTTCAGAGAGGAGAGACGGCTGCTTATGTAGCGGTAAAAGACGCTGCTCCGGGCGTCTGCAGAATAACCCTTGATATCGTACTCTTTCGTCAGCTCCGGGCAATCGGTGAAGAAATATCCGGACTCGCTCTCAAAGAGGGGAGAGAACACAGCCGCGTGGAATTGGGCGCCGGAGAATTGCCCGTTCATGATCAGCCGGCGAAGGGCGCTTTGCCCGAACCGGCCGAAGCCCACCACCACGCACTCAAAATCCTCCTGAGCGGAGCCGTCGGGACCGTATCGGATGAAGTCCCAGGGCGGGCAGATCCGGACCATGGCCCGGGCGGCCAGATCCGCGATATCGTAGACGTTGACGAAACCGAAGCCATACTTCTCCGGAGAGACCTGGAGCATGGAAGTGATGATCTCCTCCTCGCCGGGGAGGGTGAGCTGCGTATTTTCCGGGGGAACGCCCAGCTCCTCCAGCGTGTCCTTCATCCGAAGGGAGTAGAAAAGGTTCTTGTCCTCCGCCTCGTCCATGGCGTACACCGCGAGCTTCCGTCTGGAGACGCGGAGTTTTTTCAGCACCTTTTTGTCGGAGGAGACCGCCTCCGTCCCGCTGAGAACGGACATGCCAAGGTTGTTCAGATCGGCGACGACGTTAGAGGAGACCCCTTCCGTGACGAACACGACGGCGGACCCGCGCCGTTTCACGCATTCCTTGCCCACGGCGATGCTGTTGTCGTTGACACCGTAGATCAGAGTGAGATCGCCCCGGCGGGAGAGGAGCATGCGGAAATGGCGCAGCGCCTCGGCGCCCAGGGTGAACATGGCGGCGCTGGCCATGGAGTAAAACGCCAGCAGATGAATGATCCAGAAAAGGGCCAGGCATACGGGATAGCGGAGGAGCGGTGTGTTCTCTACCACGCCCACCTCGTTCATGCCCACGAACATCCGGATCACCGCCAGAGTGGTACGGACCATGGTCAGGAGAATGCTGCCGGTGACGTGGGCGAAGCCGGTGCCGTAAAACACGATGCCGCCCACCAGGGAGACCACCATGCAGGTGGTGGAGAGCTTGGCGGAGAAGGAAGGCTTCAACGCCAGATTCAACACCAGCGCCAGCAGCAGCGCGGTTGACAGCACAACGGCCGAGACATCAAACATGGTGCGGATCTCCTTCGGTCATCCCAATGGACTGCAGGAAATGGAACGAACATTTTCCCACATACAATATAAAAAGAAAATAAAGGATTTGTCAACAAAATGTGTCAAAAAAACGGGGGAAGTCCGGAAGAAAAAACAGAGAGAGCGGGGGCAGAAGGGTTCGCACTACAGAGAATAAAAAAACGGAAACTCACACTTGCGATGCTTCCGGATGATCATGGGGCGGTTTGACACAGGAAAACAGCAAGAATACTTTTTGGGACAGAACGGCGGGATCTGTACCGGGGAGGCCAAAGGTGCGGATACGGGAAGTTCTAACTCCCGGTGACATGCGCCTCAGCGAGCGAAGCGGCAAGGACAGTCAACGGTATAACAAAGCGCCCGGAAGGCCGTTTTTCAGCGGCCTTCCGAGCGCCTGTTTGCATATATGAGTTTTCCGGTGGATCAGATGCTCCAGAGCGCGCTGGCGGATTGGAGCTGCGCCATGCGGTGGAAGATGCTCGTGTCGTCGGCGAGCAGTTCCTCGGGCCTGCCCTCCTCGGCGACCGCCCCCTCGGAGAGCAGCACGATCTTGTCCGCGGCCTCCACGGTGCGCATCCGGTGGGCGATGACCAGTACGGTCTTGCCGGCCAGCAGGCGGGACAGCGCCCCCTGCACCTTCGTTTCGTTTTCCACGTCCAGCGAGGCGGTGGCCTCGTCCAGCAGGACGATCGGCGCGTTTTTCAAAAGCGCCCGGGCGATGGAGATGCGCTGGCGCTCCCCGCCGGAGAGCTTCGCGCCGTTTTCTCCGATCGGCGTCGAGTATCCCTGCGGCAGCTTCGCAACAAACTCGTCGCAGTTGGCCGCACGGGCGGCCGCGAGGACCTCCTCATCCGTGGCGCCGTGCCTGCCGAGGCGGATGTTTTCCATCACGGTATCGTCAAAGAGCACCACGTTCTGGAACACCATGGAATAGTCCGTCAGCAGGGTCTCCGGATCAACGGAAGCAATATCCACGCCGCCGACCCGGATCGACCCGGAATCAATATCCCAGAGCCGCGCGGCCAGGCGGGCGCAGGTGCTCTTGCCGGAGCCGGAGGGGCCGACCAGCGCCGTAACCTCGCCCTCCTTCGCCGTGAAGCTGACGCCGTCCAATACCTGTTTGTCGTCGTAGGCAAAGCCGACGTCCTCAAATACGATGTCGTGGCCCTGCGGGGTGAAGCTCTCGCTGCCCTCCGCGGTTTTGGCGTCGTAGATCTCCATGAGACGGCCGGCGGAGACCTGGGACATGAACATCTCGGCGATCAGAGCAAGCGCCTGATCGAAGGGCGCGTAGACGCGGGTGATGACCAGCAGAAACATGAACAGCGCAAGAAAGTCGATCTGTCCGGAGAGGATCAGTTTTGTCCCGGTGAGGATCGTGGTCGCCACGCCCAGGCGCATGATGACGCTGGCTGCGTTGACAAAGATGCCGGCGGCGAGCTCGCCCTGCAGCATGGTTTTTTCATGGGCGTCGATCTTATCGCCCAGCGCCTGGAGGAAGCGGTCCTCCTGATTGGTCGCGCGGATCTCCCGGATGTTCTCCAGCGTCTCCTGGATGCCGTCGGACACGGTGACGGCTGCGGCCTTGGTGATCTCGGAACGGCGTTTCGTCAGCTTCCGGCTGCCGAACAAGAGCGCAAAAGCCACTGGGACGCCCCAGAGGCAGGCCAGCGCCAGCAGCCAGGCCTCCAGAATATCGGCCTGTTCCATGCTCATGGACGCCTGCGCGGCGCGCAGACGCACCCGGCCGCGGCTCTCATGAAGGATTTGGAATCTCATGTCAGGCTTTGGCCGTATCCTTGATAAAGGCCGCCTCCCGCTTCGCCGCTCTGGCCTCGTTGATCGCCTTCGCGTCAGCAAGGATATCCGAGCAGCTCTCCTGCACGGTTTCCACGTCGCGCATGATCTGATCCTTGCCCCGCAGCACGGCAGCCGTCACATGGGTAAAGACCTTTTTGGCGTCCTTGCTCCCGAGGATCTTGAAGCCGGCGGAGCCAAACAGCGTGCCGCCGAGAAACAGCGCGATCTTTCCGGTCGTTGTCATGATTTGCTTCCTCCCATTAAGTAAGATATATATGACTAACATTAAACGCATCTAACTGATGCGCATTATAGCACGGCTTGCCGCAGCTTGCAAGCGGTTTTGACTTTTTCTGCGGGATCAATTCGCTGTTTCGTATGGCGGTAAACGCAAGAGGGGAGGGGACGGCTCTATCCCCCAAAAGGATCGAGGCGGATCTTTGCTTGACGCCAAAAAAGGAGGGGATCCCGGCGGGATCCCCTCCTTTTTTGGCGAGCCGGACGAATACATATCCGAACCGGCATCCAAATCGGAGCCCAGCGTAGCGGGTCCGATTTGGGAAAGGAGGAAGGACGCAGCGGAAACGGAGTGGGGGCTGCGTTCTTCTGACGTGGTGCGGGTAACAGGATTTGAACCTGCACGGCGTGAGCCGATGGAACCTAAATCCATTGCGTCTGCCAATTCCGCCATACCCGCAAAAGCGAGAAAATCATAACACAGCGGGGAAACTGTGTCAAATACCGTTCCTTGACAAGCTCTCCTTCTTCCATGTATCATGGGATTGATCGGTCGAAAGACCGGAATACCCCCCGATCGGAGGAATGTTCCGTGGATCGTTATGCCGTCTCCGCCATGCTGGCCGGCGTTTTTTTCGGATGTACAGGTCTTTTCACACGGTATCAGACCGCCATGGGCCTGCTTCCCATGGACATGCTGCTGATCCGCTGTATCGTGGCGGTGATCTGCTTTTTCTTTCAGATCCTGTTTACGGACCGGAGTCTGTTCCGAATCCGGCTGAAGGACGTATGGCTGTTTTTTGCCGTCGCCCTGTGCGGACAGCTGTTCTTTTCGTTCTGCTATTACACGGCCATCACCATGATGTCCATTTCCACCGCCTGCATCCTGCTCTATCTCTCCCCGGCGCTGGTGATGATCATGTCCCATTTCATTTTCAGGGAAAAGGTGGGGACGCGCGGCCTGATCGCCGTGATCCTCTGCGTGCTGGGCTGCGCCTGCGTGTCCGGCTTCGGCGGGACGGTGTCCGGAAAGGGGCTGATCTTCGGTCTGGGCTCGGCCTTCGCCTTCGCCCTCATCAACATCCTCAACCGGTTCATCCAGAAGCGGGGCTACCGGGGGACCACGGTGAACTTCTATCTCTTTATCATCGCGGGGATCGGCGCGTGCTTTTTTACCGACCCCGCCCGTACGCTGACCATCGCCGCGTCCAGCTTCTCCAACCTCGCCATCTGCGTGGCCACGGGCCTGGTGACAAGCTTTCTCTCGTATCTGTGCTTCTCCCTGGCCCTGGGCGGGTGTGACAGCGGCAAGGTCTCCATTTTTGCCAGCACCGAGCCCGTGGCGGCCAGCGTCATCAGCGTGCTGCTCTTCCATGAGCCCTTCGGGGTGCTGAGCCTGATCGGCATCATCCTGGTGCTGGGCAGCATCGTGCTGATGAACACAAAAGGGAAAAAGGCCGCGTAAAGCGGGATATTTCAAAGGCCGCCGCCATCGACAGGATGGCGGCGGCCTTCGGCGTTTTCGGCTCAGTCCAGAACGCTCTGGCCGGTATACAGCATGTAATAGCGGCCCTTCTGCGCCAGAAGCTCGGCGTGGTCGCCCTTTTCCATGATCTGTCCGTGCTCGATGACCACGATGCAGTTGGCGTTCCGCACCGTGGACAGACGGTGGGCGATGACGAACACGGTCCGCCCCTGCATGAGTCTGTCCAGACCCTTCTCGATGTGCCGCTCGGTACGGGTGTCGATGGAGCTGGTGGCCTCGTCCAGGATCAGCACCGGCGGGTCCGCCACCGCCGCCCGGGCGATGGACAGCAGCTGCCGCTGGCCCTGGCTGAGGTTGGCGCCGTCGGAGGTGACCATGGTATTATACCCGTCCGGAAGCCGGCGGATAAAGCTGTGGGCGTTGGCCAGCTTCGCCGCGGCGATGCACTCCTCGTCCGTGGCGTCCAGTCGTCCGTAGCGGATATTGTCCATCACCGTGCCGGTAAAGAGGTGGGTCTCCTGGAGCACCACGGCGATGGCCGCGCGCAGGTCGTCCTTGGCGATGTCCCGCACATCGATCCCGTCGTAGGTGATGGCCCCGCTCTGGATCTCGTAGAACCGGTTGAACAGATTGGTGATGGTGGTTTTTCCGGCGCCGGTGGAGCCGACGAAGGCGATCTTCTGGCCGGGCTTGGCGTAAAAGGTGATGTCGTTGAGCACCTGCTTTTCCGGCACATAGGAGAAATCCACATGCTGCAGCCGCACGTCGCCCCGGGTCGGGACGAGGGCGAAGGAGCCGTCCGCCTGGGGCACGCGCCATGCCCAGTATCCGGTGCGTTCGCCGGTTTCGGTGAGAACGCCGTCCTCCTCCCGGACGCATACCAGCCGGACGGTGCCCTCGTCGATCTCCGGATCCATATCCATGACTTCGAAGATCCGTTCGGCGCCGGCCAGCGCGGAGAGGATGGCGTTGGTCTGCTGGGAGACCTGGTTGATGGGCCGCGTGACCTCCCGGCAGTACTGCAGGAAGGCGGCGAGGCCGCCGATATCGAAGCCCAGCACAAAGGTCAGCACGCCGCCGGTCATGGCGGTGAGAGCAAAGCCCACGTTGGCCACGTTGCTGGCCAGGGGCATGATGGAGGTGGCGTAGAAATTGGCGTCCCGGGCCACGGAGTAAAACTTCTGGTTGAGATCTTCGAACTCCGCTTCCGCCTCATCTTCGTGGGTAAAGGCCTTTACCACCTTCAGCCCCTCGATCATCTCCTGAATGTTGCCGTTGAGATCACCCAGGGCGGCCTGCTGGGCCCGGAACAGCTCCCGGCTCTTTTTCCCCCGGAGGAGGAACACGAGCACGGTGCTGCCCAGCGTCAGCAGCGTCACCAAAAACAGGGGAAGGCTGGTATAGATCATCATTACGACGATCCCGATGAAGGTCAGGGCGCTGGAAAACAGCGATACGAGACTCTGCTCCAGACACTGCTGGACGTAGTCGGCGTCGTTGGAGAAGCGGCTCATCACCTCGCCGTGGGTGTGGGCGTCGAAGAACTTCAGAGGAAGGCGCTGCAGCTTGTCGAACAGCTCGGCCCGCAGCCGGGCGACGCCCCGCTGGGCCAGCTGCACCATGATGGCGGACTGGGCGTAGGAGCACACCGCGCCAAGCAGGAAAAGGGCCATCATGGCCAGAAGCGCTTTTGCCAGGGCGGAGAGCTTCGCCGCCAGGGGAAGATCGCCCACAAGGTCGTTCAGAATGGGCCGCAGGAGATAGGTGCTCGCCACGCCGGAAACGGCGCTGACCACGACGCAGACCATCACCAGCACCAGCAGCCACTTCTTATGGGTGATGTACCCCATGAGACGCCGGAGGGTCTGCACCATGTTTTTGGGCCGCTGATAGCCGCCCCGGGCGCCGGGACCGCCGCCGGTGGGCTTGGCGTCCGTCTGGACGTATTTCTTTTTCCGTTCAGCCATTGGCGATCACCCCCTCCTGCTGGGACTGATAGATCTCCTGGTAGATGGGACTCGTCCGCATCAGATCCTCGTGCGTGCCCTCCGCGGCGATATGGTCGTCCTCCAGGATGATGATCTTGTCCGCGTGGCGCACGGAGCTGATGCGCTGGGCGATGATGATAACGGTGGTCCCCTTCAGGTTCTCCCGGAAGGAGCGGCGGATCTCCGCCTCTGTGGCGGAGTCCCCGGCGCGGGTGGAGTCGTCCAGGATCAGGATGGAGGGATGGCGGAGCATGGCCCTGGCGATGCACAGCCGCTGCTTCTGTCCGCCGGACACGTTCACGCCCCCCTGGTCCAGCATGGTGTCGTAGCCCTCCGGCATGGCCATGATGAAATCGTGGGCCTGGGCGTTTTGGCGGCCCGGACCATCTCCTCCTCGGTGGCGTCCTTGTTGCCCCAGAGCAGGTTTTCCCGTACGGTGCCCGTGAACAGCACGTTTTTCTGCAGCACCATGCCGATCCGTTCCCGAAGCTCCCGGATGGGGTAATCCCGCACGTCCATCCCGTCCACCAGAACGGCCCCGCCGGTCACGTCGTAAAAACGGGGGATCAGATTGACCAGTGTGGATTTTCCGGTGCCTGTGGCGCCGATGAGGCCCACGAACTGCCCGGGCTCGACGGTAAAGGAAATGCTGTTGAGCACGTCGTCGCCGGTGCCCTCCTTGTACCGGAAGGTCACGTTCCGGAATTCCACGCGGCCTTGGGAAGCGGGCAGCTCCGCCGGTGTTTTCGCCCCGTCCCGGATGTCCGGCTCGGCCTCCAGCACCTCCAGGATACGGGTGGCGCAGGCCACCGCCCGGGTCAGCTGCAGGAATACCATGGCTACCATCAGCGTGCTCATCAGTACCTGGGCGATGTACATGTAGAAGGAGTACAGCTCACCGGTGAGCATGGTCCCTGCTGCGACCTGCCGTCCGCCGAACCAGAAGACGGCCAGCACCACGCCGTTGAGGATCAGCATCATGATGGGCATGATGGCGATCACGCGCATGACCGCGTTCAGCCCGGCGCGAAGCAGGCCCTTGTTGGCACGGTCAAATTTTTCCTTTTCGTGCTCCTGTCGGACATAGGCCTTTACCACCCGCACCGAGATCAGGTTTTCCTGCACCGCGGCGTTCAGTCCGTCGATCTTCTCCTGAAAGACCTTGAACAGCGGCCGGACCTTCTTCATCAGAAGTCCGGCGGACAGGGCCAGCACCGGCAGGGCGACCGCCAGGATCAGCGTCAGCCGGGCGTTCATGAAAAGGCACACGGCCAGGGCGGTGAGAAGCTGCATCGGCGCCCGGATGAGGATCCGAAGGCTCATGGCCACCGTGTTCTGCAGCATGCTCACGTCGTTGGTGATCCGGGTGATCAGCGACGCGGTGGAAAACCGGTCGATCCCGGCAAAGGAGAACCGCTGCACCTGCCGGAACAGAGCGCTGCGGAGATTCCGACCGAAGCCCTGACTGGCATAGGCCGCGTGCCTGGCGGCCGCCACGCCGCAGTACATGGACAGAAAAGACAGCGCCAGCATCCCCGCGCCGGCCTTCCAGATATACGGCATCCCCCCGCCGCCGTTGATGCCCACGTCGATGATGCGGGCCATCAGAAGGGGGAGGAGAAGCTCGCAGATGACCTCCAGGACGATCAGCAGGGGAGCGAGAACGGCGTCCCGCCGAAATTCCCGCAGATAAACGATCAGCTTTTTAATCAATGGCGTCGCCCTCCTTGTCTTCCCCGGTATATGCGGCGAGATTCCGGGTCATTTTTCCGAAAAGCCGGGAGAGGATCTCCTGTTCCTCCGGGGAGAGACCGTCGATCATCCGCACATCCAGCGCCTCGATGCGGCGGCAGCACTCCCTGGCCAGATCCTCTCCGTCCCCGGTGAGCTCCACCCGATTGATCCGCTGATCCGTTTCATCGGGAGTTCGGCGGATGAGGCCCTGCCGCTCCAGTACCTGCAGGGAGGCGGTCACCGTGGCGGGGGAGCGCTGCGTCATTTTGGCCAGCTCCCTCTGACTGGGCAGAGCGCCGGACTGACATACCCGGTGGATGCACATCATCAGGACGTGCTGGGCGGGGTCCTGCAGGGGGAGATCCCGCATCATCTCCGCCGCGGCCTGCCGACGCGCCCGGTCAAATCGCCGCAGATCCCAGATGGGACTGTTCCGGAGACTGTCCGTTGTTTTCATTTCGTCACCTCTATCGTTCGCGGACAAATCGTTCGCCCACAAATTATCGCGCTCCATCTTACTCCCGGCCGGGCCGGTTGTCAATGGATAAGTTGTGAATCGTCCGTATCAAGGCGGACAGAGCGGCATAGCCTGTTCCGGAGGGGATGACATGTCCGGCTTTGATACAGCGGTGCGGCTGATGCCCGGGGAGATGCGCGTGGGGCTGGCGGCGCTGCCGAGGGAGTATCGGGAAGAGGCGCAGGAGATCCGTCTTCGGCTTGGCCGCCGGCCTGCGCTGACGACGGGGAGGGAAGAGCGGGAGCTGATGGCGTTTCCCGCTGTCCGGAAGGATGACCTGCTCCGGGTGCTGGAACTGGCTACGGGGGCTTCCCCCTATGCGGCGGCGGAGAGCATGCGCCACGGCTATATCAACGCCGGCGCCGGGATCCGGATCGGGCTCTGCGGCCGGATGCGGCCCGGAGCGGAGGGAGCCTGGGCGCAGAACGGCCTTACCTCCGTGTGCGTCCGCATCCCCCGGGAGGTTCGGGGCTGCGCGGAGCGATTCTGCGCCGGGCCCTTCGTCTCCACGCTGATCCTCTCCCCGCCGGGAGCGGGAAAGACGACCCTTCTCCGGGACATGGTCCGCGTCCTGTCCGACCGGGGGGAGCGGGTCTCGCTGTGCGACGAACGGGGAGAGGTCGCCGGCTTTTCCGCCGACGGGCCGGGCTTCGACGTGGGGCGATGCACGGACGTACTCTCGGAGGCGCCCAAAAGCCGTGGCGCCATGCAGCTGCTGCGGACCATGTCACCTCAGATCCTGGCCATGGACGAGATCGGGGATCCGGAGGATATAAACACGTGCCGGACGGCCGGAGGATGCGGGGCGGCGCTCCTGGCCACGGCCCACGCAGGGAGCGAGCGGGACTGGGAAAAAAAGCCCTTTTTCCGCGCGCTTGCCGAGGAGAAGGTATTCGAAAGGCTGATCTGGATCGCCGCGGATCCCGACGGACGATCGTACCGGGAGGTCCGGCTGTGACGCGGCTGGCCGGGGCCGTGCTCGTGATCCTCACGGGCGGATGGCTCGGCCTGTCCGCGGCCGGGGAACTGGGGAGAAGGGTGGCGGTCTCCCGCCGGCTTCGAGGGTGTGTGGAGAGGATGCGCACGGAGATCTGCATCCGCCGGATTTCCCTGCCGGAAACGCTGGAGATCGTGAGAAGCCACTACCCGGAGCTGTTTCCTGCTCCGGAGGAGGGGGGAGCCATCTATTACCGATCCTTCTCGGAGGTCTGGGACGGATATATCCGCGCCATGGGCCTTC
>JAFRDL010000096.1 GCA_017411265.1 Oscillospiraceae bacterium | reverse complement strand
GCCGGCGGCCTGGGCCTGGCCGATGACGGCGTCCATGGCTTCGGGGGCGACGGACCAGAGCACGATCACGTCAACGCCCTGGGCGATGTAGTTCTCCATGGCGGCGATCTGGGAGGTGGGGTTGAACTCACCGTCGACGTAGCTGGCGTCCCAGCCGGCGTCGTTCATGGTCTTGACGAAGGTATCGGCCAGAGCCTGGAAGAAGTCTCCGCCCAGGCCGAAGGTGACGAAGCCGACAGCGGGCTTCTTGTCGCCGGCGGGAGCCTCGGCAGCGGGAGCGGCCTCGGCGGGCTTTTCAGCGGCGGGGGCGGCAGCGGGGGCGGCGCCTCCGCAGCCCGCCAGCATGCCAAGGAGCATTACCAGGCAGATGGCGGCAGCAATGATCTTTTTCACGTTGATTCCTCCTGTTTTTTGATGATTTATGTACTCCGGACTTACATCCGGAAATACTCTTCCACGTTTTCCACGCCCAGGCGGGTAGCGATGCCGGTGAGCTGCTCTACCAGGTCCTCCGGCAGGAGCAGGCCGTCCGCCTTGGCCTTTTCCCGGTTGATGATCTCGATCTCGCCGGGGAAGAAGATCCGCTGTCCTTCGGCGGCGGGGATGGAATGCAGGTAATCGATAAAGCGGTCCACGTCGCGTTTGAACTCGTCCACAGGACGGAAGCGGTCGATCTTGACGGCGATGAAGCAGAAGCTGAGGTTGTTGGGCTTGTCGATATCCTCGTACATGTCGTTGAGCTCTTTGCCGAAGCCGCCGCCGGCCAGCAGGGCGCTCATGACCTCGATCATGCAGGCGATGCCGTAGCCCTTGTGGGCTCCGAAGGGCGTCAGGAAACGGGCCTTGTCGGGATCCGTGGTGGGGATGCCGTTCACATCCACCGCCCAGCCCACGCCCAGCTCATGATGACGGAGCTGGTAGTCGAACAGCTTGCCCTGGGCCACGGTGCTGGTGGCGATGTCCAGGCACATGGGGCCGTGGGACGCCGAGGGGACGTAGACGCACAGCGGGTTGGTGCCCAGAGCCACGTCCTTGCCGCCGGGAGGCGCCACCAGAGGCGCCACGTTGCAGCAGCTGAAGGTGATCATGTCCTCCTGGGACATCATCTCGGTCCAGTACGCCGCGGCGCCGTAGTGGTTGGTGTTTTTGACCACCACGCAGGAGATGCCGCTCTTTTCCGCCTTCTCCCGGGCCAGCATGCACGCCTTCTTGGCCGCCACCATGCCCAGGCCGTTGTCGCCGTCGATGACCGCCGTGGTGTCGGATTCCCGGATGACGCGGATATCGGGATGCGCCTTTCCGCCGCCGGCCTCCAGCCGGTCCACATAGGCTACCACGCGGAGCACGCCGTGAGAAGCGCGGCCGGTCAAGTTGGCGTCCAGCAGGGCGTCGGCAATGACGGCGGCGTCCTCGGCCGGGACGTCCTTCCTCACGAAGATCTCCGTTACCAGAGCGCGGATCTTTTCGGGATTTGCCTTTAACACAAGTCATCCTCCTCTGTTTTCCGTAATAAAAACCGGGGCCCCTTCTCAGAGGCGCGGGGTCGTTCCTGCCGTTCCGGATCTCCCGGAAAAATCAAGGCGACCGAGCAAACGTTCGGCGGTGGCTTTCCCGCACCCGGTTGTGAACATTCCTCGGTCGTTCCCTGTCATGCAATATGCTGAAAAGCAACGATAATAATTGTTATAATGCACAAATACCTACTAAATCTGGTTTTATATTAGCGCAAAACGCCCACTCTGTCAAGCCGAAATGACGGTCATTCCCCATTTGGCTCTTGACAAGCCATACCCGGGATTTGATAATGTAAAATAAGGTCGCCGGGTCAGGCCGGCACGGAAACAAGGCCTTTTTATCCGGCTGCCGTTATTGCTTTTATGTCTGTATCTGTAATTGAAAGAAAGGGTGTTTTGATATGATCACCGCCTCTTCCTCCTCTCTTCCCGCCTTCGTCCGGGTGCGGCAGACCGTCGCGCCGGAGGGATACCCTCCCATCGAAGATATCGAGGGCGCCGTGGCCCGGGAGATGGCCGCGCTGGGGATGGACGGCCGGTTCGCCGGGGGAAAGCGCATCGCCATCACCGCCGGCAGCCGGGGCATCGCCAACATGGACCGCACGCTCCGGGCCATCGCCGCCTATGTGAAGGAAAAGGGCGGCTCGCCCTTCATCGTGCCCGCCATGGGCAGCCACGGCGGCGCCACCGCGGAGGGACAGCTGGAGCTGCTGGCCCATTACGGCATCACCGAGGAGACCATGGGCTGTCCCCTGCTCTCCTCCATGGAAACCGAGTACCTGGGGACCACGGCCGACGGCGTGGCGGTCTACTGCGACAAATACGCGTACAACTCCGACGGGATCATCGCCTGCAACCGGGTCAAGCCCCACACGGATTTTTCCGCCCCCAACGAGAGCGGCGTGCTGAAGATCCTGGCCATCGGTCTGGGAAAGGAAAAGGGGGCTTCCACGATCCACCGGGCCGGTCTGGCCAAAAACGTCCACGACGTGGGCGCCGCGCTGGTGGAGCGGGCTCCGGTCCTGGGAGGCATCGCCCTGGTGGAGGACCCTTATGACCGGACCTGCGTGATCCGGGCCGTCCACCGGGAGCGCTTTGTGGAGGAGGACGCCGAGCTCCAGAAGCTGGCCGGCTCCCTCTGCCCCCGGCTGCCCATGGACAAGCTGGACCTGCTGGTGGTCAAGGAGCTGAGCAAGGCCTACAGCGGCACCAACATGGACACCAAGGTCATCGGGCGTATCCGGGTGGAGGGCACTCCGGAGCCGGAGCGGCCGAAGATCCACACCATCGTGGCCCTGCGGCTGAGTCCGGTGTCCTGCGGCAACGCCACGGGGATCGGCCTGGCGGATTACACCACCCGTGCCCTGTTCAACGACATGGACTTCGCCGCCACCCGGGTAAACGTGAATACCTCCACCTATCTGGAGCGGGGAAAGATCCCTCTGTTCTGGGATACGGAGGAGGAGGCCATTCTGGAGGGCGTGCGCCACACAGGCGTGGAGGATCCCGGCGAGCTCCGGGCCGCCGTGATCGAAAACACCCTGCATCTGGGCGAGATGCTGGTGACGGCGGCCGTGCTGAAGGATTGTCCGGATCTGGAGATCGTGAACCGGAACGAGCCCCTGCGCTTCGACGAAGAGGGCCGGCTGCTGAACTGAGGGTCCGATCCCCCGACCATTCTTCCTACAGGAGGCGACCTATGAACATGAGAAAAAAGGCCGTGGTGTACCGCTCCCGGGACGAGGCGGACTGGGCGAAGGCCCAGCGGCTCCTGGCGGAGGCGGGGATCCCGCATTTCCCCTTCGCCGCGGAGGAATCTCCGGTGGCGGGCTGCGGCATCAAGACCACTCCCGGAAGGCTGTTCCGCCGCGGGGCCGTGCCAACCGCCGTGTACCGCATCGAGGTGGCGGAGGAGGACCGGGCGCGGGCGGAGGACATCCTGCGGGACAAGGTACGTCCGGTGGGAATTTACGGCTTCAACCTGTAAGCCCCGCGTCGTGACAGGAGCAGGAAAAGAGCGGACCGTTCCGTGGAGCGGTCCGCTCTTTTGGCGGTCGACGGGACCGATCGGGCGTTTCCCGCGGAGAGAAAACAGTGTTTCCCTTTTCTTCGAAATCTGGTATGCTGTGTGTGATCGAACGACAAAAGGAGAAGAAGCATGGAAAAAAGCCGACGCTTCGCCCTGCTGGACGGCACGGCGCTGAAAATTATCGCCATGGCGAGCATGATCCTGGATCATGTGGGGGATAATTTCTTTCCCGGGCAGCTCTGGATGCGCGCCCTGGGCCGGATCGCCATGCCCATCTTCGCCTTCTGCGTGGCCGAGGGCTTTATCCACACCAGGGACCGGGGCCGGTATCTGCGTCGGATGGGCGTTTTCGCTCTGGTGAGCGAGATCCCCTTCGATCTGGTGACCGCAGGGAAAGTGCTGGAATTCTCCCATCAGAACATTCTGGTCACCTTCTTCTGGGCGATCCTGGCCCTGATTTGCTACGAAAAGATCCTCTCCGGCGGTCGGTCCGCCGGGCGGACCGCCCTGGGTGCCGTCGTGTTGGCGGGCGCCGCGCTGGCCTCCCTCCCGCTGGGGATGGACTACAACCTGCTGGCGGTGGGGATGATCTTCCTCTTTACGCTCCTGCGGAACAAAACGCTGCCGTTCCGAAATCTGGCGGTCATGGCATATCACGCGCTGCTGCGGAATGTGGGGATCTATTGGTTCGGCCTGCTGGGCTTCCTGCCGCTTTTTCTCTACAACGGCAAACGGGGCCGGGGACTGAAATGGCTGTTCTACGTCTTTTATCCCGGCCATCTGCTGGCGATCTATCTTCTCCGCACTCTGCTGGCCGCGTGACCGGCGGGCAGGCACGATAACAGTCATTACGGAGCAGGGCCATGGTTTTTTCCAGTCTCATTTTCTTATACGGCTTTCTCCCCCTGTCTCTGGGCGTCTATGCCCTCTGCCGGACGCAGCGGGCCAGGAACGCCTCCCTTCTGATCTCCTCTCTGGTGTTTTACGCCTGGGCGGGACCGGGGTATGTGCTGATCCTGGCCTTCATGGCCCTGGCGGACTGGGGCTGCGCCCTGGGGATCCGGCGGGCCGGGACTTCGTCCGCCCGGAAGGGCTGTCTGGCCCTGGCCGTAGCCGTCGATCTGGGGCTGCTGGGCTTTTTCAAGTATGCCGGGTTTTTCTGTTCCCTCTTCGGCCCGGTCCCGGCAGGGATCGCCGCCGTCGCCCTGCCGGTGGGCATCTCCTTTTATACCTTCCAGCTGATCACCTATGTGACGGACGTGTACCGGGGCCGGGCGGAGGCGCAGACGAGCTACTGGCGGGTGCTGCTGTACGCCGCTCTCTTCCACCAGTGCATCGCCGGGCCCATCGTGCGCTATGAGGGGATCGCCGGCGAACTGTACGGCAGCCGGAGCAGCCGGGGGGATCTCCTGCCGGGCATCCGGCGCTTTACCGTGGGTCTGGCCAAGAAAGCCCTGCTGGCCAATCCCTGCGGCGCCCTGGCGGACGCCCTGCTGGGGGGCGCTATCCCCTCCCTCCGGGGGCTCTCCGTGCTGGGGGCCTGGCTGGGCGTGGGGGCGTTCATGCTGCAGATCTACCTGGACTTCTCCGCCTACTCCGACATGGCCATCGGCCTGGGCCGGATGCTGGGGCTCCATTACCCGGAAAACTTCAACTACCCCTATATCGCCCGCTCTGTCACGGATTTCTGGCGGCGCTGGCACATGACCCTCAGCCGGTTTTTCCGGGATTATCTCTATATTCCCCTGGGCGGGAGCCGCTGTTCCCCGGCCCGTCGGGTATTCAATCTTCTGCTGGTCTGGATCCTCACCGGTCTGTGGCACGGGGCCAGCTGGAACTTCGTGCTGTGGGGGCTGTATTTCGTCGTGCTGCTGGCGGCGGAGCGGCTGTTTTTGGGGAAGCTGCTGGAAAAGCTCCGGGTGCTGCCCCATATTTACCTGCTGCTGGCAGTGCTGATCGGATGGGTGCTGTTCTATTTCACGGACCTCTCCGGCGGCTGGATCGTCTTCCGGGGGCTCTTCGGGCTCAACGGCAATCGGCTCTCGGATTTCTACGCCGTGACCGCGCTGAAAAACCACCTCTTCCTCCTGGCCGTGTCCGCGGTCTGCGCCACGCCGGCGCTCCGGACCCTGAGCGCGGGGCTGGATTCCGCCGCCCGCCGCCGGGGCGCGGCGGCGCTGACCGTGTGGGAGGTCTGCCGGAACTGCGCGGTCCCGGTGCTGTTGCTGCTGCTGTCCACCTGCGCCCTGGTGGGGGACAGCTACAATCCTTTCATCTATTTCCGTTTTTGAGGAGAGGCCATGAAAAACGACCGAAAAAATGAAAAACGGCTGGCCGCTCCCTTTTTCATCGCCCTGGCAATCCTGGCCGCCGCGGCGCTGATCCTCCCCCTTCGGCCCACCCGGTCCGAGACGGAAAAGCGGGAGTTGACCCGCTTTCCGTCCTTCACCTGGGAGAGCTTTCTCCGGGGAGAGTATCTCAGCGACGTGGGGCTCTGGTCTTCCGACACCGACCCCGGCCGCGACGGCCGGCTGGCCGCCCATCGGGAGATCCAGAGCGTCCATGGGCTCTCGGACACCGCGGTGAGCCTGAACGCTCTTGGCGCCGCCGCCGACACGGCGGAGGATCTGGACGCGCTGCTCTCGGAGCCTGTGGTCACTCCCTCCCCGACGGCCGCGGCCACGCCGGTGGTCACCCAAACGCCGGAGGTCACCGAAGCGCCGGAGGTCACCCCCTCCCCCGCTCCCACGGCGGAGCCCTGGGCGGGCTTCGGTCTGGAGGAGGAGCGGGACCTGTACGGCGCCTCCATCCTCATCGACGGGTCCGTCTTTACCCAGCT
>JAFRDL010000095.1 GCA_017411265.1 Oscillospiraceae bacterium | reverse complement strand
GCCCGCCGTCTGGCCATCAGCCAGAAGGTGCTGGGCCTGCCGGTGATCGCCGTCTATGAGAACGGGGAGATGATCGATTCCTGTGTTAAGGACGACGCCACCCCCGAAAACGTGGAGGCCATGATCCGGAAGTATATCTGACGGCCGGATAAACGGGCGACCGATCATGCGGCACGGGCGTTCCGATCAAGAGAGCGCCCGTGCCGAATGCTTTTTCTGCAGAAAGGAGGAGCCCGCGTGGAGACTGTCACAGCGTGGACCAGGCAACATGAAACCGTGTGGCACCAGCTGGAGAAGACCGGCGTATACCGCGTCCGAGAGGAAAACATTCGGGAAAAAAACGGCCCGATTTCAGAATACTATCTGGAAATGTACCGCTGGTACGCCCGGGAGGCCTCCGCACGGGTCCCTCGGCCGGCGGGCGCCGAATACCCTATATGGCTGTTTCTTGACGAGACTGCCCGACTGACCCCGCTGGAGGGCAGTGTTCAGCTCACGCTGGAGATCCCCGCAGACCAGCTCGTAATCACCGATTCCGAACGTTGGGGTTACCGGATCAACTATATGTATGTCCCCCGGGACAGAGAGGATCTGCGCCGCCATAACGAGGAGCTGGAGACTCTGGGAATCGGCAACGAGACCGCGCTGGTCATGACGTCGCTGGGAAACCATTATCCCTTGATGAAACAAAAGATCCTCCGGAGCTGGCCCCGTGTTTTCGAAGAGCCGCCGGAGGGCTTTACCGCCCGGCAGGCTACCGTATGGGAGCTCCGCCGGGAATGGGTGCGGGACGTTGAATATGGACAGCCGGTCTGAAATCCTCCGCCTGTGGACCTGCCAGAGTCCGGAGGTTTCGCTGCTCCTGGCCCATGACGGAGTCTGCCGGGTACGCCGGGAATTTATCGACAGGAAATACGCAGAGGCCGCGTGGAGTTTTCGCCGCGCCTATGCGTTTTTTTCCCGGTACATGACGGCCGTTCTTCCTCCGGAGGAAGGGGAGGAATCTCCCTACTGGCTTTACGCCGACGGCAGGGCCGCCGGGTCTTCCGGGCAGGGCGTGCTGATGGAGCTGGCAGTGCCCGGAGATCAGTGCCTTTGTTTTGACGGGCAGAGCTGGAATCGGGTGTTGAATCTGGAATACCTGGAAAAAGACGCGGAAGACGCCGCCGCTTTCCGCCGCCGCCTGGAAGCCGCAGGCCTCCAGCATCCCAGTCAGGCATTCTCTCTCCCCTTTTATCCTCAGTTCCGGCGGGAAATCGAATCCAGCTGGGAGAGGCTTTTTCTCCGTGAACCTGCCGAAAAAGGGATGCAGGCTGCCGTCTGGCATCTGAAGGAGGAGTGGGTCGTCGCCAGACACCGCCTCTGACCTTTTCCCTCAAACGAACAGGGCTGCCGCAGAAAACTGCGGCAGCCCTGTTCGTGTTTTCGGGATATGACGGCCCGTGCCTCCTTCTGGCCGAAACGCTTTACTCCGGAACAGACAGAAGGAATCGGCACGCCTCCAGCATCCGCCCGGTTAAGATTCCATCGTCTGCCTGGCCCTTTTCAGCCACCTTGTGATTCAGCAGGCTTTGAAAAAACGCCACCGTCAGATCGTTGATCAGAAGGATCTTCTCTTCTCCGGTCGTGTCCCGGAGCACCGGCATCAGCAGCTCCAGATTCCGGCGGCCAAGCCGCGACTCCCAGAGCATGGGAAGGAGCTGGTTGGAAATGCTTTCCAGCTGCTCCGGAAACAGCTCATAGTAAGAGCGGACCACATTATCCAGCCTTCCGCTGTGACGTCCGAAAAAAAGATGCTGGGTGCACTCCGGGAAACGGAACGAATACCGGCAGAACAGCTCCCACAAAGTAAGGTATATCTCCAGGGCGCTCGCGTCCTTCATCTGATGCCGGAGCGACTGCAGCTCACGGGTATAATCCTTCAGATTGTCCACGCAGGCAAACAGGATCAGCTCGTCCAGATCCTGGAAGCATTTGTACAGGATCGCGCTGTTTACCTCTGCTTCCTGGGCGATCTTGCGAATGGTGATGCTTTCCAGACCGTCCCGTTCGATCAAATTCTGGGTCGCCCAGATCAGATGTTTTCTTGTTTCCCGTATGGATCCTTCACTTAAACGCGGCCGGCCCATGGCAGCCCCTCCCCTTGCTGACATAAACAAAAAAGAACTCTGACAGAAGATCGATTGGCGAAAAAGATGCGTTTCAACCTTATTATCATTAAGATATAGGAAATCTCTATGCGTTTCAACTATTTTTTTATGTTTTTTTGAAAAACAATCGAGATTATTAAACGCTCTCCGGCAGTGCGCAGGCGAGCGGGCCGGATCATCCCCATTCAGCTCGGTTTTAAAGCGGGTCCACGGGACCGGTTTTTCTTTTTTCATCGGAGAATCAGCAAAAACCGCAGGTTTTTTATGGATTTGCGATAGAAATTTTCTATAGTGGGAGAAAGCATATTGCATATTGACGGCACATTATTTATAATCATGATTACAAATAGCGATTTTATCAGAATAGCAGATCGAATGCTTTTCCCCGGCAAAGAACGCAGACGTTATCATGGGAGGAATAATTCATGTACAAGCTGGAAGGAATGTATGCTGCCATCCCCACCCCGTTTTTCCCCGATGAGAGTATTGATTATGAAGGCGTAAAGACGCTGGTCCGTTATCTGGCGGATCAGGGCCTCCACGGCATCATCGCCGGCGGCAGCACCGGGGAGTACTCCTTAATGTCCGTCGATGAGCGCAAAAAGATCATCAAGACCGCCTGTGAGGCTGCGGAAGGCCGGATCGATGTGATCGCCGGCACCGGCTGCCCAAGAGCAGTGGATACCATCGAGCTGAGCAACTATGCCGCCGAGTGCGGAGCGTCCGCCGTTCTGGTCATCACGCCTCATTACATGGTCATCTCCGAGGAGGAGCTTTACGATTTCTACAAGACCGTGGCGGAAAACAGCAAGCTGGGCGTGATCATTTACCACTATCCTCTGGCCACCGGAATCACTCTGCCCCCCCTGTTCGTACAAAAACTCGCCCAGATCGACAATATCATCGGCATCAAAAACACGGAGGACATGGATCACACGGCCAAAGTCATCGGCTTGACCCATGACAACGATTCCTTCCGCGTGGCGATCGGATACGACAGTCTGGCCGTTGCGTGTCTCTGCTCCGGCGGCGATGCCTCCATGGGTGTGATCCACAACATCGTTCCGAAGACCATGGAAAAGATTTACTCCCTGGTCAAGGAAAACAACGTAGCCGAGGCGACCAAGATCGCCGTTTCCCTCAACGAGCTGATCATGCTGACGGAGGCCGAGCCTTATCCCGGCCCTGCCAAGTATGCGTTGGAGCTGATGGGCCTGCCCGGCGGCGTTCCCAGAAAGCCCGTTGCGCCCCCCTCCGATCAGATGCGCGCCGACATGAAGGCCTGCCTCGTCAAAATGGGCATTATCCAGGGCTGAAAAGCTGGAGGGTGATGAGATGAGCAAGAAAAAAATCCTGTATTTCAATCCCACCGAATTGCTGGATCTGGACTTTGAGAAGTCTCTGCTGGGCGGCGATGAGGATTACGAGCTGGTCATGGTCAAGGGTGTCCCGGAGAGCGAGTTCCTCCGTTATGCCGCCGATGCGGACGCCGTGGCTGTGGACGCCGTGGAGATCACCGACGACATCCTTCGCCAAATGCCCAACTGCAAGGTCATGGTCCGCCGGGGCATCGGCTTTGACTGCTTCCATCTGGATGCTTTTACCAAGAACGGCGTCCTGGCATGCAATGTTCCCGGCTATTGCCAGCAGGAGGTAGCCCTGCACCACATCACGCTGGCGCTTTCCTGTCTGCGCCATGTCACCGTGCTGAACGAGCGGCTGCACAAGGGCGACGGCAATTACGACGACATTCATATGCATCGTCCCTCCAGCATGGTGTTCGGCATCATCTCCTTCGGCGCCATCCCCCGCACCATGGTCCCGACGCTGAAAGCCCTGGGCTTCCGGGTCGTGGCCTGGGATCCCTACCTGCCGGAGGAGTTCTTCACCAAGACCGAGGTGGAGCGGATCGGCGAGCTGAATGACCTGTTGGCCATGAGCGACGTGGTTTCCGTGAATACACCGCTCTTCGAGGGCACCCGCAATCTGATCAGCCGCGAGGCCATTTCCAAAATCAAGAAGGGCGCTGTCGTGATCTGCACCTCCCGCGGCGGTATCATCGACGAGGAAGCCCTGCGCGACGCCATCCTCGACGGCCAGCTCAGCGGCTGCGGACTGGACGTGCTGGCAGATGAAGTCAATTTCACTACCCCTTTGGTCGGCATCAAAAATGCGATCCTCACGCCCCATGTCGCCTATTATACGGAGGAGGCGGAGGAAGACCTTCGGATCCAGACCCTGCAGATCATGCACGAGACTCTGAAAAACCGCACCTATCCCAAGTCCCTGCTTAACCGGGATGTGATCGGAAAGTCCCGGTTGGAAAAATAACAGAAAATTTTATTTAGGAGGAGACCAAATGAAAACCAAGAAGATCTTTGCCCTGATCCTGGCGCTGACCATGGTCCTGGCCCTGGCCGCCTGCGGATCCAGCACCGCTTCTCCCAGCACCTCCCCCGCCAGCACCTCTACCAGCAGCACCGCCTCCACCCAGGCCGCTGCGCCTGCGGCCAGCGACGAGCCCATCACGATCCTCATCGCCCACGTCGACCCCGAGGACGGCCCCCTGAACCAGAACCTCCTTGAGTTCGAGAAGTACGCGGAAGAGAAGTCCAACGGCCGTCTCGACGTCCAGGTGTTTGCCAACGGCCTTCTGGGCGGCGACCGTGAGATCCTGGAAGGCATCAACATGGGCACCATCCAGATGGGCAACATGGCCAGCTCCAACATGACCGCTTACGGCGACAAGTTCGCGCTGTATGAGCTGCCCTGGATCTTTGCCTCCTTCGACGATGCCGTCGCCGCTTTCGACGGTGAGCTGGGCCAGATCTACAACGAGTGGATGGCCGAGTATGACTTCATGACCATCGGCGTGTTCACCTACGGCTTCCGCGCTCTGTCCAACTCCGTCCGCGAAGTACATACTCCCGACGACATGAAGGGCATCAAGATCCGCGTCATGGAGGTCCCCCTGTACATCGACACCTTCAAGGCGCTGGGCGCCAACCCCACCCCCATGAGCTGGAACGAGATCTACACCGGTCTGCAGCAGGGCACCATCGAGGCCCAGGACAACTCCCCCGAGCAGACCTACCTGGCCAAGTTCTATGAGGTCCAGCCCTACTACTCCACCATCAACCACGTGCTGAGCAACGGTCTTGCCGTCTGCAAGAAGTCCTATATGGACAGCCTGCCCGACGACCTCCGTCAGATCATCATCGACGGCATGGAGATCTGCTGCGCCAACCAGCGCGAGAGCTCTGTCCGTCTGGAAGAAGAGTACCTGAAGATGATGGAGGATGAGGGCGTCACCGTCACCCGCATCACCGATGAGGAGCGCGCTCTGTTCCGCGAGGCCGTGGCCCCCATCTACGATCAGTATCGGGATATCGTGGGCAGCGACGTGCTGGATCTGGCGCTGAGCTACAGCAATCATTGATTTCCCTGCCTGACTATAGTTTTTCAACGACCCGGGGCGCCACCCCGGGTCGTTGAAAACAAAAAACAGGGAAAGGAGCAATTATGGAAAAAAAGGGACTCATTTATCACCTGAACGCGATTGAGGAAAAAGCCCTTGTTTACAGCTTCGCTTTTTCACTGGTTCTGGTATTCGTTCAGGTCTGTTTCCGGGAAGCGGGGCACTCCCTTTCCTGGAGCGAGGAGATCGCTCGTTATCTCTTTATCTGGCAGTGTTGGATGAGCGTCAGCCTGGCGGAGCGGAGCAAGGTCCACATCCGCATCTTCATGGCAACCCAGGGCTTGCCCAAAAAAGTCCGCTGGGTCATTGAGATTCTGGTCAATCTGAGCGTCATCGCCATCAATGTGTTCTTCATTTACTGGGGCATTGCGATGGTCAAATTCCTGATCAACGCGGGAACCACCTCTACTGCCTGCAAGATCCCCATGTGGATCATTTACTTGGCTATGCCTCTCGGCAGTTTTACCTACTCGCTCCGGCTGTGTGGAAACGTCTATCGGCTTTTGACCGGCAAACAGGAGGTATAACATGGATGTAGTATTTCTGTTTGGCAGCCTGTTCCTGTTGATTGCCCTTAGCGTTCCTGTAGCTTATTGTATCGGCATTTCCTCGGTGTTCACATTCATATTCTTCTCAAAAATGAATCTGATCACCATCGCCCAGGCGATGACCACCGGCCTTGATTCTTTCCCCATGATGGCCATTCCTTTCTTCATCCTGGCCGGCACTATCATGAGCACCGGCGGTGTGGCCCGGCGGCTGGTGGATGTGTTCTATGATATCGTCGGTCACATCACCGGCGGTCTGGCCATGGTCACGGCGGTCACCTGCATGTTCTTCGGCGCCATCTCCGGCTCCGCCAACGCCACTACCTCCGCCATCGGCGGAATCATGGTCCCGGAAATGACCCGCAAAGGCTATGACCGCGACTTTTCCGCCAGCCTGATCGCTTGCTCCGGCACCATCGGACTGATCATTCCGCCATCCATTGCCTTCGTCATTTACGGCGTGACTACCAACACCTCCATCGGCGACCTGTTTAAGGCCGGTGTTGTTCCCGGCGTTCTGATGACCATCGCCATCTGTGTTGTGTGCCACATCGTCGCGAAGAAAAAGGGCTATACGGGCGGCGAGCGCACGCCGCTCAAGAAGCTGGGGAAGGATCTCTGGGAGGGCAAATGGTCTATCCTCTCTCCTGTGATCATCCTGGGCGGCATTTACTCCGGTATCTTTACTCCCACAGAGGCCGCCGTTGTTTCCTGCGTATACTCTATCTTTGTCGGCGCGTTCCTGCACAAAGAACTGACCTGGAAGGGGCTCTATATGGCGTTCAAGGACGCCATGGAGCTCACCGGCCTGGCGATGTTCCTGTTGGCGGTCGCAACTGTGTTTTCCCGGTATCTAACGCTGGCGCAAGTTCCCAACAAGATGGTGGCCGCGATCATCGGACTTACCAGCAGCCCGGTTCTGATTCTGCTGATCATGAACCTGTTTCTGCTTCTGGTAGGCTGCGTGATGGACAACATCCCCGCCACGACGATCCTTGCACCGATCCTGCTGCCGGTTGCCCAGGCTGCCGGCCTGAACGCGGTGCAGTTCGGCGTCATGCTGACACTGAACCTGACGATCGGTCTGTGCACGCCGCCTTACGGCTCCGACCTGTTCATCGCCGCCACCATCAGCAAAGTCAAGCTGGAGGACATGCTCCACACGCTCTGGCCGTTCCTCATTGCGCTGTTCGTTGTACTGATGATCGTCACCTATATCCCCGGCGTTTCCACGCTGCTCCTCTGACAGGCAACGAAAAAGGAAAGAAGAAGCCTGGCAACCCGGGCTTCTTCTTCGTAAGGCGGCGATGGGATGGGCCATTCTCTCTAATCCAGATGCCGCATCCGGAAAGGGGATCGTATCGAAATCCGTATTTTTCGGGCTCCCCCCTCCGATTCCGGAAAAAGCAGCCCCTCCGGATGGTCGTCGCCCCTTTTTTTGTGAGAGCAGGCTTTGTATACGGCGCGGACGGCTGTTTTCCGCCCGGATGCTCCATGATCCCGGATCGTGCAGCGTGATCGGCCGCCATGTGGTCGTCAGAGGGTCCCTGACTGCGTCTGCCGGCCGGTCAGACGGAGGAAAGGGTCTGCCCGGAGAGGAGACTGTTTTATGAAAAAAAACGTTCCTTTTGCCGTATATACGCTTGTGAGAGCGCTGCTGTATGGTGCGATGATCGCTGTCCTTGCGTATGTGGGCGGAGCAATCCCTTTCCCGTATAACGAGACGATTGCGGCTCTTCCGGTTAAAGTGCAGATGCTGTTGTTTTTTGCCGCAGGGTTCCTGCTCTTTTTTGTGTGTGTTTTGTCGGTAAACCAAATACGCATCAAAATGGGCAAAAGCCCGCTTTCTGCCGCAAGAAAAAGAAAATGGTTCTGAGCCGCCTCCTTTTTTGATTTGCCGCATACGCCTGTTTCGCGCACAGCGCCGGAAGGCCGCGGTTTTCCGGCGGCCGGGGGAGAACCGTCTGCCGGTTGCCGCACATGCCCCGCCGTGGGGGGGGGGGAAAGGGGCGTCCGGTACTATCGGTTTTTCCAATAAAAAGCCAGAAATCATTAAATTCCCCTTGCTTTAAATAATAATCGCGATTATAATATGCTTAAAAATTTGAGGCGTTGTTAGGGAACGCGGTTTCCCGCTTGTGGCAACCTCTCAGAAAGGAGTTTGCGATGAAATTAAAAATCGGCAATTTCCCCGTGCGGGACGTCTGTCTGGGTTCGGAAAACGGCTATAAGGACGGCGTCTTGACCGTGGACAAGGCTGCTGCGATTGCCTATTTGAAGGAATGTGATGACCACATTACGGATCTGGATATCGTGATTGCCCGCCCGGGAGACGACACGCGGATCGTGCCCGTGATCGAGACCATCGAGCCCCGTTGCCGGGTCGATGGCCGGACGCTGTTCCCCGGCGTCACGGACGCGGTGGTCCCCGCCGGTGAAGGCGAGCTGAAAGCGCTGAAGGGCTGTTGTGTCACCGTGGTCGGCAAGTATTACGGATCCTTCGGCGACGGCGTCATCGACATGGGCGGCGAAGGTGCCATGCACACGTACTGGTCCAAGCTGATCAACATCTGTCTGGTCGGTGACACCGACGAAGAATTTGAGCGTCACGAGCAGCAGAAGTGCAACCACGCTCTCCGCTGGGCGGGGCACCGGCTGGCCGAGTATCTGGGTAACATTGTTCGCAGCCAGGCGGCGGAGGAGTTTGAGGAATACCTCTTTGAAAGCGTTTCTGCCCGGGCCGCCCGGAATAACGGCCTGCCCAACGTGGTGCTGGTGCTGCAGCCCCAGTCCCAGATGGAGGCCCTCGGCTACAACGATCTTTGGTACGGTTGGGATCTCAACCGTTTCCTGCCCACCTTTGTAAGCCCCACGGAAGTGCTTGACGGTGCGTTGATCTCCGGCTCGTTCATGCCTGCGTCCTCAAAGTGGTCCACCTACGAAATGCAGAATTTCCCCACCATCAAAGAGCTGTTTGCCGAGGACGGCAAGAGCCTGAACTTCGTCGGCGTGATTCTGTCCATGCTCAACGTAGCGTTGGAACAGAAGGAGCGCGCGGCCATCATGGTGGGCAACATGGCCCGCAATCTTGGCGCGGACTATGCCATCGTTACCGAGGAGGGCTACGGCAACCCGGATGCGGATTATGTCCGCTGTCAGGTGGTGCTGGAAGACCTTGGTATCCCCGTAGTCGGCATTTCCAATGAATGCACCGGACGGGACGGCTTTTCCCAGCCCCTGGTGACCCTGGATTCCAAGCTGAATGCCCTCGTTTCCACCGGAAACGTGTCTGAGCTTTCCGATCTTCCCGCCTGCGCCACGGTGATCGGATCTCTGGAGGCCATGAACCGGGACGGCATGTCCGGCAGCTGGGGCTATGACGAGAAGCTCGGCAAATCTGCCCGGGATGACGGCTCCATTATCATGGAAGACAACAACTGGTTCTGCGGAGACCATATTTCCGGTTTCTCCGTGAAAACCATGGTCGAGTACTGATCGGGAGGTGGATAAAATGAAAAAAGTGATCCACTATATCAACCAGTTCTTCGGCGGCATCGGCGGCGAAGACAAGGCGGACCAGGAGCCGTTTATCCGTGAAGGCGTCATCGGCCCTGGTATGGCTGTCCAGGCTGCCCTGAAAGATGCGGAGATCACCCATACCGTGGTCTGCGGCGACAACTACATGGGTTCCAACACCGAGACCGCCATCTCCGAAATTTTGGAGATGCTGAAGGACAAGGAATTTGACCTGTTCATCGCCGGGCCGGCGTTCCAGGCCGGACGGTTTGGTGTGGCCTGCGGCAACATCTGCAAAGCGGTGCAGAAGCATTTCGGCGTACCCGCCCTCACCTCCATGAACGAGGAAAACCCCGGCGTGGAGATGTTCAAACAGGATGTGATCATCTTTCGGGGCGGCAAGGGTGCCGTGAAGATGCGCCAGGACGTAAAGGTCCTCACCGACTATGCCAACAAACTGCTTGCCGGCGACCGCGGCGGCGGTGCTCTTGCCGAGGGGTACTTCCCCCGTGGCTGCCGCCACGAGAAATTCCTGGAGGATGTCCGGGAAAACACAGCCGCTTATCGGGGCGTGCAGATGCTCATCAAGAAGATGAACAAGCAGCCCTATCAAAGCGAGCTGGTGATCCCGGCGCGGGAGGCCATTCCCATCGCGCCCGCGATCCAGGACATGAGCAAGGCGGTGATCGCCATGGTCACCACTGGCGGCATCGTCCCCATGGACAACCCGGACCGCATCCAGTCCGCCTCCGCCACCCGGTGGGGCAAGTACGACATCTCCGGCATGGATCGGCTGGAGAGCAACGTTTTCAAGACCATCCATGCGGGCTTCGATCCCGCGGCTGCCAACGCCGACCCCAATGTCATCGTTCCTCTCGATGCCATGCGCGCTTATGAGAAGGCGGGTCGGTTCGGTCGGCTCCATAACTGGTTTTATTCCACTGTGGGCACCGGCACCACCGAGGCCGAGGCCCGGCGCATGGCCCAGGAGATCATCCCTTCCCTGGTAAAAGACGGGGTAACGGCGATCATCCTGGGCTCCACCTGAGGGACGTGCACACGTTGCGGTGCAACGATGGTTAAAGAGTTTGAGAAAGCGGGCTTCACGATCGTGCATATGTGCAATCTGATCCCGGTCTCCCTCACGGTGGGCGCCAACCGGATCGTTCCCACCATTTCCATTCCCTATCCTCTGGGAGATCCCAACACCTCCACGGAGGAGCAGTGGAAGCTGCGATATCATCGGGTTGGCGTGGCGCTGGACGCGCTGGCCACCGACATCACAGAGCAAACCGTATTCAAGACCCGCATCTGATAGTTGTTTCGGTCAAAATCACCGGGCGCTCTGCAGTCAAATTCACGGTCTACGGAGTGCGGGTTTCGCACTCCGTGGCTGTTTAGGAGGATAACAATGGCTCTATTGACCCCGCAAGACCTTTCCTGGCCGCTCCCGGCCATGCATACCGTTCGCCAGAAATTCTCCGGTGAGGTCCTCTCCGATGTGCCGGGGACAGTGCGGGCAGAGCTGGCCAAGCCTGAAATCCGAAGCCGGATCAAAGCCGGCGCCCGGATCGCCGTAGCCGTGGGAAGCCGGGGCATTCGGGATCTGTTCCCCGTGGTCAAAACGCTGGTCGAAGAGCTTCTGGCCGCCGGAGCAAGACCGTTTATCCTCTCTGCCATGGGGAGCCACGGCGGAGGAACCAGCGAAGGGCAGCGCGCAATCCTCGCCGCGTACGGAATAACAGAAGAGGCCCTCGGCGTCCCGGTTTGTACCAATGTGGAAAGCAAGCGCATCGGTACGACTCCCGGCGGTATTCCCGTCTGGTTCGACCGGGAAGCGTTGGCCGCTGATATGGTAGTTCCGGTCAACCGGATCAAGCTCCATACGGACTTTTCCGGTCCGCTGCAGAGCGGGCTGTGCAAACTGCTGGTCATCGGTCTGGGCAACCACGTGGGCTGTTCCGCGATTCACGAGGAGGATCCGGTCTTCTTCTCTCGAATTCTGGAAGAGGCCGCCCGTGTTATTCTCGGACGGGCAACCATCGGATTTGGGGTCGCCATTCTGGAAAACGCCTACGACCGTACCTGTCACGTAGAGGCGATTCCTGCCGATACCCTCATTGCGAGAGAAAAAGAATTGTGCGCCACCGCTGCAGAGCGCATGGCGTCCCTGAAGATCCCCGAGATCGATGTGCTGATCGTGGAAGAGATCGGCAAATATATCTCGGGTGCCGGCTTTGATCCAAACGTGATCGGCCACAGCAGCATTCGAAGCACGTACGTTACCCCGATCCCCCATATCCGATCCATGATTCTTCTCGGTCTGGATCCCCGTTCCGAAGGCAACGGGATCGGTATCGGCCTGTTTGATGTGGCTCTCCGATCCATTTTCGATCAGCTGAAGCTGGAGGATATGTATGCAAACGCCATTGCCTCCAAGGGCATGGCAGACGTAAAGATACCCGTCCTGGTCGATACGGAAGAAGAGGCGATCCGCTGTGTCGTCCGGGGCATACGGGGCATTTCCCGGGACGATTTGAAGATCGTAAAGATCAAAAATACCCTGGAGCTGGAATACATCCAAGTCTCCGATGCGCTGCTGCCCGTTGTCGAGGCGGATGATTCCCTTTCCTTGATCTGACGGGCCAGGGTCTCCCGTCCGGAACCGGATGGGAGACCCTGGGCGGCGCCTTGAAAAAGTCCTTGCATGCGTCAGGGCAGGCAGGTATAATTGTGTTGTTATGAACCATATGGGGGCGGATCCGGTCTGGTGGCCGGCCCGGACTTCAAATCCGGTCGTGAGGCGGCGATCCCGTCTTTGGTGTGTTCGATTCGCACACGCTCCCGCCACTTCCCGGGGACAAGATGTCAGACGTCTTGTCCCTGTTTCTAAAAAGGAGAGTTCATGAAGCACATCATTCTTGGAACAGCCGGTCATGTGGATCACGGGAAGACCACCCTGGTCAAGCGGCTCACCGGCGTGGACACGGATCGGCTCAAGGAAGAAAAAGCGAGGGGGATCACCATCGAGCTGGGTTTTGCCCCATTTACTCTTCCCAATGGGCAGCACATGGGGATCGTGGACGTGCCCGGCCACGAGAAGTTCGTCAAAAACATGCTCTCCGGCTCTACGGGTATTGACCTTGTTTTGTTCGTTATCGCGGCAGACGAGGGCGTTATGCCCCAGACCCGGGAACACATGGATATCCTTCGTCTGCTCCACGTCAATACCGGCGTCGTGGCCCTGACCAAGATCGATATGGTAGATCCGGAATGGCTGGAGCTGGTGCGGGAAGACACCGCCGCCTTTGTGGCTGAGTCCCCGTTGGCGGGCGCGAAGATTCTGGAGGTTTCCGCCGTTACCGGAGAGGGGATCGATGCGTTGATCGCCGAGTTGGAACGGCTGGGCGAGAAGATACAGGCCCGTTCCGTCCAGGGAGGCTGCCGTCTGGCGATCGACCGGGTGTTTACCTTATCCGGTTTCGGCACCGTCGTCACCGGCACAATGTGGCGCGGCACCATTCGTACCGGGCAGACGGTGGAGGTGTTCCCCGCAGAGCTAAAGGCCAGAGTCCGCTCTCTTCAGGTCCATGGGGAAAAGCGGTCGGAGGCCTCCGCCGGAGAGCGCGTGGCGGTCAACCTGGTGGGGCTGGAAAAAAGCCAGGTGGAACGGGGCAGCTGGCTTTCGGAGCCGGACGCGCTGCACAATACGTTCCGCCTGGATGTGCGGCTGGAGCTTCTTCCCTCTGCCCCGGAGCTGGAGCAGCGGACCCGGGTTCACGTACACCACGGGACCGAAGAGGTCCTTGCCCGGGTAAATCTGCTGGATCGTGATACGCTCCTGCCGGGAGAAACCTGTTTTGCTCAGCTCGAACTGGAAAGCCCCCTGTGTCCTCTTGCCGGGGATCGGGTCGTCCTGCGGTTTTATTCTCCGGTGTTCACCATCGGCGGCGGCGTGGTCCTGGATCCTGACGCCCGGAAGCACAAGCGGTTTTCCGAGAGCGTTACGGAGCGTCTGGATGCGCTGATGAGCAACGATCCCGGTCAGGTGCTGCTCGCTTCTATGGATCAGGACAATTCACCGTGGCCCGTTGCACGGGGGGCGGCCTGCCTGGACGTGGATGAGTCCGAAGTCCGGAAGATAATGGATCCTTTGCTGGAGAGCGGCGAGCTGTTGAGTCTCTCAGAGGGATTGTATATTTCCCGGTCATCTTGGGAGCGGCTGTGCGTTTCCCTGCGCGCCTGGCTGGAGGACTACTGCAGCAGGTTTCCCCTGCGGCAGGGAGCGCCCGCGGCCGACGCGCTCAACGCCGTGTGCCGTTCGTTGACGACTTCCGCCCTTCGGGCGCTGACCCTGCAGCTGGAGAGCGCGCCGGAGCTGGAACTGCGAGACGGTCTTCTGTGCATCCGGGGGTACCGGCCCACGCTGGATCCGAAGCTGGCAGGCCGGATGGACGCTGTTCGCAAGGCGCTGAACGCCTCGCCGCTCTCTCCTCCTGCATGGAGCGAGATCACTCCCTGGCCCGATATGTCCGCCAAAGACCGCTCTGAACTGCTTTTGTGGTTTGTCCGCCAGGGGGAGGTCATCAAAGCAGCCGATGACGTGGTCTTCCCTGCCGCTGCCCTGCGTGCGGCAGAGCAGACTCTTCGTGCCGCTACGGGAGAGAGCTTTACGCTTGCGGAGGCGCGGGACGCGCTCAACACCTCCCGAAAGTATACCCTGTATATCCTTGACTGGCTGTGCGGGGAGGGAAAGATCCTCCGAAACGGGGATCTCCGTATCTGGAAATAGCGGAGGACAGCCCACCGGCTCGATGCCGTCTTTCTGAAATCCGCTTCTTGCGGGCCGTACAACACATACCCGGATTTTCTGCAGGATACGACATAACAAGGAGATGAACAAATGAAAAACAAAGGTTGGATTTGGGGCTTGCTTCTGGCTTTTTGTGCGCTGACGGCGCTCTCCGCCTGCGGCGGTAAGGCGGCCATGCCAAAGGACCGTCTGGATGCTATTTTGGAACGGGGAAGCATTACCATCGCTACCGAAGGAGATTGGGTCCCCTGGACTTATCACGACGCCTCAGATGTCCTGGTAGGCTACGATGTAGAGATCGGCGAGAGGATCGCCGCTGAACTGGGCGTCAAGGCGGAGTTTGCCGAAACAGACTGGGATTCCATTCTGGCGGGTGTCGATTCGGGCCGGTTTGACATCGCCTGCAATGGCGTGGATATTACCCCTGAGCGGTCAGAAAAATACGCCTTTTCTACGCCCTATATTTATCCCGATGCCGTTCTGGTGGTCCGATCGGACAACGAGGACATCCATTCTCTCGAAGACCTGGCGGGCCGCACAACGGCCAACTCCCCCTCCAGCACCTATGCAGATATGGCGCTGGAATACGGGGCGGAGGTCACTTATGTTTCTACGCTGAACGACACGGTGCAGATGTTGGAACAGGGACGGGTAGAGGCCACCATCAACGCTCAGGGCTCCATTCGGGACTATATGGAGCAGCACCCGGATGCCAACATCAAGATCGTGCAGGTCATCGAGGGTGTCCCGGCCGGCGTCCCCATGCAAAAAGGGGAAGACAGCGCCTCCCTTGTCGAGGCTGTAAACGGCGTCCTGGAAAAGATGCGTTCCGACGGTACGCTGGCGGAGCTTTCCGTAAAGTATTTCGGGGTTGACCTGACGAAAAAGAATTGATACACTGTTTTTGAGGACAACGACAGAAACAGGGCGGAGGTCCCTGTTTCTGTCATTTTTTGGAGCGTGTAATGAACGAGAGAACCTGGAATATTCTTGTTGAATCCTTCCCCAGGCTGCTGGGCTATGGCATCCGGGTCACGGTCCCGCTGACCCTGATCTCCTATGCTCTGGCAATGGTGATCGCCGTAATCGTCGCGCTGATCCAGTATGCGGATGTGAAGGGTCTCCGAAAGCTATGCCGGTTTTACGTTTGGGTGATCCGGGGAACGCCGCTGTTGGTACAGCTGTATCTGGTGTTTTTTGGCCTGCCCAGCGTGGGAATCACTCTCAAAGCCTTTCCCGCGGCTGTGCTGGTATTCGGCTTCAACGAGGGTGCCTACATGGCGGAAACCATGAGGGGCTCCCTGGAATCCGTGCATCACGGCCAGATGGAAGCGGGCTACTGCGTGGGAATGAACTATCTTCAGACCATGTGGCACATTGTGCTGCCTCAAGCGTTTCGTACCGCCTTCCCGGCGCTGGGCAACTCTCTCATCTCCATGGTGAAGGGCACGTCCCTGGCCGCCACCATCACCGTGATGGAGATGTTTCGCCAGGCGCAGGTAATCAACGGTCGGGTATCTGAGTCCCTGGGGCTGTATACCGAGGTGGCAATTATTTATCTCCTTTTCTGCACGGTGCTCACATGGCTGCAGCGGTGGGGTGAGAAAAAGCTGAATTCCTATGGGGGGCAGAAAAAATGATGCTGGAAATTTGCGGCCTGCGCAAGTCCTTTGCCGGCATGGAGGTGATCCGCGGCATCGATCTTTCTGTAAACAAGGGGGATGTGGTGGCCGTTCTTGGTCCCAGCGGTTCCGGAAAGACTACCATGCTCCGGTGTCTCAACTTTCTGGAGCGCGCCGACGGGGGTACCATGACCTTTGACGGAGAGACCTTTGACCTCCACGCCGCCACCCGGCACGAGGTTGCCCGTCTGCGCCGAAAAACTGCCTTCGTGTTTCAAAGCTACAACCTGTTCCTGAATAAGACCGCGCTGCAAAACGTTACCCTGGGCCTCACCGTTTCCCGGCGAATGGACAGGGAGCGCGCCAGGGAGATCGCCGTGCGCTGCCTGGAACACGTGGGAATGGCAGACCGGCTCCACAGCTATCCTTCCCAGTTGTCCGGCGGCCAGCAGCAGCGGGTAGCCATCGCCCGCGCCTTGGCTACCGAGCCGGAAATCATCTTCTTTGACGAGCCCACCAGCGCCCTGGATCCGGAACTGATCGGGGAAGTTCTCTCCGTGATGCGGGATCTGGCAGAAGAAGGGATGACCATGCTGATCGTGACCCACGAGATGGAGTTTGCCCGAAGTGTATCGAACAAGGTGATGTTTATGGAAGGCGGACTTGTCGTGGAGTCCGGCCCCTCCCGGGAATTCTTTTCCGCCCCCAAGGAACCCCGATCCCGGGAATTCATCCGATCTGTGCTGAATCCCAAGCAATGACCGTTTTCCTGCCAAAAAAACCACCTGCCCGGCGGGTGGTTTTTTCTGTTTCGGGCATAGCCCTTGATTGCCGGCCATACCGGCCGTAAAACGGTTTGGCGCCTGTGAGCGAAGTCCTGTCCAGGTATCTACAGCTCCACGGGCTTCTTTTTTCTCTGTTTTCTTTGCCGTTGTTGTTTTGCCGCTCTTTCCGCTTTCATTTTGATCGGCCTCTTTTTTGAAATTTTTCGCGCAGTTGCCAGGCTGTGCTCCTTCGTACATCAAAAGGAGTTTTTTCGTCTTGTTCCATAGCCGCGGGTGTTTCCGAACCGCCCCCGTTTAGCGCGGGTTTTTCATATACAAACAGCGCCGGCGGGTTTCCCGCCGGCGCTGTCTCTGTTTGTTTTACCCCCGGCACAGGCGGTCCGTGACGGCCTGGGCGCGGGCATAGATATCCTCGGCGCTCTCGCCCACGTGGAACACGCCGTCCTCGTAGAGGATCTTCCCGTTCACCATGGTCATGCGCACGTTGTCGTTGGAGCCGCTGTACACGATGTTCTTCACCGTGTTGTGGACCGGATACATGTTGGGCCTGTGGAGGTCCAGCGCCACCAGGTCCGCCGTCTTCCCGGCGGCGATGCAGTCGCAGTCCGGCAGGCCCATGGCCCGGGCGCCGCCGCTGCAGGCCATTTCCAGTACCCTGGCGGCGTCGCACACGGCGGCGTCCTTCTCCCGGATCTTCTGGAGAACGGTGACCAGATACATCTCCCGGAACATGTTCAGCGCGTTGTTGGAGGCCGGGCCGTCGGTGCCGATGGCCAGGTTGATCCCCCGGCGCATCATCTCCGCCACGGGGGCGATGCCGCTGGCCAGCTTGGCGTTGGAGGCGGGGCAGGTGACGGCCCACAGTCCCCGGCGGCGGAAGATGTCCATGTCGTCGGAGGAGAGGTGGGTGCAGTGGAAGCCGCCCCCGCCGTAGTCGAAGAGGCCGTACTCCTCATAGAGGGCCGTGGGGGTCAGACCATAGCGCTCGATGCATTCCTCCACCTCCTTGGCCGTCTCGCTGTTGTGGGTGAAGAAGGGCTTTTTGTGCTCGTGGACCAGCTCGCCCATGAACATCAGCAGTTCCAGGCTGGCGGTGTACTCCGCGTGGATGCCGGGGATGTAGGAGATCAGGGGGTGGAGCATATTGTACTTGATGGTGTCCATCTCTCCCACGGACCAGTCGTCCCACTTGGCCAGGGCGCCGTTGAGCACCATGCGGAAGCCGCAGTCGATGGCCGCCTGGCAGAAGGCGTCCCGCTTGTAGTACATGTCGAAGGCGGCGGTGATCCCCCCGGCCAGGTATTCCAGGATGGCCAGCTTGGTAAGGGCGTACACGTCGTCCGGGGTGAGCTTCGCCTCCAGGGGGAACACCTTGTCGTACAGCCAGGTCTGGAGGGGCAGATCGTCGGCGAAGGACCGGAGGAAGGTCATGGCGCTGTGGGCGTGGGCGTTTTTGAAGCCCGGCATCACCAGATCCCCCCGCAGGTCGATCTCCCGGTCGAAGGCGGGATGGTCTGTCTGGGGCGGGCCTGCGTACAGGATCATGGAATCCTGGATCCAGAGCTCCTTGTCTTCGATCTCCGTGTCCCCGTTCAGAGCCAGGACTTTGCCGTTATAGAGTCGGATCATGGCGTTTCCTCCCTGTGCATGGCGGCGATGCTGTCCCACAGCAGCCGTCGGAATTTCGGCGCGGTCCGGTTGGCGGTCTCGATGACCTCCTCCCCGGTGAGGGGCGTGGGGGAGAGGCCCGCGGCCAGGTTGGCCACGCAGGACACGCCCACGGCCCGCATCCCGGCGTGCCGGGCGGCGATGACCTCCACCACCGTGGACATGCCCACGGCGTCCGCCCCCAGGGTGGCGAGCATGCGGATCTCGGCGGGGGTCTCGTAGCTGGGGCCGGGGAGCTGGACGTACACGCCCTCCTTCAGCTCCACGCCGTTCTTCTCCGCGGAGGCGCGGACGATGTCCCGCAGCTCCCGGTCGTATACCGTAGTCATGTCCGGAAACCGCACGCCCAGCTCGTCCAGGTTCTCCCCCCGGAGGGGGTTGGGGACGAAGCAGGAGATCTGGTCGGTGATGAGCATCAGCTTCCCCGCGTCCAGATCCGGGCGCATGCCCCCGCAGGCGTTGGTGACGAAGAAGATCTTCGCCCCCATGGCCCCCATGAGCCGGACGGGCAGCACCACGTCCGCGGGATCATAGCCCTCGTACATATGGACCCGGCCCTGCATGCACACCACCCGGGTGTTCTCCACGAAGCCGAAGATGAACCGGCCCGCGTGGCCGGGGGCGGTGGACACGGGAAAGCCGGGGATCTCCGTGTACTCCACCGCGGCGACCCGGCGGATGCTCTCGGCAAAGCCCCCCAGCCCGGAGCCCAGCACCACGGCCACCTCCGGCACGAAGCTCGTCCGGGCCCGGACGGCGGCAAGACAATCCTGTATGCGCAGCATTTCCGGATGCATGGATGATTCCTCCCTGTTTCCTGTTGTATGGCCGTTCCCGCATGGGGAGCAGGCGATCATTCCTCGGTCAGATCGGCGAAATCCGCGCCGATGTAGTCCGCCAGCGCCTGGGGGGAGAGCTCCATCTGAGCGCCCCTCCGGCCGGCGGAGCAGAAAAAGGCGTCGGTGATGAGGGCGGTCTCGTCGATCCAGGTGGGGAAGGGCTTCTTCATCCCCACCGGAGAGCAGCCCCCGTGGACATACCCGGTGAGGGGGAGCAGATCCTTCTGCCTGAGCATGGCGACGGACTTGGCCCCGGCGGTCCGGGCGGCCTTTTTCAGATCCAGCGAGCCGTTCGCCGGGATGACGAACACGAAGTGCTCTCCCGTGCCGGACACCGTCACCAGCGTTTTGAACAGGCACTCCGGGCTCCGGCCCAGAGCGGCGGCCGCCTCCGTCCCGGCGGTGAGCTCCGGATCGTAGAAATGGGGGACATAGGGGATGCCTGCCTGGTCCAGCAGCCGCATCACGTTGGTCTTTTCGCTCCCCTTATCGCCGGTCTTCGCCATAAAACACCCTCTCGATCTCCGCTCTCGGGGCAGAGGCCCCGCCCTGGATCATGGCGCTGCTGCCGCCTCCCCGGCCGGAGAGAGCCGCGTTCAGCTCCTTTGCTTTGGCCCGGAGATCCACGCTCTCCGAGGCCATCACATACCGCCAGCCGGTCTCGTCGTCCCCGGCGAACACGGCGCAGATCCCGCCGCACTTCTTCTTTCCCGCCTCCGCCAGCTCCCGGGCCGCGGCGGCGCTCATCTCTCCGGGGAGGAAGAAGCACAGATCCCCCGCCGTGTCATGGGCGCTCTCCGCCAGGAGGGCGGTGTACCGCCGCTCCATGGCGGCGGTGGCCTGCCTGGCGTTCTCCAGCTCGGACAGCACCCGCTCCGCCGCCGCGGGCAGGGCGTCCTTCGGCGCGGAGAACAGCCGGGAGAGGGCGTCGGCGCTCTCGCCCATGGCGAAAGCGTTCTCCCAGGCGCCCCGGCCCGCCGTCATGGTGATGCGGATCCCGCCCCGGTGGCGCTGGGCGTCCAGCAGCCGGACAAGGCCGATCTCCCCGGTGTGTTCCACATGAGGGGCGCAGCAGGCGCACAGGTCCACCCCGGGGATCTCCACCAGACGCACCGGGCCGGTCAGGGCTTTTTTCTGCCGGAAAACCAGCTTCTCCAGCTCCTCCGGCGAGGGATAGAAAACACGGATGGGCAGGTCGGCCCAAACGGATTCGTTGACTCTCCGCTCCAGCTCCCGGAGCTGGTCCGCGGTCAGCTCCCGGTCAAAATCCAGGGTGGCGGAGCGCTCGGTCATGTGGAACCCCACGTTCTCACAGCCCCACAGCCGGTGGGCGGTGCCGCTGACCAGGTGCTCCCCGGAGTGGATCTGCATCCGGGCAAAGCGCAGGGACCAGTCCAGCGTCCCGGTCACCGTCTCCCCCGGGGTCAGGGGATCGCTGCAGAGGTGGATCACCTCTCCGTCCCGTTCCTCGGTATCCAGCACCCGGCCGCCGCCCAGGGTCCCCGTGTCCCCGGCCTGGCCGCCTCCCGCGGGGAAAAAAGCGCTTCGGTCCAGGATCACGGCCCAGCGGCCGCTCTCCGGGGCGCAGGAGAGCACGGCGGCCCGGAATTCCCGGCGATGAGAGTCCCGGTCATAGAGCCGCTCGGTCACAGCTTCTTCCCCTCCGGGAACTGATAGAGATTGAGGCCCACCGCCTCGTCCCGGAACCGGTCCACCGTGCCGTCGGTGACAACGATCACGATCTCGGCGGTGGCGCTGATCCGGGCCCGGTTGAGATGCCCGCCCACCACGGCGCCGGAGATGTCGGAGGCCGTCATGTGCAGATGGCTGTAATGCTCGCCGTTCATGGTGTTGACCGAGCCCACCAGAGAGGTGATCTCGTGGGCGCCGGTGTAGTGGAGGGCGTGATACTGTTTCTCCGCCGTATCAAAGATCCCTACGGTGAAATCGTCGGTGGCGCCCAGGCCCGTGACGGAGGCCAGCTTCACGCCCTCCGCCTCCGCCAGACGGCGAATGGCCGCGACGACCTCGTCCCCCCGGTCCAGCCGGAGGTAGATGGTGTTTCCGAAGCGCTGGTATTCCATGGGATCATCTCCTTTATATAGTACGTTCATTATAAACTATCCTTCCCCCGGAAATCAAGGTTGCCAAGGGCCGGGAAAAGGCCGTATAATGGCCCTATGGAACACAAGGAGGCCGCCATGGAAGACTTTTCGGCGCCGCTGCTGGCATGGTACGAGGAAAACGCCCGGGATCTCCCCTGGCGCCGCGACCCCACGCCCTACCGGGTGTGGGTCTCCGAGATCATGCTCCAGCAGACCCGCATCGAAGCGGCCAGGGGGTATTTCCAGCGCTTCATGGCCGCCTTCCCCACGGTGGAGGCCCTGGCCGCCGCCGACGGCGACGCGGTGATGAAGCTGTGGGAGGGGCTGGGATACTACTCCCGGGCCCGGAATCTCCACGCCTGCGCCAAAAAAGTCGCCGCGGAATACGGCGGGGCGTTCCCCGCCGACGCCGCCGCGCTCCGCGCCCTCCCCGGGATCGGGGACTACACCGCCGGGGCCGTCGCCTCCATCGCCTTCGGCCTGCCGGAGCCCGCGGTGGACGGGAACGTGCTGCGCGTCCTCTCCCGGCTGGAGCGCTCCGCCGAAAACGTGGGCAGCCAGAAGGTGAAGTCCGCTTTCCGGGAAGCCCTGCGGGCGATCTATCCGGCGGGGCGCTGCGGAGCGTTCACCAGCGCCCTGATGGAGCTGGGGGAGACGGTGTGCGTCCCCGGCGTCCCCGCCTGCGGCCGGTGCCCCCTGTCCGGGCTGTGCCGGGCCCACGCCAACCGGGAGGAGGCCCTCTATCCCGTGCTGCCGGAAAAACGGCCCCGGAGGATCGAGGAACGGCGGGTGCTGCTGCTCCGTTGCGGCGACCGGATCGCGGTGCGCCGCCGCCCGGACCGGGGCCTGCTGGCGGGACTGTGGGAGCTGCCCAACGACACGGAGCCGGAGCCCCCGGCGGACGGCGTCTTCTGCGGGGAGGCGGTGCACGTCTTTTCCCATGTGGAATGGCATATGCGGGGCTGGTGGGTGCCCTGCGGGACGGAGCTTCCCGGTTACGTCTGGGTCACCGGGGCGGAGCGGGAGGCCCTGGCCATGCCCGCGGCGTTCCGGTTTTATACCTCGCTTCTGAAGGAGATGGGACTTTGAATATCTGCGTTTTCGGGGCCTCCAGCGACGACATCGCCCCCGCCTTTTTCGCCCTGGGAGAGAGTCTGGGCCGGGCCATGGGAGAACGGGGCCACACCCTGGTCTTCGGGGGCGGCGCCCACGGTCTCATGGGCGCGGCGGCCCGGGGCGCCCGGGAGAAGAACGGCGCCGTGGTGGGGGTGGCCCCCTGGTTTTTCGACAGGCCCGGCATCCTGTTCCCGCACTGCACGGAGCAGGTGCGCATGGACACCATGGCGGAGCGGAAGACCATCATGCGCCAGCGCTCCGACGCCTTCATCGCCCTCCCCGGCGGCGTGGGCACCATGGAGGAGGTGCTGGAGGTCATCACCCTCCGGACCCTGGGGCAGACGGACAAGCCCGTGGCCCTTCTGGACTGCGAGGGCTACTGGCTGCCCATGATGGAAGCGCTGCGGCATTCCGTGGAGACGGGCTTTGCCAAGGCGGGGCTGATGGACGCCTTTGCCTGTTTCACCGACCCGGAGGCGTGTCTCCGCTATCTGGAGGAGGCCCGCCATGATCTTTGACACCCACGCCCACTACGACGCGGAGCAGTTCGACGCCGATCGGGACGCGGTGCTGTCCGCCCTGCCGGAGAGCGGCGTGGGCCTGGTGCTGGATCCGGGCTGCGAGGCTCCCTCCTCCCGCCTGGCGGCGGAACTCTCGGAGCGGTACCCCCATGTGTACGCCGCCGTAGGCTGGCACCCGGAGGAATGGGAGAGCTGGGACCGGACCAGTCTGCCGCTGCTCCGGGATCTGATCCGGCGGCCCAGGGTGGTCGCCGTGGGAGAGATCGGGCTGGACTACTACTGGGACAAGGAGCACAAGGCCCTGCAGCGGGAGATGTTCGAGCGGCAGATCTGTCTGGCGCTGGGGCACGGCCTCCCCGTGATCGTCCACGACCGGGAGGCCCATGAGGACTGTCTGGAGACGGTGCTGTGCTACCCGGAGCTCCGGGGGGTGTTCCACTGCTTCTCCGGCAGCGCGGAGATGGCAAAGGAGCTGCTGCGCCGGGGCTGGTATCTGGGCTTCGACGGACCGGTGACCTACAAGAACAACCGGAAAGCGGCGGAGGTCCTGGCGGTGACCCCCCTGGACCGGATCCTGGTGGAGACGGACAGCCCCTACATGGCCCCGGAGCCGGTGCGGGGACGGCGGAACGACTCCCGGAACCTCCCCTATATCCTGGCGCGGATCGCCGGGCTCAAGGGCGTGACGGCGGAGGAGATGGAGCGCGTCACCTGGGACAACGGCTGCCGCCTGTTCGGGATCGAGGCATGACCGCACAGAAAAAGCCGGGCGCCTGAAAAGGCGCCCGGCTTTATTGTGTCGTATTATTCCTTCTCGTCGGAGAACAGACCGTAGCCGCCGTTCTTCCGGCGGTAGACCACGGAGAAGGCCTCGTCGTCCTCCGAGTTGCGGAAGGCGTAGAACTCATGCTCCAGCAGGTTCATCTGCAGGATGGCCTCCTGGGGGGTCATGGGCTTGATGGAGAAGCGCTTGGTGCGGACGATGTTGAATTCGCCCTCTTCCTCGGGCTCGTCCACCGGGGCGCTCATGGCGCTCCAGTCGATGGGGCCGCTCTTGAGCTTCTTCTCCAGGCGGGTCTTGTTTTTGCGGATCTGCCGCTCGATGGAGGCGCAGGCGGAGTCCACGGAGGCGAAGATGTCGCTGGTGGTGTCGCTCACCCGGTAGAACATGCCGTTGTTTTTCAGCGTGACCTCGGCGGTGAAGCGGCCCCGCTCCCGGCTGAAGGTGACAAAGGCTTCGCTCTCGCTGCGGAAGAGACGGTCGATCTTGCCCACCTTTTTCTCGGTGTACTTGCGCAGATCGTCGGCCACTTCCATCTGTTTGGCAGAGATGGTGAACTTCATGAAACCCAACTCCTTTCGTGCTTGTACCACGAGTATATCACATCGGAGCGGAAAAGGATAGACGGATTATGAATTTTCCGCCGTTTCTTTTCCCGCGGCCGCGGTGCGCTGGATGAGCTTGACGACCTCCACCACGGGGATCACCACCAGTCCCAGCCCGATGGCCACGGCGTACTCCCGGAAGGTGACGGTGCTGAACTCGAAGGCCTTTGCCAGAACGGGGATCTCGCATACCACGGTGGTGGCCAGCAGCGCGGCGACGGTGGAGCCCAGCAGGGCCCAGTTGCGGGTGCCCATGGTGAAGATGCTGCCCCGCTGGGAGCGCATGTTCAGGCTGTGGAAGATCTCCGCCATGGACATGGTGAGGAAGGCCATGGTGGTGCCGTGGGCGCTCCGCGCCGGGATCTCCCACAGGCCGGACTCCATGTAATGGCCGATGAAAAAGCTCAGCAGGGTGAGCACGGACACCAGAACGCCCTGGTAGGCGATGTCGGTCCCCATGCCCCCGGCAAAGATGCCCGCCTTGGCGCTCCGGGGCCGGCGCTGCATGATGTCCCGCTCCGCCTTCTCCATGCCCAGAGCCAGGGCGGGGAAGCAGTCGGTGACCAGGTTGATCCACAGCAGATGCACCGGCTCCAGGACGGAAAAGCCCATCAGCGTGGCCGCGAAGATGCTGATGACCTCGCTCATGTTGGAGCCCAGAAGGAACTGGATGGCCTTGCGGATGTTGTCGTAGATCCGGCGGCCCTCCTCCACGGCGCCCACGATGGTGGCAAAGTTGTCGTCCGCCAGCACCATGTCCGCCACGTTCTTGGTGACGTCCGTGCCGGTGATGCCCATGCCCACGCCGATGTCCGCGCTCTTGATGGAGGGAGCGTCGTTCACGCCGTCGCCGGTCATGGCGGTGACGTACCCGGCCTTCCGCCAGGCGGTGACGATCCGGGTCTTGTGCTCGGGCTGCACCCGGGCGTACACGCTGATCTCCGGGTAGATCTTTTCAAACTCCTCGTCGCTCATGGCCCCCAGCTCCGCGCCGGTGATGGCCCGGGTGTCCTCCGTGAGGATCCCCAGATCCCTGGCGATGGCCACGGCGGTGTCGATGTGGTCGCCGGTGATCATGATGGGACGGATGCCCGCCTGGCGGCATTCCCGGATGGCGGCGTACACCTCCGGCCGGCAGGGGTCGATCATCCCCAGGAAGCCGATGAACACCAGATGCTGTTCCAGCGTCTCCGGCTCCCAGTCGGGGGGCGTCTGCTCCCAGGGGCGGAAGGCCGCGCCCAGCACCCGGAGAGCCCGGTCGGCGAACTCCTTGGCCCGCAGGCGCACCTGCTCCTTGTACTCCTCGGTCATGGGCAGGACCTTCCCGCCGTACCAGTAGCCGTCGCACCGCTCCAGCAGCATCTCGCAGGCGCCCTTGGTGTACTGGCGGATGCCGTCCGCTTCGGAGTGGACGGTGGACATCATCTTACGGCCGGAGTCGAAGGGAGCCTCCCCGATCCGGGGATAGTCCACGTCCAGCCGGTCCTTGTACAGCTGCAGGTCGTGGGCATGGTTCACCAGGGCGGCCTCGGTGGGCTCCCCCTCGGCGGCGTGCATGCCCAAGCCGCGCTGGGCGTCGTTGCACAGGGCCATGGCCTTGGCCAGGAGCACCGGGTCGTCGGTCCAGGTGTCGGTGACGGTCATCCGGTTCTGGGTGAGGGTGCCGGTCT
>JAFRDL010000094.1 GCA_017411265.1 Oscillospiraceae bacterium | reverse complement strand
GCATGGACGCCGCGATCTGGATGGTGGCCGCCGACGGCTCCGTCCACATCGAGGAGGAATATCCCGCGGAAAATCTGGCGAACATCGCCCGGGTGCTGGAGGAGTACCGGGACTGTCTGCCGGAGGACGGCCGAATCCTGTTCGTCAACGCCCCCGTGTCCATGCAGGGCAACGCCATCACCGATACCGGGGAGTATGTGGACTGGGGCTGCAGCGTGGACGAGGCCATGACGCCCCTGCTCCCGGAGAGCATCACGGTATTCGACCCCATGGATATCCTGCGGCCGTATCTGGGAAAGGAGAACCTGTTCTCCAGCTACGACTTCCACTGGCACATCGAGGGAGCCTACCACGTGGCCCGGGCCATGGTGGAGGAGGCGGGTTATCCGCCCATCGATTTCTGGGAATTCCTGTACAAGCTCCAGTTTGATTTTTACGAGCCGCCGTATACCCCGGAGCAGCTCCAGAGCATGACGCTGGAGCGGGAAAACCGCCTGATCCCCCAGAAATCCTCCCCGCTGGAGAGCTACATCGTCAAGCGGATGGACCAGCTGAGCCGCTCGGTGTACATGGAGGACGACAAGTTCGGCGGCTACGGGATCTATCTGGGCGGGCTTCGTCCGCCCTTCCGGATGTTCGAGACCGGGTATCATACCGGGCGGAACGCGCTGGTGATCGGGGACAGCTTCTACCACGCCTTCCTGCCCTATCTGACGCCCTACTACGACACCATCCTGTCCACCGATCCACGGAAAGGGATCTTCAACCCCCAGCAGGTGGGGGGCAGCCTCCGGCAGTACATAGAAAAGTACGGCGTCAGCGACATATATTTTGTCATGTGCAACTACGATTCCCTCAACGGCAACATCTACCAGGAGCTGCTGGAGAAGCATCTGAATACGGACTGGGGGGCTGTCTATGCCTGGAAGTGAGAGGAAGCCCTCCCTCCGCGCCCGTGTGACGGCGACGCTGGCGGTGACCACGGTCCTGTTCCTGGCACTGCTGGCCGGGGGGCTGTTCCTGGCGGAAAAGATCCCCCAATGGCGGCAGGAGCGGGCGGAGGCCGCGCTGGCGGCGGGCGACCTGTCCCTGGCCCGGCGGATCGCGGCCCGGCTGGAGGAGGAAGAGTCCCGGGCGCTGCTGCGGCGGTGCGATTACGCCGAGGCGGCGGAATTAATGGCGGCGGGCGATTTCGCCGGGGCCAGGGCGGCGTTCCTGGCGCTGGGGAATTACGCCGATTCCCCGGAGCAGGCGCGGGAGAGCGCCTACCGGGAGGCGGAAACCGTCCTGGCCGCCGGAGACCCGGCGGCGGCCGCCGCGGCCTTCCGGACGCTGAGCGGATACCGGGACAGCGCCGCCAGGGCCGATGAATGCGCTTTCCGGGCGGCGGAGGAGACGGCGCGGACCGCCCCCCGGGCCGCCATCGATCAGTTCCTGGCCCTGGGAGACTATCCCGGCGCCCGGGACCGGGCCGTGGCCCTGGCCCGGGCGATCACCGGCGAGACGGACGAAGAGACGGCTCTGGCGCTGGCGCAGGACCTCACGCCGGAGGAGATCGCCCGGCGGGAGGAGCTGAAAAAGGTCCGGGAGAGCCTGCCCCGGGACGTGGTGGACGCGGGCTTTTACCACACCGTGGGGCTTCGCTCCGACGGCACGGTCCTGGCCTGCGGGGACGACAGCTTCGGCCAGTGCGATGTGGCGGCCTGGACGGAAATCACCGCCGTGGCGGCGGGGGCCTATCACACCGTAGGCCTCCGCGCCGACGGCACCGTGGCGGCTGTCGGCCGGAACTCGGAGCACCAGTGCGACGTGGACGGCTGGAGGGACGTGGTGCAGATCGCCGCGGCGGATTACGCCACCTTCGGCCTGCGGGCCGACGGCACCGTGGTCAGCTGCGGCTTCAACGAGTACTACATGCTCTCCGGCTGGACCGGCGTGACCCGCATCACCGGCGGCTCCCACAACCTGGGCGCCCTCCGGGGCAGCGGAGAGCCGCTGAGCTCCCACGTCTCTTCCCGGTGGGAGAGCCCGGAACGGCTGGTGGATCTGGCGGTGAACACCGCCCTGGCCGTGGGGCTCCGGGCCGACGGGACCGTGACCGCCCTGGGAGCGGAGCTGGAGGACTGGAGCGGGATCGTGGCCGTATCCGCCGGCTCCACCGCCGTGCTGGGCCTCCGGGCCGACGGGAGCGTCTGCGCCTTCTTCTTCCGGGAGGGCGACGCGCTGGACGTGAGCGGCCTGTCCCGGGTGATTGCCCTGGCCGCGGGAGGCACCCACTGCGCCTTCGTCCATGAGGACGGCTCTGTGACGGTGCTGGGGGACAACGCCCACGGCGAGGCGGACACCGGCGGGTGGCGGCTGTTCGGATCGTAAGCGAAAGAAATTATGTAAACCATCTGCGAGGAGATGCTTTTATGGCCGATATCATGGATTATCTGGACTGGCGGGGGGACGTGCCCTTTTCCGTCTCGCCGGTGAACGAGGTGGACGAATTCATCCTCTGCAAGATCGGCACCCCGGATCTCAGTGGGATGGTGCCGGAGGACGGGGCGTACGTGACCGTCGGCCAGGCCGTGGAGGCGTACAAGGCCGCCGGGGGCGACCTGAAGCTGGGGATCGTGGCTTCCGAGTTCACGGTGCCGGTGTTCTTCCGCCTGCCGGAGACGGAGCGCTTTCGGGACCTGCAGCTGTCCGGCTACCGGCTGAAAATCAGCGAGACCCGCACCGAGCAGTTTTCCGCCCTCACGGTCCGACTGCCCGACGGACGGCACTATGTGACGTTCCGGGGCACCGACGACACTCTGGTGGGCTGGAAGGAGAACTTCCAGCTCACGGTGATGGATGCCGTCCCCGCCCAGGCGGACGCCCTGAAATATCTGCTGTGGGCGGCGGAGACCTACCCCGGGGAGCTGGTGGTGGGCGGCCACTCCAAGGGGGCGAACCTGTCCGTCTACGCCGCCTCCATGGCGCCGGAGGAGATCCAGGATCGGATCACCCTGGTGTGCAACTACGACGGCCCCGGCTTTATGGAGGACTTCCTGGACAACCCGGGCTACCGGCGCATCCTCCCCAAGATCCGCACGCTCATGCCGGAGAACGCCACGGTGGGCACGCTGCTCTTCCAGGAGGACGAGTATGAGGTGGTCCGCTCCATTGCCTCCAACCGGCTTTTGGCCCACGACGGCTTTACCTGGGAGACCACGCCCACGGGCTTTGTCCGGGCGGAAGAGCTGTCCCCCTCCGCCCGGGCCATCGACCGGGGGATGAACGACCTGCTCCGGAGCATGAACCGCGCCCAGCGCGCGGAGTTCATCGACACCTTTTTCAACACCCTGGGCGCCAGCGGAGCGGAGACGCTCACCGACGTGACGGAGCAGCGGATGCTCCAGACCCTGAAGATGGTCCGGGAGCTCAACCAGGAGCCGGAGGTCCGGCGGATGGTGGTGGAGATGATCGAGAACATCGTCAGGGACTACGCCCAGGAGAGGGGAGTCCCCCTGTTCGGATGGAGGCGCCTGCGGAAAAGAAAAGAGGAGAACAGCGAGAAAACGGAAGAGCTCTGAAAAGAGGACGTCCTGGGACGTCCTCTTTTTCTCCCCGGCGGTGTTGTATGCCCGGGGAAAGCGTGATATAATTATTTAATTAATCCATGTTTTTTCAGGAGAGAACGTCATGCCGGAATTTCGGGTGGTAAGCGAATACGAGCCCGCCGGGGATCAGCCCCAGGCCATCGAAGCCCTCAGCCGGGGCGTGGAGATGGGGCTGGAGGAGCAGACCCTTCTGGGCGTCACCGGCTCCGGCAAGACCTACACCATGGCCAAGGTCATCGAGCGTCTCCAGCGGCCCACCCTGGTGCTGGCCCACAACAAGACCCTGGCCGCCCAGCTGTGCAGCGAGTTCAAGGAGTTCTTTCCGGACAACGCGGTGGAGTACTTCGTCTCCTACTACGACTACTACCAGCCCGAGGCCTATATCCCCCACACCGACACCTACATCGAGAAGGACGCCTCCACCAACGAGGAGATCGACCGGCTGCGGCTGAGCGCCACCTTCTCCCTGCTGGAGCGGCGGGATGTGATCGTGGTGGCGTCGGTGAGCTGCATCTACGGTCTGGGGGAGCCGGACGACTTCGCCAATATGGCCATTTCCCTGCGCCCCGGCGCCGAGCTGCCTCAGGAAAAGCTGATGATGAAGCTCATCGAGAGCCGGTACGAGCGCAACGACATCGCTTTCGAGCGGAACATGTTCCGGGTCCGGGGAGACACCGTGGACATCTTCCCCGCCTACTACCGGGACAAGGCGGTGCGGGTGGAGTTTTTCGGGGACGAGATCGACCGCATCAGCGAGATCAACCCCCTCACCGGCCAGGCGACGCGGGTGCTCAGCCATGTGGCCGTCTATCCGGCCAGCCACTACGTCACGCCCCCGGAGAAGATGGCCCGGGCCGTGGCGGAGATCCGGCGGGAGTGCGACGAGCGGGTGAAATACTTCCGGGAGCTGGAAAAGCCCCTGGAGGCGGAGCGGATCGCCCAGCGCACCAACTATGACATCGAGATGATCCAGGAACTGGGGTACTGCTCCGGCATCGAGAACTACTCCCGGATCATCTCCGGCCGTCCGGTGGGCAGCGCCCCCATGACCCTGCTGGACTATTTCCCCAAGGACTTCCTGCTGTTCGTGGACGAGAGCCACGTGACCCTGCCCCAGGTGCGGGCCATGTACCGGGGGGACCGGGCCAGGAAGGAGGCCCTGGTGGAGTATGGCTTCCGCCTGCCCTCCGCCTTCGACAACCGGCCGCTGAAATTCGAGGAATTCCAGCAGCGCATCGGCCAGGTGATCTACGTCTCCGCCACCCCGGGAGAGTACGAGCGCACCCGCTCCGGCCAGATCGCCGAGCAGATCATCCGGCCCACGGGCCTCACCGACCCGCAGCTGGACGTGCGGCCCACCGAGGGGCAGATCGACGACCTCATCGACGAGATCCAGGCCCGGATCGCGAAAAACGAGCGGACGCTGGTCACCACCCTCACCAAACGGATGGCGGAGGACCTCACCGACTACCTCTCCAACGCGGGGATCCGGACCCGGTATATGCACCACGACGTGGGGGCCATCGAGCGGATGGAGATCATCCGGGACCTGCGCCGGGGCGAGTTCGACGTGCTGGTGGGCATCAACCTCCTGCGGGAGGGCCTGGACCTGCCGGAGGTGAGCCTCATCGCCATCCTGGACGCGGACAAGGAGGGCTTCCTCCGGAGCGAGACCAGCCTCATCCAGACCATCGGCCGGGCCGCCCGGAACGCCGGGGGCACCGTGATCATGTACGCGGACACCGTCACCCCCTCCATGCGCGCGGCCATCGACGAGACGGAACGCCGCCGGGCGATCCAGACCGCCTACAACACCGAGCACGGCATCGTGCCGAAGACCATCGTGAAGGGCATCCGGGACCTGGTGGAGATCAGCGGCCCGGCGGCCAGGAACGAGCACGGCGTGAAGATGACCGAGCGGGAGCGGAAGGCGGAGATCGAGCGGCTGGAAAAGGAGATGCGCAAGGCCGCCCAGATGCTGGAATTCGAGTACGCCGCTGTCCTCCGGGACGAGCTGATCCGCCTGCGGGGCGAAAAGGGCTCCTGATATGGAAAAGAGAAAGAACGACTTTACCCAGGGGAAGATCCCCGGGGTGATCCTGGGCATGGCGGTGCCCCTCATCGCCGCCCAGCTGGTGAACGTCCTCTACAACATCGTGGACCGGATCTACATCGGCCATATCCCCGGCATCGGGGGACTGGCCCTCACGGGCGTGGGGATCGCCCTGCCGGTGATCACCATCCTCTCCGCCTTCGCGGGGCTGTTCGGTCAGGGGGGCGCGCCCCTCTTTTCCATCGCCCGGGGCCGGAACGATCCGGAGGAGGCCGGGCGGATCATGGGCAACTCCCTGACCCTGCTCCTGACCTCCTCGGTGATCCTTACGGGGGCGACGTATCTGATCGCCCGGCCGGTGCTGCTGGCCCTGGGCGCCACGGAGGGCACGGTGGGCTACGCCCTGGATTACCTGCGGATCTATATCGCCGGCACCCCCTGCGTGTACGTCACCCTTGGGATGAACCCCTACGTCAACGCCCAGGGCTTTGCCCGCCGGGGCATGGGCACCGTGATGCTGGGGGCCGCGGCCAACATCATCCTGGACCCGGTATTCATCTTCGCTCTGGGCATGGGCATCCGGGGAGCGGCCCTGGCCACGGTGCTCTCCCAGACCATCAGCGCCGTCTGGTGTCTGGGATTCCTGCTGGGAAAGCGGGCCGTGGTGCCCTTCCGGCGGGAGTATCTGGGGCTTCGCCCCCGTGTGGTGGGAAGGATCATGTCCCTGGGCGTGACCAACTTCGTGGTGATGGCCACCAACTCCGTGATCCAGGGAGTGGCCAACACCCAGCTGGGACTGTTCGGCGGGGACCTCTACGTGGGGGCCATGACCGTCGTCAACGCTCTGCGCACCGTGTTCAACGAGATCATTCACGGCCTGTCCGCCGGCACGCAGCCGGTGCTGGGCTACAACTTCGGGGCCGGCGCCAAAAAGCGGGTCCTGGAGGGCATCCGCTTTAACACCCTGGTGGGGATCGGGATCTCAGCGGCGGTGTGGGTGGCCTTCGTGGTGTTCGCCGAGCCTTTTGTACGGATTTTCACCACGGACCGGGAACTTATCGCCGTGGCGGTGCCCGCCGTGCGGATCTACTTCTGCGGCAGCTGCTTTATGGCCCTGCAGTTCGCCGGCCAGTGTGTGTTCCAGGGCCTGGGCCGGGCGAAGAACGCCATCACCTTCTCCCTGCTGCGCAAGATCGTGATCGTGGTGCCGCTGATGCTGCTGCTCCCCCGATGGGGGCTGGGAGCCAACGGCGTGTTCTGGAGCGAGCCCATCAGCGACCTTCTGGGCGGGGGCGCCGCCTTTATCACCATGCTGCTGACGGTATACCGGCCCATCGCCCGGGAACTGAGAGAGGAGAGCGTATGCGAAAACTGATGCTGCTGGACGGGAACAGCCTGGTCAACCGGGCGTTCTACGGCATCCGGCCCCTGTCCGCCCCCGACGGCACCCCCACCAACGCGGTGTACGGGTTCCTGTCCATCCTGCAGAAGCTGCTGGAAGACGAGGATCCCGACGGGCTGTGCGTCGCCTTTGACCGGCGGGAGCCCACCTTCCGTCATCAGCACAGCGCAGATTACAAGGCCACTCGCAAGCCCATGCCGGAGGAGCTGGCGGTGCAGATGCCTCTGGTGAAGGAGGCGCTGGACGCCATGGGGGTCCGCCGGTGCGAGCTGGCGGGCTGGGAGGCGGACGACCTGCTGGGCACCCTGAGCAAAAAGGCCGCGGAGCGGGGCTGGGAGTGCGTAGTGGTCACCGGGGACAAGGACTCCCTGCAGCTGGTGGGGGACCGGGTACGGGTGCTGAACGTGAAGACCCGCATGGGCCAGACCGAGACTGTGGACTACACCCCGGAGCGCTTCCGGGAGGAATACGGCTTCGAGCCGGAAAAAATGGTGGACCTGAAAGCCCTTATGGGGGACAGCTCCGACAACATCCCCGGCGTGCCGGGGGTGGGGGAGAAGACCGCCATGGACCTGCTCCACCGGTTCGGCTCTCTGGAGGGGGTGTACGCCCATCTGGAGGATCCCTCCGTCAAGGCGGGGCTCCGGGCCAAGCTGGAGAGCGGAAAGGACAGCGCCTACGATTCCTTCTGGCTGGCCACCATCGACCGGGACGCTCCCTTCGACCTGCAGCCGGAGGAGATGCTCCGCCCCCGGGAATACGGCGCGGCGGTGTACGAGCTCTTCCAGCGGCTGGGCTTCCAGAAGTTCATCGACAAGTGGGGGCTGAAGGCCGCCAAAGCCCCGGCGGAGGAGCCGCCCGTCTTTGTGGGGACCTGCGAGAGCGTGATCCCGGAGACGGAGGCGCAGCTCCGGGCCGCCCTGGGCGGGACGGGAGAGGGGACCGCGTATCTCCTGTACGATCCCGCTCGGGACGAGGCGGTGCTCCACGCCGACAAGGACGACAACGCCGCCCTGGCGGTGTTTCTCTCCCCGGAGGTTTACCGGGACGACTACGCCGCCGCCCTGGGGCTGCTGTTTGCCCCGGAACGGAAAAAGGCGGGGCATGACGTGAAAAACACCATGCGCGCCCTGCTGGACCGGGGGGTGGACGGCTGCGAGGGCTGGGTGTTCGACTCCGCCTTGGCCGCCTATCTCCTGGACGCCACCGCCGCGTCCTACGACCTGGACCGGCTGTGCCGGGCCTACGCGAACTTTGTCCCGTATCACGCGGACACCCCGGAGGAGTCCGGCCAGACCATGCTGGACCTGGACGGGGCGGACGAGAGAGAAAAGCGCGCCAAGCGTCTGGGGGAGATGGCCTCCCTGGCTGCCGGCGTAGCGGCGCTGGAGGAGATCCTCCGGCCGAAGCTCCGCGAGCTGGAGATGGACGAGCTCTTTGCGTGCATCGAGATGCCCCTCTGCGCCGTGCTGGCCCGGATGGAGCACCGGGGGTTCCTGGCGGACCGGGAGGCCCTGCGCCAGTTCGGAGAGACCCTGGCCGGACAGATCGACGCCCTTCAGGCGAAGATCTGGGAGGAGGCCGGGGAGGAATTCAACATCAACTCCCCCAAGCAGCTGAGCGCCATCCTTTTCGACAAGATGGGGCTCCCGGGGGGGAAGAAGACCAAGACCGGCTGGAGCACCAACGCGGACGTGCTGGACCGGCTGCGCCATGTGCCGCTGGTGGCCCATGTGCTGGAATACCGGGAGCTGGCAAAGCTCAAGTCCACCTACGCCGACGGCCTGCTGAAGGTCATCGGGGAGGACGGGCGCATCCACACCAATTTCCAGATGACCGTCACCGCTACCGGGCGGCTGTCCTCCACGGAGCCCAACCTGCAGAACATCCCGGTGCGCCGGGAGCTGGGGGCCGGGCTGCGGCGGATGTTCGTGGCCGGGCCGGGGAACGTGCTGGTGGACGCGGACTATTCCCAGATCGAGCTGCGTCTGCTGGCCCACATCTCCGGGGACGAGAACATGCGCGCGGCGTTCCTCTCCGGGGAGGACGTGCACCGGGTCACCGCCTCCCAGGTGTTCGGCATCCCCCTGGAGGAGGTCACCCCCGAGGAGCGCCGCCGGGCCAAGGCGGTGAACTTCGGCATCGTGTACGGCATTTCCGCCTTCTCCCTGGCCCAGGACATCAACGAGACCGTGGCCAACGCCAGATCCTATATGGACGCCTACCTCCGCCGGTTCCACGGGGTGCGGGATTACCAGAAGAGCATCGTGGAACAGGCCCATCGGGACGGCTATGTCTCCACCCTCTTCCACCGGCGGCGGTATCTGCCGGAGCTGAAGGGGAACTTCACCATGCGCTCCTTCGCCGAGCGGGTGGCGCTGAACATGCCCATCCAGGGCACCGCCGCGGACATCATCAAGCTGGCCATGGGCAACGTGGACCGGCGGCTCCGGGCCGAGAACAAAAAGGCGGGTCTGATCCTGCAGGTCCACGACGAGCTCATCGTGGAGTGTCCGGAAGAGGAGAAGGACGCGGTGTGCGCCATCCTCCAGGAGGAGATGGAGAACGCCGTCCACTATTCCGTGCCTCTGGTGGCCGACGCCAAATGGGGCCGCAGCTGGGCGGAGGCGCACTGACATGACGGTGCGACTGGCCCGGGGAGAGGACATCCCCGCGGTTGCCGCCCTGGAGCGGGCCGTGTTCCCCGAGGGGGCGGCGGAGGACCTGCTCCGCCGGATGCTGGCGGACGGGCGGCACGTCCTGCTCCTGGCGGAGGAGGACGGGGAAATGCTGGGCTATGCCTGGTACGAGTTCGTGCGGGACGAGGGCGACGTGGGCAACCTGGCCGTGAAGCCCCGGCACCGCCGCCGGGGCGCGGGCCGGGCGCTCGCGGAGGCCATG
>JAFRDL010000093.1 GCA_017411265.1 Oscillospiraceae bacterium | reverse complement strand
CTCCTTCAAGGCAAAGTTGGAAAAGCTTTGTAAAAGCCGGGCCCTCTCCGCGGAGAGGGCCCGGCTTTTTCAGATCTTCTTCGCCTCTTTGCTGGACAGCAGGAACAGCGCGGCGGCGGCGAAGCCCGCGGAGCAGATGAGGAGCAGGGCCGTGCTGCCAAAGCTCTGAAGCACGGCGCCCGCCAGCACGGAGGCCACGGGAACCAGCCCCTGGGAAAGGATGTTGGTAATGCTGGCGACCTTGCTCAGCTTGTCCCGTTCCACCGTGCGCATCAGTACGGTGCTGACGGGGATGTTGATACAGGCCACCAGATAGCCGGTCAGCAGGCAACCCAGGCAGAACAGCAGAAGGAACGCATTCAGGGAGCCGCCCCTGCCGACCAGCAGCCAGTACCCCACCGTGAGAGCGATCATGGCCGCCGCCATCACACAAAGCCGGAGAGCTGTCGCGTGTCCGCACTTTTCCTTTTGGGCCCGGGCGCTGAGGATCAGCGCGCCCACCAGGGAGCTCACCCCGATCAGCATGCTGAACACCGAGGACCACAGCTCCGGCGTCAGCAGCCGGTCGAAGAGGAAGGAGGGCGCCGTTGCCACATCCGTCCGGATAAAGAAGGGAACGAAATTGCTGACCACCGGGGCGAAAAAGAAATTGATGAACAGGATGGCCGCCATCAGCGCCATGATGGGCTTCTGGCCCCGGAGATACCGGAGGCCGTCCCCCATGTCCGCCAGGGCCAGCCGGACGGTGAGCCGTTCCTCCGGCGGGCGGTGCTCGTAGCGGATGAACATCTCCGACACGCCGGAGAGCACGTAGCAGATCCCCACGATGAAAAAGAGCAGCGTGACGGGCAGCGCGGCGTACATCACGCCAGCCAGCACCGCCCCGAAAATGCTCTGGAGGGAGCTTTTCACGGAGAAATACGCGTTGGCCTGCTGGAGCCGCTCCTCGGCCACGATGTGGGGCAGCAGCGCCCCGGCGGCCGGGTTGAAGATCCCGCTCACCATATTGGCGAGGAAGCCTGCGGTGAATAGAATGACGATGTGGGCGCTGTTGGTCCGGAACAGGAGCATAAGCGCCGCCGAGAGGAGGATCAGCCCGCCCTTGGCGTAGTCGCACAGGAACATGATCCGCGCCTTGTTGTACCGGTCCCCAAGCACTCCCCCCAGCGGGGTGAAAACCAGCAATACCGCGCCGCACAGGGCCAGATATACCCCCTGCAGGAAGGCGTTGTTGCCGCTGATCTCCAGGATGTAGAAGCTGACGGCAAAGCTGTAGAGCACCGTTCCCAGATCCGAGACCAGCGCGCCGAAGTACACCAGCCGGAAGTTCCGGTAGGCGAACACGTTTTTATCCACTTTATCCACGGTCCCGGACCTCCCTCCACAGGGCGGTCAGCTCCGGGTCGTCCAGGAGCCGGAGGATACTCTCCAGGCTATCCGCTGCCGTGGCGCCCAGGCCGTCGATGGCGTTTATTTCCTCCGGAAGCGCCCCGAACCGGAACGCACTCACCCCGTAGTTGGGCGCGGCGTCGAACCGCGCCGCCAGGCCGACGGCCTTTTCCATGGAAAAGCGGGCCTCCGTCTTAGGCCGGTCTTCTGCTGGATATGGGCCTGGAGGGCGAACATCATCATGGACAGCTTGTCCGTGAAATCGGGGGCGTTTTCTTTTTTCTTCTTCAGCCCCTGCAGGAGATCCATCCCCAGGCCCAGGATCGACCGGGCGGAGAGGTAGTCCCCCCGGGCGCAGAAGACGAACACATACCCCATGATCGTGTTGAGGAGACTGGTGGTGTTCCGGAGCAGGGCGTCCGTGAGGAAGGGCTCCGCCTCCTCGTATCGGCCCATCAGGACCGCCAGACACACCCCGATGGAATCGCTGAAAATGCCCCCGGCGTTGTGTTTTTTCATAAGCTCCACGCTCTTCTCGTGCTCTCCCAGCAGCGAATATCCGTCGGCCATCTCCCCCAGGAGCGTGAGCTCGCTCACCGCAGGATCGGTGTTCTGCCCGATCAGCAGCCGGGCCTGCTCCAGCAGTTCCAGCGCGCGGCGGGTCTCTGTCTTGTCCCGGCTCCCCACCCCATAAACCATGAAGACCTGGGCGCAATTATGCACCACCTCAAAGGAATTGGGATATTTTTTCAGCGCCTTTTCCGCCTCCGTCAGTCCCTCGGGTGATCTGGTCCGGCAGCACTCGTTGAGTCTCTGCACGGTGGAAGCGAGTCCGTTGTCCTTCAGATTATAGCCCAGCAACACATCCACAGAGGTGTCGAAAAAGTCCGCCATCTCCACGATCAGCTCCAGCGCCGGCACGGACTGCCCCGACTCCCATTTATACACAGCTCCGGTGGTCACGCCCAGGACCTCGGCCAGCCGCTCCTGGGTGAGCCGCCGCTGTTTCCGGAAGGACCGGATGTTTTCGGCAAGGGTCAGTTTCATGTCCCGCGTCCCCTTTCGTCGTTTCTGTCTGCATTGTACAGGATGAAAGAGGAAAAAGGAAGACACTTTCAATATCAGCAGGATAATATTTTTTATACCGTCAGTATGAATTTCAAATTGTGCGGAGACAAAAAGACGGCTTTCTTATGAAAGCCGTCTTTTTGCCGTCTTTTTATTTCCCCACCGCGCGGCGGAGGAGGTCGTCCACCAGGGCGAGATACCGCTCCCGGTCCGCCATATAGCTCAGGCCGTGACCGGCGCCGGGGAAGGTATGGCGCTCCGCCAACGGATTGGCCTCGGCGATCTCCGCGCTCATGGCGCAGGGGACGAACCGGTCGTCCTCCCCGTGGAGGATCAGCATGGGGACCGTCGCTTTTTTCACTTCCGCGGCGGCGGTGGTCTCCTCCGGGTCGAAGCCGCCGAAGAGCCGCGCCCCCAGCCGGAGGAAAAACCAGCAGAGTCCCGCGGGAAGGTGCAGGTCCTCCCGGCAGACCTTTTGGATGATGGCCTTCGCCGAGGAATAGGGGGCGTCCGCCACGATACACCGGACGTTTCCCTCGAAGGGCGTGCCCGCGGCCATGAGCACCGTGGCCGCCCCCATGGAAATGCCGTAGAGCACGATCTCCCGCTCCGGTCCGAAGCGCTCCGCCGCCCAGCGCACCCAGGCGTGGCAGTCCTCCCGCTCCCGGATGCCGAAGGTCATGGTGTGCCCCCCGCTGTCTCCCTGGGCGCGCTGGTCCGCCAGCAGCAGGTCAAAGCCCCGGTCCAGGATGTCCCGGGCCCCGCCGCAGAAGTCCCGGAGGCCGGTGGCCCGGTAGCCGTGGAAGCAGATGGCCAGGGGCGCGTCCTCCCGGCGGGCGTAATACCGGCCGGTGAGGCGCAGCCCGTCCCGGGAGCGGACGGAGACGATCTCGCACCGCTCCGCCGCCATGGCCCGGATCATCCGTAGAGCCCACTCCCGGTGGGGGAGATACTGCTCCTCCGTAGGGTAGTTGTAGATGTCGTTCTGCCCCTTCCGGGGGGAGTGGAAGCACAGCCAGAATGTGAAAAAGCTGATGAGCAGCACCAGAAGGGCCGCCGCCAGGATGATCCACAAAAGCAATATTCTCTCCCCCTTTTCCCCATCTCCTGACCCTTGACGGGGGCTGGAGCGTTTTATATAATCCTCATATCTGTTCAAGACTCGGAAGTGACGCCATGACCGACAGCCGAAAGCTTACCGCCGCCTACTCCATCGTCCAGGGCAGCTTCTGGATGACCTATTGCGTTGCCAGCGGCTTCGCGGTAGTCTACCTCCAGGGTATGGGGTACACCAACACCCAGCTGGGGGCGATCCTGGCCGCGGGGAACATCCTGGGCTCGCTGCTCAGCACGTTTCTGGCGGACAGCATCGACCGGAACGAGCGGCTTGTGCCCGGGCGGATGATGTGGGGCGTGCTGGCGCTCCAGGTGGCCGTGCTAGCGCTGCTTCTCCCCCAGCAGGGGCGCTGCACCGCCGTCACGGTAGGCTACGTGCTGCTGCTCTCCGTGGCGCTGTGCGCCAACGCCATCAACCTGAAGATCAACGCGGATCTCACCTACCGGGGCACGCCGGCGAATTACGGGGTGGCCCGGGGCGCGGGCTCCCTGGCCTACATGCTGGTGTCCATCCTGCTGGGGATCGCGCTGGAGCGCCGCTCGGTCCGGCTGATGCCTCTGGCGGCGCTGGTCTTCACCGCCGCGCAGTTCGCCGCCAACGGCTGGATGCTGCGGAAAACCGGCGCTTCGCCGGTACCGCGGCAGAGCGCCGGGGACGCCTCCGGCGTCTCTCTGGGCCGGTTTTTCCGGGACAACCGGCGGTTCACCCTGTTTCTCCTGGGGTCGGTGCTGGTGTTCTACGCCTTCAGCACCGTGGCCTCCTT
>JAFRDL010000092.1 GCA_017411265.1 Oscillospiraceae bacterium | reverse complement strand
ATCTGGGACGTGGGGGCAGGCAGCGGATCGGTGAGCGTGGAATGCGCCCGCGTGGCCTGGGCGGGAAAGGTCTATGCGGTTGAGAAAAAGGAGAGTGCTCTGGCACTCACCGCCCGGAACGTGGAGAAGTTCGGCCTGCGCAACGTGGAGATCGTACCCGGCTCTGCCCCGGAGGCGCTGTCGGAGCTCCCGGCCCCTACCCACGTTTTCATCGGCGGCAGCGGCGGAAAGCTCCGGCCGATCCTGGACATCATTCTGGCGAAAAACCCGGCGGCGCGGATCGTGGTGAACGCCGTGACGCTGGAAACGGTCGCGGAGCTGACGGAGCTGTGCCCGGAATTCACCGTGGCGGACGTCGCCTGCGTGCAGGTGTCCAAGCCCCGGCTGGCGGGCCGGTATCATCTGATGACCGCGCAGAACGGCGTGTATATTTTCACGTTCCAGTACAGGAAGGAAACCGGCGCGCACTGACGGGAACGGGCACGAAATACGAAAAAACGGGAAGAGGGAAAAGGGACCTTCTTCCCTTTTTTTCTTTACAAGCCAACTTTTTTCCCGTATCATCGTCCATATAGACAGAACGACACGGAGGACGGCATGGAAACGACGCTGGAGAAAAAAACGAATATCGTCTCTGTCGCCGCGCGGGTCTATCTGTGGCTGATGCTCCTGGGGCTGCCTCTGGTGATCCACGACGGGTATTTTGACATCACCGAGGCAAAGACCGTCTGGTTCGTGGGCGGGAGCGTCCTCTTTCTTTTGTTCCGGGGGGCTGCGGCGCTGCAGTACGGCTCCGGGCCGTTCCGGCTCCGGGCCGGGGAGGTCTGCGCCCTGGCTCTGGCTGCGATCGCCCTTTTTGCCTCTGCCATGTCCGGCTTCTTTTGGGACTCCGTCCTGGGGACCCGGGGACGCTGGCAGGGAGCGGGGATGATCTGGCTGTATGTCGCCCTTTTCCTTGCGTTCTCCGGAGCGGAGATCCGAAAAAGAGACATTCTGGCGCCGTTGGGGGCGGGGCTGGCCCTGTCCGCGGCGATGTCTTTGATGCAGCATCTGGGCCGGGATGTGCTGGGCTTTTCCGCCACACTGATCGACTTTGACCGGGGACGGTATATCTCCACGCTGGGAAACATCAATTTTGCCGGGGCCTATCTGGCGCTGGCGGCGCCGGTGTTTATCGGGACGCTTCTCCAGGAAGAAAAGCCGTTTCGGCGGCTCCTGTGGGGCGGCCTTTCCCTCCTGGGCATATGGGCCGCCATGGCGATGCGCAGCGAGTGCACCGTTCTGGGCCTGGGGGCGGCGCTTGTGCTGCTGCCGTTCCTTTTGAAAAAAGACACCGGGGCGTTGCCCCGCTGGGGACTGCTTTGGCCCGGATTGGCGGCGGGGATGCAGCTCTACGGTCTGGCGGTCCGTGCCCGGGGCGCCGAGCTTTCCGCCTTGACTTCGGCGCTCCTCCACCCGGGAGTGTCCGCCGCCATGGCGGTATTTGGCCTCGTCTGGTGGCTGTTGCTCCGCAGCCGGAAGAACGAGGACATCCGGAAAGCGCTCCGGGTCTATGGCCTCCTTCTTCTGGCGGCGGCTGCCGTTTCGGCGGGGGTGCTGGCGCTCCTGAACACCGTATGGAAGGACGTTCCCCTGGGGAGCATGGAGGAGTGGCTCCGGTTTTCCGAGAGCTGGGGCACAGACCGGGGAAAGGTCTGGGCCTACTGCCTGGGGCTGTACCGGGAGTTTCCCCTGTCGGACAAGCTGCTGGGCGGCGGCTGCGGGATCCTGGCCCGGATGGACTTCACGCGCCGGATCTTCCCGGACGCCATTCTGGACGCCGCCCATTGTGAGTACATCCAGATCCTTCTCAACTGGGGGGCCCTTGGGCTTCTGGCCTGGCTGGGCTGGCTGGGCTTCACGGCCCGGGACGTCCTCCGCCGGGATGACGGGCTGTCCCGGGCGCTGCTGGCAGGGCTGCTGGGATACGCCGTCCAGGGGGCGGTGAATATCGCCCAGACCCCGGGGATCGCCCTGTTCTTTGTGCTGCTTGCCGTTGTCCGCCGAAGGACGGCGGAGGACCCGTGACGGGAACGGGGCGGGCAGAGGACAGTTTTTTCCGGGAAAAAGCTTGAATAATCCACCGGATGTTGGTATAGTTACCATGTTTCTTTTGAATGCACCGATTGTGGAGGAAAACCATGGCAGATTTTGAGCAGAAGATCCTCAGCGCCGTCCTGGACACGGTCCGGGCGGTTTATGATATCGTGCCGGAGGAGGGCTCCGTGATCGTGGAGACTCCCAAGGACACCCGCCTGGGCGACTATGCCACCAACGCGGCCATGAAGCTCTCCCGCGCCCTGCGGAAGAACCCCATGGAGATCGCGGAGCCTCTTGTCGCCAAGCTGTACGAGCTCCTTCCGGAGGCGGAGAGCATCACGGTGGCCCGGCCCGGCTTTATCAATTTCCGGCTGAAAAAGGAGTCCCTCACCGCGCTCATCAACCGGGTGGTCGAGGCGGGGGACGATTACGGCCGCAACGACTCCGGCCGGGGCCGGAAGGTCCTGGTGGAGTGGGTGTCCGCCAACCCCACCGGCGATCTCCACTGCGGTCACGCCCGGAACGCCGCCTGGGGCGAGTGCATCTGCCGTCTCATGGAGGCCAGCGGCTGGGACGTGCTGCGGGAGTACTACGTGAACGACGCGGGCAACCAGATCGTCATGCTGGGGGAGAGCCTGGTCTCCCGGTACTTTGAGCATTTCGGAAGGGAGTATCCCCTTCCGGAGAACGGCTACCACGCCGACGACGTGCGGCAGATCGCCGCGGACATCGCCGCCCGGGACGGGGACAAGTGGCTTACTGCCGATCCGAAAGAACGGCTGGAGTACTTCATGCAGGAGGGAAAGACCCGGGAGCTGGAGAAGATCGACCGGGATCTGAAGCTCTACGGCGTGAACATCCAGTCCTGGATGCACGAGACCTATTTTTACGAGAACGGCATGGAGCGGATCAACGCCTGCCTGGAGCGGATGAAGGACATGGGTCTTACCTACGAGCAGGACGGCGCCCTCTGGTTCAGAAGCACCGACTACGGCGACGATAAGGACCGGGTCCTCCGCAAGAGCGACGGGACCCTCTCCTATATGACCCCGGACATCGCCAACCACGTCCACAAGGTGGAGCGGGGCTACCCGCTGCTGGTGGACCTGTGGGGGGCCGATCACCACTCCTACGTGACCCGGATGCAGGCCGCCCTTACCGCCCTGGGGTATCCCAAGGGTACGCTGGAGGTGGATCTCATCCAGATGGTCCGCATGGTGGAGGACGGGAAGGAAGTCAAGATGTCCAAGCGCACCGGCAACGCCATCACCATCCGGGAGCTGTGCGAGGACATCGGCGTGGACGCGGCCCGTTGGTTCTTTGCCTCCAAGGACGTATCCACCCATATGGACCTGGATCTGAAGCTGGCCCGATCCAAGGACAACAACAACCCGGTGTATTACGCCCAGTACGCCTACTCCCGGATGTGCTCCATCCTGCGCAATCCCCAGATCCCGGAGTTCGTCCCCGCGCCGGAGTACGGGCGGCTCACCGACGAAAAGGAGCTGCTTCTGCTCAAGAAGATCAGCGAATTCCCCTCGGAGGTGGCAGCCGACGCTCTGCTCCGCAAGCCCAACAAGATGACCGATTACATCCTCTCCCTGGTGAAGACCTTCCACAGCTATTACAACAGCACCAAGGTCAACAACCCGGACGACCCGGAGCTCACCAACCAGCGGCTGGGTCTGATTCGTGCCACCATGATCACGCTGAAAAATGCCCTGAACCTCATCGGCGTTT
>JAFRDL010000013.1 GCA_017411265.1 Oscillospiraceae bacterium | reverse complement strand
TGACGGAGCAGCCCGCCCGCTCCAGCGCCCGGGCGCACAGCGATCCCACCCGGCCATAGCCCAGCACCAGCGCTTCCGCTCCGGGGAGGGGCCGCTCCCGGGCCAGCAGCGCCGCGGCTCCCTCCGCGGTGAGGGCGGCGTTGGCGATCTTGTAACTCTCCGACCGGGCGTACCGGGCGGCGCTGTCCCAGGGGGGCGGGACGATGATCTCCGCCCGGTCCGGGGTCCCCAGCTGGTGGCCGTCGGCCTCCAGCAGCTCCCAGAGAACGGCAAACCGGGCGTCGGTCCCGGTGACGGCAATACGCACGATGGCACTCCTCCTCGCAATAAGCTCATCGTTCCCAGAGTATGCCGCCATCCGTTGACTTGTGTCCGGATTTGGGGTAAACTGTGGGCAGATACTTTTCGAGGTGATCACAATGGCAAAGCTGTATTTCAAGTACGGGGCCATGGGCTCCAGCAAATCGGCCCAGGCTCTCATCACCAAATTCAACTACGAGGAGCGGGGGATGAGCGTGTGGCTCATCAAGCCCGCCACCGACAACCGGGACGGGCGCAGCGTCATCCGCTCCCGGATCGGGCTGGAGGCCAACGCGGAGGTGATCCGCCCGGAGGACAACATCATCACCCTGTACGCCCAGCGGGGCCGGCGGGACGTGATCATCGCCGACGAGTGCCAGTTCCTCTCCCCCGCCCACATCCAGCAGCTCCGGACGCTGGTGGACGAGGAGAACGTGCCGGTGCTGTGCTTCGGCCTGCGCACCGACTTCCAGACCCACCTGTTTCCCGGGTCCCGGCGGCTCTTTGAGCTGGCGGACTCCATCACGGAGATCAAGACCATCTGCGAGTGCGGCTCCAAGGCCACCGTCAACGCCCGGATCGGGGCCGACGGCCGGATCGTCACCGAGGGCGCCCAGGTCATGCTGGGCGGAAACGATTCCTACCTGGCCATGTGCCACGCCTGCTGGCGGCGGCGCATCGCCCGGGAGATGAGCGAGCGGGGCCAGACCTCCCTGCCGCTGGAATAAGAAAGGAGGACCCGCCATGTCCGGACCCTGTCCCACCCCCCATATCAACGCCATGCCCGGGGATTTCGCCAAAACGGTGCTCATGCCCGGCGATCCCCTGCGCAGCAAATTCATCGCGGAGAATTTTCTGGAGGACCGGAAGCTGGTGAACAACGTCCGGGGCGTCCAGGGCTATACCGGCCTTTACAAGGGCGTGCCCGTGAGCGTCATGGCCAGCGGGATGGGCATCCCCTCCATCGGCATCTACAGCTACGAGCTCTTCCACTTTTTCGGCGTGGAGAACATCCTCCGGGTGGGCTCCGCCGGGGCCATGAGCGACAAGCTGAAGGTCCGGGACATCGTCCTGGGTCAGGGGGCCTGCACCAATTCCGCCTACGGGGAGCAGTACGGCTTCCGGGGCTGCTTCGCCCCCATCGCGGACTTCGGGCTGCTGCGGTCCGCCGCGGAGATCGCCGAGGAGATGGGCCTCTCCTACGCCGTGGGGAACCTGTTCTCCTCCGACACCTTCTATGACGACGACCCCCAGGCCAGCAAGGCGTGGATGAAGCTGGGCGTGATGGCCATCGAGATGGAGGCCGCCGCCCTGTACATGAACGCCGCCCGGGCCGGGAAGAAGGCGCTGGCCATCTGCACCATCTCCGACCACCTGCTTACCGGAGAGGTCACCACCGCCGAGGAGCGGCAGACCTCCTTCACCCAGATGATGGAGCTGGCGCTGGAGGTGGCTGTCCGCAACTGACGGACAAACGGCGGCACAATAAAAACGAAGAGAGACGACGCCGGAGAAAATTTTCCCTCCGGCGTTGTTATGGAAACCCCTGCCCTTGCATAGGCCGCCGCCGCGTGGTATATTTCATATGTTGAAATCCTTTGCAAAAAGGAAATAATAAGGAGGAAAGAATAAATGAAGAAGTTTCTCGCGATCCTTCTGGCGCTGACCATGGTCCTGGCCCTGGCCGCCTGCGGCGCCAAGACCGAGACCCCCGCTGTGGATCCTTCCAACCCCGACACCATCCCTGACAACATGACCGCTTCTGACGGCGTGTACGAGCTGGCGTTCGTCACCGACGTGGGCCAGCTGAAGGACAAGTCCTTCAACCAGGGCACCTGGAACGGCGTCAAGGGCGACGCCTATCAGAACAGCAAGAGCTACAAGTACTATCAGCCCGCCAACGGCGACCAGGCCACCGATGACGACCGGGTCGACGCCATGAAGGCCGCCTGCGACGCGGGCGCCAAGGTCGTGGTGTGCGCCGGCTTCATGCAGGCCGGAGCCCTGGAGCAGATCGCCACCGCCAACCCCGACACCATGTTCGTGTTCGTGGACGGCTGGCCCATGGGTCTGAAGAACGTGGCCCCCATCGCCTTCAAGGAAGAGCAGAGCGGCTACTTCGCCGGCTATGCGGTGGTCATGGAAGGCTACACCAAGCTCGGCTTCTGCGGCGGCGGCGGCGGCACCAACCCGGCCTGCTGCCGGTACGGCTACGGCTTCGTGCAGGGCGCCGAGGCGGCTGCGGCTGCCAAGGGCGTGGACGTGGAGATCAACTACTCCTGGCAGTACGGCGCTTCCTTCTCCGCCTCCCCCGAGCTGCAGACCATGTGCAACGGCTGGTATGAGAACGGCACCGAGATCATCTTCGCCTGCGGCGGCTCCATGTTCGCCTCCGTCACCGCGGCGGCCGGCGAGAACAACGGCAAGGTCGTGGGCGTGGACGTCGACCAGTCCTTCGAGTCCGACACCGTCGTGACCTCCGCGCTGAAGGATCTGAGCGGCGCCACCAAGTGGGCCATCGACAAGTACTACGCCGGCGAGTGGGACGACATCGGCGACGTGCCCAACAACCTGGGCGTGGAGACCAATGCGGTCGGCATCCCCACCGAGACCTGGCAGTTCAAGAACTACACGGTGGAAGAGTATCAGCAGGCCTATCAGGACGTCCTGGACGGCAAGCTGGTCATTGACAACACCGTTCTGGAAGGCGACGCCATCGCCAGCCAGCCCTTCGAGCACGTGACCATCAACTACGTGTGATCCCTTCGCAGACAAGATCAACGGGAAGAGCTTCGGCTCTTCCCGTTTTCTTTTTCCGGGGCGGTCTTCCTCCTTGCAATTCGCCCGTTTATTATATATAATCTCAGTATCTGCGAGATTTGACGCGCATCACGCGCGATCCGACAAAAGGAGGGGAGAGGGCCATGGACAACGCAAGCGAGTATGTCATCGAGATGCTCCACATCACCAAGGAATTCCCGGGCATCAAGGCCAACGATGACATCACTCTCCAGCTGCGGCGGGGGGAGATCCACGCCCTGCTGGGCGAAAACGGCGCCGGCAAGTCCACCCTGATGAGCGTCCTGTTCGGCATGTATCAGCCGGAGGAGGGCGTTATTAAAAAGGACGGGCAGGTGGTGCAGATCAACAGCCCCAACGACGCCACCGCGCTCCACATCGGCATGGTCCACCAGCACTTCAAGCTGGTGGAGGTCTTCACCGTGCTGGACAACATCATCCTGGGCTCCGAGGACACCACAATGGGCGTCCTGCAGAAGAAGGCGGCCCGGAAAAAGGTCCAGGAGCTGTCCGACCGCTATGGGCTGAAGGTAGACCTGGACGCCAAGGTGGAGGACATCACCGTGGGAATGCAGCAGCGGGTGGAGATCCTGAAAATGCTCTATCGGGACAACGAGATCCTGATCTTTGACGAGCCCACCGCCGTGCTGACGCCCCAGGAGATCGAAGAGCTGATGCAGATCATGCGCGGTCTTGCCAAGGAGGGAAAGAGCCTGCTCTTCATCTCCCACAAGCTCAACGAGATCATGGAGGTCTCCGACCGGGTCACGGTGCTCCGGAAGGGCAAGTACATCGGCACCGTGAACACCGCCGAGACCACCAAGGAGGAGCTGTCCCGGATGATGGTGGGACGGCCGGTGCAGCTGGTGGTGGACAAGACCCCCGCCAAGCCCGGCGAGCCCATCCTCACAGTGGAGGATTTCTCCGTTCCCTCCCAGCTTCACAAGCACGACGCGGTGAGCCACGTGTCGCTGGAGGTCCGGGCCGGAGAGATCGTGTGCATCGCCGGCATCGACGGCAACGGCCAGACCGAATTCGTCTACGCCCTCACCGGGCTGGAGAAGCCCTCCGGCGGCAAGGTGACGCTCTGCGGCCACGACATCACCAACGCCACCATCCGCCAGCGGTCGCTGGAGGGGATGAGCCACATCCCCGAGGACCGGCACAAGCACGGCCTGGTCCTGGATTACACCCTGGAGCAGAACATGGTGCTCCAGAAATACTACGAGCCCCGGTTCCAGAACCATGGCTTCATCAAATTTGACGCGGTCAGGGAATATGCCGAGCAGCTGATCGAGCAGTACGACGTGCGCTCCGGCCAGGGTCCCGTGACCGTCGCCCGGAGCATGTCCGGCGGCAACCAGCAGAAGGCCATCGTGGCCCGTGAGCTCGCCCGGGATCTGCCGCTGATCGTGGCGGTCCAGCCCACCCGCGGCCAGGACGTGGGCGCCATCGAGAACCTCCACCGGGAGCTGGTGGCCCAGCGGGACGCGGGCAAAGCCATCCTCCTGGTGTCCCTGGAGCGGGAGGAGGT
>JAFRDL010000091.1 GCA_017411265.1 Oscillospiraceae bacterium | reverse complement strand
GCCCGGAGCAGCCCGTGGGCCGTCAGCACCGCCGCGCACAGCGCGCCCCATCTCCGGTCCATGGCATCCGCCTCCTTCCCTTTCCTTTCATCCTATGCGGCGGGGGCGGAGGGTATGCCGAGGGCCTTCCTTGACGGGCGGAGCGGGGGTGTGCTAAGATGAATTCCACCAAGAGATCCGGGGGAAACGGTATGGAAGAGATCCTGCGCGCCGGGCTGGAAGAGCTGGGCGTGGAGGCCGACGGGACGGCCATAGAGAGGCTCCGGCAGTACCATTCGCTGCTGGAGGAGACCAACAAGGTGATGAACCTCACCGCCATCCGGGGGGAGGAGGAGACGGCCCGGCTCCATTTTCTGGACTGCGCCGCCCTGCTGCGGTACCTTCCGGCGGGGGAGATCCGGGTGTGCGACGTGGGCGCCGGGGCGGGCTTTCCGGGGCTGGTGCTGAAGATCCTCCGGCCGGAGCTGCGGCTGACCATGCTGGACAGCCAGCAGAAGAGGGTGGCCTTCCAGCGCCGGACCGCGGACGCCCTGGGGCTGGAAGACGTGGAGTGCATCGCCGGCCGGGCGGAGGAGGAGATCGCCCTTCGGGAGCGCTTCGACGCGGTCACCTCCCGGGCGGTGGCGAGGCTGGATATGCTCTGCGAGCTGTGCCTGCCCCTGGTGAAGCCCGGCGGCACGTTCGCCGCCATGAAGGGGCCGGACGCGGCGGAGGAGCTCCGGGAGGCGGAGCGGGCCGTCCGGCTGCTGGGGGGCGGGGAGGCGCGGATCGAGACCTACGCCATCCCCGGGACGGACATCCGGCACAGCGCGGTGCTGATCCCCAAGGTCCGGCCCACCCCGGCCCGAGACCCCCGGCGCTTCGCCGTGATCAAGAAGACGCCGCTGTAAAAACCCACCCTGTGCAGAGAACACAGGGTGGGTTTTTGTATGCCATGCCGGAAACCATACGCCGGGCGAGCGGCGGCAAAGAGCGTAGGCGACGGGGACTGGGCTCGTCTTTCCATCCGGGAACAGACAAAGGGACGCGCGGCCACCTCATCCGTCGCGGCGCTTGCGTGAGACGCGCCGCGACACCTTCTCCTCAAGGAGAAGGCAATAGAAACGAAATCCGTCACGGGTGTCGCCGCGACATCTTCCAGGCCGCGAACAAATTCGCTCCCCGCGTTGGCTTGACGCGCCGCGACACCTTCTCCTCAAGGAGAAGGCAATAGAAACGAAATCCGTCACGGGTGTCGCCGCGACATCTTCCAGGCCGCGAACAAATTCGCTCCCCGCGTTGGCCTGACGCGCCGCGCCCCTCCAGGGGAAGGCTTTGAGACGCGCTTCCCGCCGTTGGCAGAACGGATTGCACGCTTAAGACGATCGGAAGGGACAAAAAAACCGCCCGCTTGACGGACGGTTTTTTTATTGCGGCGCCGCTTCCTGCTCGTCCAGCAGCTTTTCCAGCACCGTCTCGCAGGGCCAGCAGTCGAAGCCGTAATTGATGCGCATCATGGACAGCCCGGAATCGTGCTCCGCCTGGGAGGTGGAGCCCACGCCGTCCTCCGCCAGCACGACCCGGTAGCCCCGGTAAAACGCCTCGATGGCGGTCTGGGCCACGCACACGTCCGTGCGCCAGCCGGTCATCACCACGGTGCGCACATGGAGGGCGTCCAGCACTGCCTGGAGGTCCGTGTTCACAAAGCCGTTGAAGCGGTTCTTGTGAATGACGATATCCTGCGGGCCGGGGGCCACCTGGTCGATGATCTCCGCCCCGCGGGTGCCGGCCAGCATGTGGTCGTTCCACAGCAGCAGCTCCGGGTCGTCCGGCTCGTGCCAGTCGCAGATGTAGATCACCGGCACGCCCCGCTCCCGGGCGCGGGCGAACAGCTTTGCGAGCGGCGGAAGGATCCGGTGGATCCGCTTGCAGGCCAGGGCGCCCCCCTCCAGGATGTCGTTCTGAAGGTCGATGGTCACCACCGCCACGCCGCCCTCCACCGCCCCCCGGGGAGCGATGGACAGCGCCGCGTCCAGAGTGGCCAGCGCCCGCTGCTGCCGGGCGATCTCGTCCGTAACGGTTTGTCTCCGCCGGGTCAGCGCCTCCCGGACGGCGTTTTCGGGGGCGTCCAGGAGGCCGCGGATCTCCTCCAGGGAGAAGCCCAGCTCCCGGTAGTACCGGATCTGCCGCAGGCGGTCCAAAGCCTGCGGGGAATAGAGGCGATACCCGCCCGCGCTTCGGGGGGAGCAGGGGCAGAGACCCAGGTGTTCATAGTGCCGGATCGCTTTGGGCGTCAGTCCGGTGAGATCCGCCGCACGCTTGATGGTTACCAAAAGCCGCCGCCCCCCTTCCCGCTGAAATGTGTTGTTACTTTTCCGCCAGCGCCCGGCGGATCTCGGCCTTGGCCTCCTCCGCCTTCATGACCCGGGCGAAAGCCTCGCCCCAGAGGTCGAACTCCATCCGGTTCCAGGTTTCCGGGTCCGCGCCGGCGTGGGGATAGGTGCTGATGCCGTCCGCCAGAGCCACCACGTTGAAGTCCCGGTGGTAGGCGTCCCGGATGGTGCTGTCCACGCACCAGTCGGTGCAGGTGCCGCAGACGATCAGCGTCCGGATCCGCTTTTTCTTCAGCCAGGTCTCCAGCTCCGTGTGGGCGAAGCAGGAATAGGTGTACTTGGTGAAGACCACGTCGTCCCCCACGGGGGCCAGCGACTCGGTCATCTCGCAGTCGTCGGTGCCCAGCCGCAGTTTGCAGGACCCGTCCTCATTGAGAAGGCCCCGCTCCTTGTTCCGGAACCAGTAGTAGTCGTTGTGGTAATCCTCCGCCTGGGCAAAGACGGACATGTATACGGGGATGCCGACGTCGTTGCAGAACTTTTTGAAATCCGCGATCAGCGGGAGCTGTTCCCCGGTCTGGGGGGAATACATGCACCGGCCCTCGTCGGCGAAGGCCTTCTGCATGTCCACGATAATGAGCGCCGTCTCCTCCGGGACGATCGGAAAAGGGCTGCTCCATTCCCAGTATCTTGCCATTTCTCGCACTCCTTTACTGTGAGCGGCCGCGGATCAAGCCTTCTTTTTCTGCACCAGGTCGAAGACCATCTTCACGATGAAGGCCGCGATCACGCAGTTGACAGAGGGCAGGCCGACATGGATATACGACACGGCAAAGCCCGCGATCCAGGACACGAAGCCGCCGATGTCAGCCTTGGGCAGGACGCCGCTGTCCACATCGGGATAGCCGTCCCGGTATTTGAAGAGGAAGTCCGCCAGCATCACGCCCACGATGGGGGGCACGGTGGAGGCCAGGAAGTTGATGTAGTCGCCGAACAGGTTGTAGAACCCGATGCAGGCGAACACGATGCCCAGCAGGCCGAACAGCAGCACCAGGGTCTTCCGGGGCATTTTGATCTTGCTGGACAGGCTCATGGAGCCGGAGTACACGCAGCCCTGAGCGGTGGACCAGATGTTCAGCACCATGACCACGAAGGCGGGAGCCAGCAGGCCCTGGAGGGCCAGCACGCCCATGATGTCGGGGTCGTTGTAGACCACCGCGCCGATGGCGCCGAAGAGGACCATGAAGGAGTTGCCGATCATGATGGTGATGATCATCACGATGATGGAGGTCTTAGCGTTCTTGGCAAAGCGCATGATGTCGGGGGTGAACATGACGGAGCCCACGGCGTAGGAGCCCACGCCCAGGGACACGGCCTTGGCAAAGGTGATGGTGTCCTCTTTCACGATGGCGTTCATGCCGGCCATGCCGCCCACGTCGTGGAAGGCGCGGGCCATGGAGATCACGCCGAAGATCAGGATGATGGGCACGGCGATGTTGCTGAGCATGTTCATCCACTTGGTGCCGTTGCGGGCCGTCATCGTCATGCCCAGGCCGCCCAGGATGGCGATGGGGAGCACGGGCAGGATCGGGAACAGCCGGTGGGTGGAGTCGCCGATGAGCCATGCGTCGATGGAGAACCAGCCGATGGTGGTAACGGCCACGATGACGATGGGCACCCAGGTGCCGGCCTCGCCGAAGCTGTACCGGCTCAGCAGGCCGAAGGACAGACCGCTTTTGGTGGCGATCACGCCCATGATGCAGGAGAGGACCGTGAGGATCAGGCTGCTCACCAGCACGGCGCCCACTGCGCTGCCGAAGGGCAGGCTGACGCCGATGGTGCTGCCCGCCTGCATGCTGGTGACTACGAACACGTAGCCCAGGGAGATGATCAGCGCGGACATGAAGGGCTTGCGGGCCGACATGGGTACGGCGGATTTTGCATATTCTTCGCCGGTGTCGACAGCGGGTTTCTTGTTTTCGTCCATGGGGTTTTGCTCCTCTCTCATTCTTTCGTTTTCGATCGGCGTTCCCGGGACGCCGGTCCTCTTTTTTATACCATTTCCCGGCAGAACGCGTCAACGGCTCCCCCCGCCCCCCAACGTTTCCCTTAGAGTAAGGTTGCGGAAAAAACCGCCTCGTCGGGAGACCCGGCGAGGCGTTTTTTCGTATCGGTGAGGGGGTTTATCTCTCGTAAGGCGTGATGGCGACCTTGATGCAGCCGTCCAGATGCTTCTCGAAGATCTCGTACCCGTGCATGATGTCGTTGAGAGGCATCTTATGGGTGATCAGCGGACGGGTGTTGAGCTTGCCGCCGGCGATCAGATCCACCAGCATCTGATCCTTGCAGGCGTCCACGCCGCCGGTCTTGAAGACCAGGTTTTTCCCGTACATGGACGGCAGCGGCAGCCGCTGGTCTTCCTCGTACATGGCGATCAGGGAGACGACGCCGTTGGGCCGGGCCAGCTTCCAGGCCAGCTGGAAGGATTCGTCCTTGCCGGCCATCTCGATGACGGAGTCCGCGCCGCGGCCGTCGGTATAGCGCTTCACCACTTCAATGGGGTCTTCCTTCTTGGTGTTGACGAACACGTCTGCCCAGCCGTTTTTCAGGGCGAACTCGCCCCGCTCGTCATGGCGGTCGATGGCGATGATCCGGGCCGGCCCGAACAGTCTGGCGCACATCATGGCGGTGTAGCCGCAGGGGCCGCAGCCGATCACGGCTACGGTGTCGCCGGGGTGGATCTCCGCCAGCTCGGCACCGAAGTAGCCGCTGGGCAGGATGCAGCTGACCATCAGCACATCCTCGTAATCCAGGTTCTCGGGGATCCGGATGAGGCCGTTATCCGCAATGGGCACCCGAACGTACTCTGTCTGGCAGCCGTCGATCCGGCAGCCCAGGTACCAGCCGCCCTCCACGCAGTTGTTGACATAGCCCCGCTTGCAGTAGAAGCACTCACCGCAGAAGGTCTCCACATTGGCCACCACGCGGTCGCCGGGCTTGAACTTCTTGACGGCATCGCCCACCGCGACGATCTCGCCGGCGAACTCATGGCCGAGGATCGTGTTCGGCTTTGCGATGGGGACCGCGCCGTTGCGGATGTGGAAATCGCTGGTGCAGATGCTGGACATGCCGACCCGAACGATGGCGTCCCGGGGGTCCAGGATGGTGGGGATGTCCCGTTCCTCAAAACGAAGGTCTCCTTTGCCATGGTAAACAACGCCCATCATTTTCTCTGCCATATCAAAAAGCCTCCTTTATTTTATCTCAGTCATTCGCGGTTGATATTTTAACCCGAAACGGTGTGTGCGGATCGGCGGCGGATGCCGCCGCGGTCATATGGCCTCGTGGACGATGTCCTCGTTTCCGGCCCACTTGTTGACGATGGGGGCCATCTTGTTCAGCACGGGTCCCAGCACGGGCCCCACCAGGAACATGCCCACCAGAGTACCAACATGCACCACGCCGCCCATGATCAGGGCGCCGATGACCATGATCACGTCGAAGATGATGCGCCACCAGCGAAGCTCCAGCTTCAGCTTCTTGGCCATGGTCTGGTTGAACGCGTCGGACGGCCCGCAGCCGAATTCCGCGGACTGATAGAAGCCCAGGCCGACGCCCAGCGCGATGGTGCCGGTGACGATCAGGATGATCCGGGCCACCATGGTGGGTTCCTCCCCGATGATCGCAACGATCCAGGGCATGAGGATGTTGCAGAACACGCCGAGCGTGAACGTATACAGAACGGTGCCGATACCGATCGTCTTGCGGTTGAAGATCAGGATGATGACGAAGAAGACCACGTTGAAAACGTTCATCGCGTTTCCGAAAGACAGGTTGAGAACCTTGCCGAGGCCCTGAACAAACGCGGTGACAGGATCGCTGCCCAGGTTTGCCAGAATGAACGCTACCGCGCCGTACGCCGTAATGATCACGCCTACCATGATCACCAGGCACCGCACAATGATGCTGCGCGCTGTGTATTTTCCTTTGCCCATACGAAAACCTCCCAATCGTTTTCTATACAATTCCCGTCTTTTCCTTCTGGTTGCGCGTCGAGATCGCCGCCGTGTTCGGTTCGGCCGTCACCTCCCCCTGTCTTTCCGCGCCCGCCCTCCGGGAGCGGCGCGGCCCGCATCACCGCTCTTTCCCGACAGCGGCGGGCTTCCTTCTTTCCGGACAGAGGGGGAACCGGTTCCCCCCTCTGCGTCCTTCCTATCATAGAATCTGTTCGTTTATCAATGGAACCGGCCGCGCGAAGCTTCCCCTTACGGTAAAGTTGTATAATAAAAATGCCTCGTTCTTCAACAGAATGAGGCATTTTCAACAAAAAATATGGGCTTTTTTCGTGCGGAGGAGGGGTTACAGCTTTTCGATGGCGTCGGCAAGGCCGTCCAGCCAGTCGCCGTCGAAGGCCTCGATGCGGCCGTCGTCGCAGTTGGCAGCCAGCCGGGGGTCGATGGGCAGCCTGGCCACGTTGGGGATGTCGTGGATCCGGGCGGTGGTCTCGGCCCGGCTGGGCCCGAAGATCTCGTGCTTTTTGCCGCAGTCGGGGCACTGGAAATAGGACATGTTCTCCACCAGACCGATCACGTCCTTGTGCATCAGCCCGGCCATGTTCACGGCCTTTTCCACGATCATGCCCACCAGCTCCTGGGGGCTGGCCACCACGACCACGCCGTCCACGGGCAGGGACTGGAACACGGTGAGAGGCACGTCCCCGGTGCCGGGAGGCATGTCCACGAACATATAGTCCACGTCGCCCCAGTGGACGTCGGTCCAGAACTGGCCCACCACGCCGCCGATGATGGGGCCCCGCCACAGCACGGGGGCGGTGGGATCGTCCAGCAGCAGGTTGATGCTCATGATCTTGACGCCGGTCCGGGACTCCGCGGGCTCGATGCCGTCCTCGCTCTGGAAGCACTGGTCGTATACGCCGAAGGTCCGGGGGATGGAGGGGCCGGTGATGTCCGCGTCCAGGACGGCGGCCTGGTAGCCCCGCCGCTGCATGGTCACCGCCAGCATGGACGTGACCAGGGACTTGCCCACGCCGCCCTTGCCGCTGACCACGGCGATGACCTTGCCCACCCGGGAGGCGGCGTTCAGGTCCTTCAGCAGGCTCTGGGGCTCGGTGCGCTCGCCGCAGGATTCGCCGCAGGTGCTGCAGTCATGGGTGCAATCGCTCATTGTAATTCTCCTACTCTGTCGTTATATTTATATGTTTCCCCGCCGTCACAGCCCCAGCAGGGCGGAGGCGATGGAAAAATAGACCAGCAGGGACAGCACGTCCACGATGGTGGTGATGAAGGGGCTGGCCATGACCGCCGGGTCGAAGCCTACCTTGTCCGCCAGGATGGGCAGAGAGCAGCCCACCAGCTTGGCGATGAACACCACGCACACCAGCGTGAGACACACCACCAGGGCCACGCCGGGGGTCACGCCGTTGTGGAGCCACAGGTTGTCCACCAGCATCATCTTCACGAAGTTGGCCGCCGCCAGGCACACGCCGCAGAGCACCGCCACCCGGATCTCCTTCCAGATGACCCGGGCGATGTCGGAAAACTCGATCTCCTTCAGCGCCAGGCCGCGGATCACCGCCACGCTGGACTGGGTGCCGCTGTTGCCGCCGGTACCGGAGAGCATGGGGATGAAGGACGAGAGGATCAGACAGGCGGCCAGCTGATTCTGGAAGTGGTTGATGATGAGCCCGGTGAAGGTGGCGGACAGCATCAGGATCAGCAGCCAGGGGAGCCGGGCCTTCCAGGTCTCCCACACGCTGGTGTGGAGATAGGGCCGCTCCGAGGGGACCATACCGGCCATCTTCTCGATGTCCTCCGTGGCCTCTTCTTCCATGACGTCCATGGCGTCGTCCACGGTGACGATGCCTACCAGGCGGTTTTCCGTATCCACCACCGGCAGCGCGTTGAAATTGTACTTGGAGAACATCTGGGCCACGGTCTCCTGGTCCTCGGAGGTGGTGACGGAGATCACATGGGGTTCCATGATGTCCTCGATGATCGCGTCGTCCTCCGCCAGGATCAGCGTCCGCAGGGACAGCGCGCCGATGAGGGCGCCCTTTTCGGTGACGTAGCAGGTGTTGATGGTCTCCTTGTCCACGCCGGTGCGCTTGATGCGCTTGGTGGCCTCCTCCACGGTCATTTTCGGCCGGAGGGAGACGAACTCCGTGGTCATGATGCTACCGGCGGAGTCCTCCGGGTAGCGGAGGATGTCGTTGATCATCCGGCGCATATCCGGGTCCGCCTGCCGCAGGATCCGCTTGACCACGTTGGCGGGCATCTCCTCCACCAGGTCCACCGCGTCGTCCACGTACAGCTCGTCCACCACTTCCTTCAGCTCGGTGTCGGAGAAGCCGCGGATGAGGAGCTCCTGGGATTCCGGCTCCATCTCCACGAAGGTCTCCGCCGCCAGTTCCTTGGGAAGAAGACGGAACAGCCGCGGCAGCACGGTCTCGTCCATGTCCTCAAAGACCGCCGCCACGTCCGACGGGTTCATGGTCACCAGGATATCCCGGAGCGTGGTATATTTTTTCCCCTCGATGAGCGCGGAAAGCGTGCTCTCGATGGTGACTGTCGTTTCTGCCATGGGCCCAGCCTCCTTTTAAAGAATAGAAAGAGGGAGGCACGGCGAGGAGAGCTTTACCGACCGGCGGTCACGGCCGCCGGCCGCCGTATCTGCGCGGATCGGCCCTCGCCTGTGCCGCTGGTACTGTGACCGGATTCCATGACCTTCACCTCGCTTGAAAAGCTTTGTTCCAACTCATGATTATATGCCAGTTTTCCCCGCAAGTCAAACCAAAAAGAGCCGGGAAGCGCTCATACGCCCGTGCCGTCGAAGGCGGGGATCTCCTCCTCCCCGGAGGCGCCGAGATCCTGGACGTAGCCGTCGGCGATGCCGGACTCCTCCAGCCAGGCGAGGGCCTGCGCCCACTCCTCTTCGGTGAGGGTCCTGCGCAGCTCCGGATAGGGGCCCAGCTTCCCGCAGGGGGTGTACTGGGCCATCAGGGAGAAGAGCACCTCCCCGGGCCGGAAGGTCTCCGACACCCAGCGCAGCACCTCCCGGGTGTTCTCCGGCTGCCCCGGCAGCACCAGGTGCCGGATCAGCACGCCCCGGCGGAGGAGGCCGTCGCCGTCCAGCTGGTATGGACCGGTGAGCCGGACCATCTCCCGGATAGCGGCCTTGGCGGTCTCCGGGTAGTCCGGCGCCCGGGAATACCGGACCGCCGGATCCTCCAGGGCGTATTTCATGTCCGGGAGAAAAACGCCGACTTTCTCCGAAAGCGCCCGGACGGTCTCCCCGGTCTCGTATCCGGAGGTGTTCCACACCACCGGGACGGAGGGCTTCGCCAGCTCCAGCGCCGCGAGGATCTCCGGCACGAAGGGGGTGCCGGTGACAAGATTCAGATTGTGTACGCCCTGCGCCTCCAGCGCCCGGAAGATCTCCCCCAGGCGCTCCACGGTGACGCTCTTTCCCGCCCGGCCCCGGGAGAGAGCGTAGTTCTGGCAGTAGACGCAGCCCAGGGGACAGCCGGCGAAGAACACCGCGCCGCTGCCCCGCCCGCCGCTGATGCAGGGCTCCTCTCCGTAGTGGGGGGCGGCCCGGGCGACGCGGACCTCCCGGCCCGCGCGGCACGCGCCGGGAGTCAGAGCCCGGTCCGCGCCGCAGCGCCGGGGACAAAGACGGCATGCAGGCATGGCGCTCCTTTCCGGCCGCTTTTTTCGGCCGTTCCGCCCCTTTCCGGGATGCGGGCTTTTATTGTACACCGGTTTGCGCCTTTTCGCAATGAAACATTTTATCAGACAGAACCGGGCGTTTTATTTATTTTATCCGCAAAAAAGACAGAAAACCCACTTGCATTATTTCCCTCTCTGTACTACAATGCGTACTTGAGCGCAATAGCAAAAATACGATCGGAGGACATACTATGAACTACAAGAAAAAAAGCATCCGGGACGTGAGCTTCAACGGCAAAAAGGTCCTGCTCCGCGTGGACTTCAACGTGCCTCAGGACAAGAAGACCGGAGAGATCACCAACGATAAGCGCATCCGCGCGGCTCTTCCCACCATCCAGTATCTGCTGGACGACGGCGCGGCCGTGATCGCCTGCTCTCACCTGGGCAAGCCCTCCGCCACCTACGCCGCCTATGTGAAGGCGCAGGTCAAGAAGGGCAAGAGCGAGGCCGAGCTCAACGAGGATATGTGGAAGAAGTCCAACGCCAAGCTGACCCTGGCGCCCGTGGCCGTCCGCTTCCAGGAGCTGCTGGGCCGTCCCGTGCAGTTTGCCCAGGACACCATCGGCCCCGACGCCAAGGCCAAGGCCGCCGCGCTGAAGCCCGGCGAAGTCCTGCTGCTGGAGAACACCCGCTTCGAGGCCGGCGAGACCAAAAACGACCCCGAGTTTGCCCGGGAGCTGGCCTCTCTGGCTGAGGTCTATGTGTCCGACGCCTTCGGCGCCGTGCACCGCGCCCATGCCTCCACCGCCGGCGTGGCGGACTATCTGCCCGCCTACTGCGGCTTCCTGGTGGAGAAGGAGCTCACCGCCCTGGGCGGCGCCATCGACGATCCCAAGCGGCCCCTGGTGGCGGTGCTGGGCGGCGCCAAGATCGCGGACAAGCTGAACGTGATCAACAACCTCCTGGAGAAAGCGGACACCCTGATCATCGGCGGCGGCATGGCCTACACCTTCCTGAAGGCCAAGGGCTACGAGATCGGCGACTCCCTGCTGGACGAGGAGAAGATCGACTACTGCCGGGAGATGATGGACAAGGCCGGGCAGATGGGCAAGCAGCTCCTGCTCCCCATCGACACCGTGATCGCCGACAAGTTCGACGCCGAGGCCGACACGAAGGTCGTCCCCTCCGACGCCATCCCCGCCGGCTGGCAGGGCCTGGACATCGGGCCCGAGACCCGGAAGCTCTTCGGCGACACCGTGAGAGCCGCCGGCACCGTCATCTGGAACGGGCCCATGGGCGTGTTTGAGTTTGCCAAGTTCGCCAAGGGCACCGAGGCGGTGGCCTCCGCCATGGCCGAGTGCCAGGGCGTTACCGTGGTGGGCGGCGGCGACTCCGCCTCCGCCATCGAGAACATGGGCTACGCCGACAAGGTGACCCACGTCTCCACCGGCGGCGGCGCCTCCCTGGAGTTCCTGGAAGGCAAGGAGCTGCCGGGCGTGGCCTGCCTGCTGGACAAGTAATCAATTCGGACCCGGGGCGGGCCCGCCCGCCCCGGTCCCCGGAGAAAGACGCCGGGGACGTCGGAAGGATCGAGGAAAGGACGTTATGAACAAGAAATACAGGAAAGTCATCATCGCCGGCAACTGGAAGATGAACATGCTCCCCTCCCAGGTCCGGCCGTTTCTGGACGAGCTGCGCGCCGGCATCCCCGCCGCCACCCACGGGTGCAGCGTGGTGCTGTGCGTGCCCGCCACCCACCTGGCGGCGCTGAGCCGGGAGAAGTCCCGCCGCATCGCCATGGGCGCCCAGAACATCTCCCACTTCGACAAGGGGGCCCATACCGGCGAGATCAGCGCCGACATGATCGCGGATCTGGGCGCCCGGTACTGCATCGTGGGCCACAGCGAGCGCCGCGCCGACAACGGCGACACCGACGAGATCGTCAACGCCAAGCTCCGCATCCTGCTGGAGAAGGGCATCACCCCCATCCTGTGCGTGGGCGAGAGCCTGGAGCAGCGGGATCGGGATCTCACCATCGAGTTCATCAGCTACCAGGTGAAGGCCGCTCTCTACGGCCTCACCCCCGACCAGGTGAAGAAGGTGGTCATCGCCTATGAGCCCATCTGGGCCATCGGCACCGGCCGCACCGCCACCGACGAACAGGCCCAGGAGGTCTGCTTCGCCATCCGGGAGCTGCTCCGCCGGGAGTACGGCGCGCTGATCTCCCGGAAGGTCTGCATCCTCTACGGCGGCTCCATGAACGCCAAAAACTGCGCCGGGCTCCTGGCCCAGCCGGACATCGACGGCGGTCTCATCGGCGGCGCCTCCCTGAAGCCCGCGGACTTCGCGGTGATCGTCCGGGAAGGGAGCAGGGAGTAACATGAGCAAGCAGCCCACCGTTCTCCTGATCATGGACGGCTTCGGCCTGGCCCCCGCGGGGGAGGCCAACGCCATCTCCTGCGCCCGCACCCCGGTGCTGGACGAGCTGTTCGCCTCCTGCCCCAACACCCGGCTCCAGGCCTCCGGTCTGGACGTGGGCCTGCCCGACGGGCAGATGGGCAACAGCGAGGTGGGTCACACCAACATCGGCGCGGGCCGGGTGGTGTACCAGGACCTGCCCCGGATCTCCAACGCCATCGCCGACGGCAGCTTTTTTGAAAACGCCGCCTACAAGGCGGCCATGGCCGCCGCCCGGGAAAAAGGGACGAAGCTCCACATCGCGGGGCTCCTCTCCGACGGCGGCGTCCACAGCCACATCACCCACCTCTTCGCCCTGCTGAAGATGGCGAAGGACAACGGTCTCACCCGGGTGTACGTCCACCCGCTGCTGGACGGCCGGGACGTGGCCCCCACCTCCGGCGCCGGGTTCGTGAAGGCCCTTGTGGACAAGTGCGCGGAACTGGGCGTGGGCAAGGTGGCCACGGTCCAGGGCCGGTTCTACGGCATGGACCGGGACAAGCGCTGGGAGCGGGTGGAAAAGGGCTACGCCGCCATGGTCTACGGCCAGGGCGCGGAGGACCCCGACCCCGTCCACGCGGTGGAGGAGAGCTACAGAAACGGCGTCACCGACGAGTTCGTGGTCCCCGTCGTCTGCGACAGGGACGGGACCATCGGCCCGGACGACAGCGTGATCTTCCTGAACTTCCGCCCCGACCGGGCCCGGGAGATCACCCGCGCGCTGGTGGACCCCGCCTTTGACGGCTTTGAGCGGAAGAAGGGCTTCTTCCCGCTGCATTACGTCTGCACCACCCAGTACGACGCCACCATCCCCAACGTCTCCCTGGCTTTCCCGCCGGAGGAGATCGAGATGACCTTCGGCGAGTACCTGGGCAAGCTGGGCAAGACCCAGCTGCGGATCGCGGAGACGGAGAAGTACGCCCACGTCACCTTCTTCTTCAACGGCGGCACCGAGACCTGCTACCCCGGAGAGGACCGCTGCCTGATCCCCTCCCCCAAGGAGTTCCCCACCTACGACCTGATCCCCGAGATGAGCGCCTACAAGGTGGCCGACGAGTGCGCCGCCCGCATCGAGAGCGGGAAGTACGACGTGGTGATCTGCAACCTGGCCAACTGCGACATGGTGGGCCACACCGGCGTGAAGGCCGCCGCCGTCAAGGCGGTGGAGACGGTGGACGAGTGCGTGGGCCGGATCACGGCCGCGGTGCGGAACCGGAACGGCCGCATCCTCATCACCGCCGACCACGGCAACGCCGACCGGATCATGAAGCCCGACGGCAGCCCCGATACCGCCCACACCACCAACCCCGTGCCGCTGATCGTGGTCGGCGCCGGGGACGTGTCCCTGCGGGAGGGCCGGCTGTGCGACCTGTGCCCCACCATGCTGGATCTCATGGGCCTTCCCAAGCCCCCGGAGATGACCGGCGAGAGCCTGATCTGTCACTAAACAATTGGATATAACCGAAAGGAGCTTACACATGAAAGAGTATTTCGAGATCGTTGACGTCCTGGGCCGGGAGATCCTGGATTCCCGGGGCAACCCCACCGTGGAAGTGGAAGTCACGCTGGACAACGGCGTCGTGGGCCGGGCGGCCGTTCCCTCCGGCGCCTCCACCGGCATTTACGAGGCCTGCGAGCTCCGGGACGGCGACAAGAGCCGCTACCTGGGCAAGGGCGTGCAGAAGGCCGTGGAGAACGTCAACGGCGAGATCGCCGAGTCCCTGGTGGGCCTGAACGCCCTGGACCAGCCCTCCATCGACAAGCTGCTCATCGAGCTGGACGGCACCCCCAACAAGACCCGCCTGGGCGCCAACGCCATGCTGGGCGTGTCCCTGGCCGTGGCCAAGGCCGCTGCGGAGAGCCTGAACCTGCCCCTGTACAACTATATCGGCGGCGTGAACGCCAAGACCCTCCCCGTGCCCATGATGAACGTGCTCAACGGCGGCGCCCATGCCACCGGCAGCAACGTGGACATCCAGGAGTTCATGATCATGCCCGTGGGCGCCCCCAGCTGGAAGGAAGCCCTGCGCATGTGCGCCGAGGTGTTCCACAACCTGAAGAAGGTCGTTCCCGCCTCCGGCGTGGGCGACGAGGGCGGCTACGCCCCCAACCTGGACAGCGACGAGGACGCGCTGAAGGCGCTGGTCGCCGCCATCGAGAAGGCCGGCTACAAGCCCGGCGAGGACTTCATGCTGGCCATGGACGCCGCCGTGTCCGACTGGTATGACCGGGACGACGAGTGCTATCACCTGCCCAAGCGCGGCGTCACCATGACCCGCCAGCAGATGGTGGACATGTGGGTGGACTTCGCCGAGAAGTACCCCATCATCTCCATGGAGGACTGCATGGGCGAGGACGACTGGGAAGGCTGGAAGATGCTCACCGACGCCCTGGGCCACAAGGTCCAGCTGGTGGGCGACGACCTGTTCGTCACCAACACCTCCCGCATCCAGAAGGGCATCGAGCTGGGCGTGGCCAACAGCGTGCTCATCAAGCTCAACCAGATCGGCACCCTGACCGAGACCCTGGACGCCATCACCATGGCGCACCGGGCCGGCTACACCGCCGTGGTGTCCCACCGCTCCGGCGAGACCGAGGACACCACCATCGCCGACCTGGTGGTGGGCCTGAACGCCGGCCAGATCAAGACCGGCGCCCCCAGCCGCACCGACCGGGTGGCCAAATACAACCAGCTGCTCCGGATCGAGGAGGAGCTCTTCGACGCCGCCGAGTACGCCGGCCGGAAGGCGTTCTTCTCCATCAAGTAAGTTCGTTTTCCCAAACAAAAAAAGGACGTCTGCCGAGGCAGGCGTCCTTTTTTGTTCCGAAAACCACGCGATAGACGAGTGGTTCCAAGGAGCGTAAGCGGTGGGTAAGAATCAAAAACGGCTTCCCCTGGAGGGAAAGGCGGGGGCAACGGTCTTCCCGGGCCCCCGCGAATACGATCGGGGCGGAGGATGGATGCAGGAAACTTATTTCTCGCTGAGCACCAGATCCTCCTCGGCCACCTGGTAAAGCTCTTTTTTGGAGAAGATGTCGTACATCACCGGCACCAGGTAGAGGGTCATCAGCGTGGCGTACAGCAATCCGCCGATGCAGGTCACCGCCAGGGGCTGGATCAGGGACGTGGCCTCCGTCCGGCCCAGGGCCATGACCACCAGGCCCAGGATGGTGGTGATGCTGGTCATCAGGATGGGGCGCAGCCGGGTGACGGCGGCCTCCGCGATGGCCTCCCGCCGCTCCATGCCCGCCAGGCGAAGCTGGTTGATGTAGTCCACCAGCACGATGCCGTTGTTGACGATGATGCCCACCAGCATGATCATCCCCAGCATGGACAGGATGTTGATCTCCATCCCGCAGATGAGCAGCGCCAGGAACCCGCCGGTAAAGGCCAGGGGGATGGTGAACATCACGATGAAGGGGGCCTTGAGATTCTGGAACTGGCCCACCATCACCAGATACACCAGCAGCACGCCCACTACCAGCAGGAGCAGCAGCTGCTTCAGGGCGTCCATGATGGATTCCCGCTCCCCGGCGAAGGAGACGGTCACGCCGTCCTCCAGCTCCAGATCCGCCAGAGCCTCCTCCGCCCGGTCGGTGACCTTGGTGACGTTGTAGCCGTCGGTGATATCCGCGGTCACCTCCAGATACCGGCGCTGGTTCAGGCGGTTGATGGTGGCCAGGCTCTCCGTCGCGGTCACTTTCGCCATGGCCAGCAGGGCGATCTTTTTCTCCGAGCCGTCCTTCATGGTGACGTCCAGGACCAGATGCCGGATGTAATCCGGGGTGATGGTATCTTTTTTGGAGGTCTCCACGGACAGGGTATAGGTGTCCTCCCCGTCCTGCAGCTCCATCACCTGGGCCGAGCCGGTGAGGGCCTTGGCCACCTCCATATACACCTGGGCCACCGTGAAGCCGTAGGAGGCGGCCTTCTCCGTGTCCACGGTGAAGTGGATCTCCGGCGTGGGGTCCTCCTTCCCGGCCTTCACGGCCACGGCCCCCTCCACCCGGGAGAGCCGCTCCGCCACCGCGTCGGCGGAGCGGCGCAGGGCGTCCAGATCGTTGGCGTACACCCGGATGGTGATGCCCGAGCCGGCGATGGACTCGGTCATGGTGCTCATGAGGGAGTTGGCGTCCGCGTTCACGGTGCAGGGAAGGTCCGCGCAGGCGGCGTTGATGTCCGCCGCCACCGCGCTGGCCCGGGGCCCCTTCTCCCGGATCAGCACATAAAAGCTCACGTCCCCCTCCGCAGTAAAGGCGGTGAGATCCAGGTCGGTGCTGGACACGATGGAGCCGCCCACGGTCTCCACCCCGTCCACGGTGAGGATCCGGCCTGTCACCACGTCCGCCATGGCGGTGGTTTCGGCAAAGGAGGCCCCCTCCGGCATGGTGAGGGTGACCATCATCTGCTCCATCTCCATGGTGGGCATGAAGGTGTAGCCCCGGTCCAGCACCAGCCACCCGCTGCCCGCCAGCAGCGCCAGCGCCAGCAGGATCACCACGGCCTTGTGCTTCACCGCCCACACCACGCTCCGACGGTAGGCGGGCATCACCCGCTGGAAGCCGCCGGACCGGGGCCGGGCGTGCTCCAGCAGCTTCCCGGCCATGGCTGGCACCAGGGTCAGCGCCACCGCCAGGCTGGACAGCAGGGCGAAGGACAGGGTGAGCACCATGTCCGTGAACAGCTCCCGGGTGAGGCCGCTGACGAAGGCGATGGGGATGAACACGCACACCGTGGTGAGGGTGGAGGCCGCCACCGCGCCGCCCACCTGCCGGGCGCCGGACACGGCGGAGCGCATGGTGTTCTCCCCCAGGGCCCGGAGACGGTAGGTGTTCTCGATGACGACCACGGAGTTGTCCACCAGCATGCCCACGGAGACGGCCAGGCCCGACAGGCTCATCACGTTGATGGAGACCCCGGCGAAGTACATCATGGTCAGCGTGGCCATGAGGCTGATGGGGATGCTCAGCAGGGTGATGACGGTGGGACGCCAGTCCATGAGGAACAGGAACAGCACCAGCACCGAGAACACCACGCCCCAGCCCAGGCTGGAGAGGATGGAGTCCCGGATGAGATAGATGTAATCCCCCTGATCCATCAGGGGCGTGAAGGTGATGCCGGGATGATCGGTCTCGATCTGCCGGAAGGTCTTCCGCAGGTTGTCCGACACCCGGGCGGTGGCGAAGTTGGACTGCTTGGAGAAGATCATCAGCAGCCCGTCGTTGCCGTTGAGGGTGGCGTAGATCTCCTCGGAGTTGTCGGCCAGATAGATGTCCGCCACGTCCTCCAGCAGGATGGGCTCCATGCCGTCGATCCCCGTGTCGAACAGGGGGAGGACCCGCAGCTCGTCGATGCCGCCGATGCCGTTGCCCACGGTGACCAGCACCTCGTTGCCGTTCTCGTCGTACACATACCCGGCGGGCATGTCCAGATCCTGGGCCCGGAGCAGGCTGGTGACCATGTCCAGGGTGATGATGGTGTGCATGTCCGCGGTCTTGATGGCCGCCTCCAGCTGGTCCTCCAGGGCGGAGACCGCCTGGTCCAGCTGTTCCTGGGCGGCGGTGAGACTGGCCTGGGCCGCCGCCAGCTGTCCCCCGGCCAGGGAGATCTGGGTCACCCCGGAGAGGATCTGGGAGGGCAGGGTCTCCAGCTGCGCCTGCATCTGGTTGAGAGAGTCCATCTGCTGCCGGGCGGAGGACTCCAGTTGGGCGATCCGCTGCTCATTGGCTTCCAGCTGCTCCCGGAGCTGCTGGGTCTGGGCGGCGGAGGCGTCCACCGTGCTGGCCAGGGCGTCCCGCTGCGCCAGCGTCACCGACAGCTGGGCGTCCGCCAGGGAGTACTGGAGCCGCACCTCCTGCAGGCGGAAGCAGCCCCGCTCCTGCATGGCGGCGATCAGCCCCTCGTCCAGCCCCAGGGCGGGGTCGTCCAGGGACGTGTCGTCGGGAAAGCTGTCGTACCCGCCCCCGATCAGCTGGCCGTAAAAGGCCCGGTCGCTCTCCAGGGCGGCGATCTCCTGATCCAGCGCCTCCAGCTCCTGGCGCTGGGCCTGCTCGGCGGCCTCGGCCTCGGCCAGCTGGGTCGCCAGCGACGCCTGGACGGCCTGGGCCGCGGCGATCTGGGAGGCGGTCTCCTGCACGTTGCTCATGATGCCGGAGATCTGGTCCGCACTCTGGGACATGCCGCCCGTCATGGCCGACGGCGCATGCTGGAGCTGGGCCGTCCCGGCGTTTACCGCGTCCCGGGCGTCGTCGATCTCCTTCTGGGCGTCTTCCAGGGCCTGGCGGGCCTCCTCCAGACTGGCGTCGATGGCCTCGGCGATGCGGTCGTTCACCGCGTCCAGCTTTTCCTGGTTCACCGCCACGGTGAGCGTCCGCTCCACCAGCCCGCCGACGGATACGCTGGCAAGACCGGTGGTGCCCTCCAGGGCGGGGATCAGGGTGTTCTGGGCAAAGCGGCCCAGGGTATACCGGTCCATATCGGCGCTGTCCACCGCCGCCACCATCACCGGGATCATGCTGGGGTTGATGCGGATGATATTGGGAGTGCCCACCGTGTCGTCCCAGTCCCCGGAAATGCGCTGCACGCCCTGGAGGATGTCCACCACGGCGCCGTCCATATTGGTGTCCTGCTCGAATTCCAGGATCAGCATGGAGTAGTTCTCCGCCGAGCTGGAGGTGAGGGACTTGATGTCGTTGAGGGTGGCCATGGTCTGCTCCATGGGTTTTGTGACGACGGCCTCCACCTCCTCCGGCGCGGCGCCGGGGTAGGTGGTCACCACGACCACGTAGGGATAGTCCATGTTGGGCATCAGATCCGGAGTCATCCGGATATAGGAAATGATGCCGAACACGATGATCGCCACCACGGCCACAAACACGGTATACGGTTTTCGGACGCTGAATTGTGTCATGGACGGATCGGCCTTTCCTCCGCAGCAGACGGATAGCTCATACATATACGATTGTATTATATCAAAGCGCCCGATGCAATACATGAAATATTCTTGAATTCCCGAAGGCGCGCCCCTTCCCATTGACGGAACGGCGCTTTTCCGCTAAACTGGAGACAATTTGAAATACGGATTTCGGAGGACGAGCCCATGAATGTATTTGTCACCGGCGGCACCGGGTATATCGGCAGCCACGCCTGCGTGGAGCTGCTGCAGGAGGGCCACGATATCGTGGTGGCGGACAACCTTGTCAACAGCAGCCGGGAGAGCCTGCGCCGGGTGGAGCAGATCACCGGCCGAGCCGTGCCCTTCCACAACGTGGACCTTACGGACCGGGAGGCCCTGTCCGCCCTGTTCGACCGGTATTCCTTTGACTGCGTGCTCCACTTCGCCGGGCTGAAGGCCGTGGGCGAGTCGGTGGAAAAGCCGCTGCTCTACTATCGGAACAACCTCACCTCCACCATGAACCTGCTCTCGGTCATGGCGGACCACGGGGTAAAGCAGAT
>JAFRDL010000090.1 GCA_017411265.1 Oscillospiraceae bacterium | reverse complement strand
CCCGCCGGGTTTCTTTTTAAAGACCCAACATAATAATTATAGGATAAAAGCCGGGATCCGTCAAGAGGAAACGGCAATCCGTGAGTTATAATAACCAAAAACAGAAAAATGCACAGAAAAAAATTATGGATTTTATATAAAATGCGCCTTGCGTTTTTCACGTCCATGGCTTATAGTATAAGCACAAAGGACGAAGGTCCGAAAAAAAGATCTCCGGAGGAGAGATCCAAAGCAACCGCCGGGAAAAGGGAACATCGGCCAGAAGACGACTCACTTTTTGAGATGACGGGAAATGACCCGATTAGGAGCCGAAAGAGGAGTCCCGAAAAGCACGGCGGAATCTGCAGAAAGAGAGGTAACCAGGATGTTAGATACCAAGAATTCAAAGAGCTGAGCCCTGATCGCGAAAAGGTCCAAGTGGGAAGCGGTCAGGGCTCAGTTCTTTTTTTATGCTCTTTTTCTATTCAGGGAGAACCCGGAAGGGTTCTTTTTTTATGCGCCGAACCAGCGGATCAGATTGAAAATGTTCAGCCCGATGATGAGCAGGCCCACGAGGGCCAGCAGCGGCCGCACGGGGATCTTCTTGCAGATCCAGGCGGCCAGGGGAGCGGCGATCACGCCGCCCACGATCAGGCCCAGGATGATCTGCCAGTAGGAGGTGAAATCGTTCAGGAGCACCACGAAGGTGGTGGACTCCGCCACGGTCACCAGGAACTCCGCGGTGTTCACCGTGCCGATGGTCTTTTTCACGTCGTGCCCCACCGCCACCATGGTGGAGGTGACCACGGGACCCCAGCCGCCCCCGCCGGTGGCGTCCAGAAAGCCTCCGGCCAGGCCCAGGGGATAGATGCCCTTGCCGATGTGCCGTTCCTTCCGGTGCTTCTGAAAGGCCTTGCGGAGAATGACGACGCCCATGATGATGAGGTAGGCGTCGATGAAGGGCTCCAGGTGGTCCCCCACATTGGAGAGGAACCAGGCGCCCAGCACGCCGCCGATCACACCGGGGACGACCAAACGCAAAAGGAGCTTTTTGTCCACGTTCCGGAGCTTCAGGTGGGACAGCCCGGAGGCCAGGGTCGTGGGGACCTCCGCCACATGGACCACGGCGCTGGCCAGCGCCGAAGGCAGCCCCGCCACGGTTTTCAAAAACGAGCGGCAGCTGACGCCGTAGGCCATGCCCAGAGTCCCGTCGATGATCTGCGCGGCAAAACCGATGACGATGAACAAGAGAAAACGCGGCCAGTTCACAGGGCAGCATCTCCTTCCAAAAACCGCAGGATCGTTTCCGTCAGGAGATCCACGCACTCCGCCTCGGAGCGCGTCTCGGTGTCCAGGATCAGCTCAGGCGCGGCGGGCTCCTCGTAGGGAGAGTCGATGCCCGTAAAGGAATGGATCTTCCCGTCCAGGGCCTTCTGATAGAGCTTTTTGGGATCCCGGGCCATGCAGGTCTCCAGACTGGCCCGCACCCACACCTCCAGGAAATCCTCCCCGGCGATCTCCCGGGCCTTGCGCCGTCCGGCGGCAAAGGGCGAGATGAAGGTACACAGCGTCACCAGCCCCGCGTCGGCAAAGAGCCCGGCGGTCTCCGCGGCCCGGCGGATGTTCTCCGCCCGGTCCTCGTCGGAAAAACCCAGGTCGCCGCAGAGGCCCCGGCGCAGCTTGTCCCCGTCCAGGAGATAGGCGGCCACGCCCCGCTCGATGAGCCGGCGTTCCGTCTCCTGGGCGATGGTGGTCTTGCCCGAGCCGGACAGCCCCGTGAGCCACACCACCAGGCCCCGCCGTCCGGTGGCGGCGCGGCGTTCCTCGCCGGTCATGGCCCCGGCGGACCAGCGGAGGTTCCGCTGGTCGTAGTCCTCGGCGGCGAGGGCCTGGGTGACGATGCCGCCCCCGGCGATCTCGTAGCCGTCCACCAGCACAAAGCGCCGGGTGGCGTCGCAGCCGCTCTCGGCGGTATCGAAGGCGGTGGGGCGGTCCAGCCGGAGGATCAGCTCCGCCACCTCGTTTTTGTCCACGTAGTCCCGGTCCACGTTGTCCAGACTGGAGGCGTCCACCACCCGGAGGATCGTTTCCGGCCGGGCCTCCACCTTGGCGGTGCCGCACTTGAAATAGTAGCGCCTGCCCACCCGCAGGGGCTCCCGGCCCAGCCAGAACACGTTGGCCCGGAGCCGCACGCCCACGAAGGGCGCGTTTTCGGATTCCAGGCAGGCGATCTCGCCGCGGCGGATGAAGATCTGCTCCGCCATGGTGAAGCCCGCGGCCTGACCGGCGGTGAATTTTTCCGGCACGGGGGCGGCGAACACCTCCAGGGAGGACACGGCGGTCTTTGTCCCGGAGGGCCAGAACACGCTCCGGGCCCCGGCCCGGAGAGATCCGGCCTCCAGCGTCCCGGCTACGATGCGCCGCTCGTCGCCGCCGCCGGTGAATTTGTAGACCCCCTGCACGGGCATGCGGAAGGGCCGCCGCTCCGGGGAGGGGACGGGGGCGAAGGCGTCCATCTGCTCCAGCACGGTGGGCCCGGCGTACCAGGGCGTGCGGTCCGACCGGAGGGCGATGTTGTCCCCCTCCATGCCGCTCACGGGGATAAAGGCGGCGGGGGCAATGTGAATCTTTTCCAGAAAGTCGGTGAATTCCGCCTCGATGGAGCGGAACACGTCCTCCCGGTAGTCCGCCAGGTCCATCTTGTTTACCAGCACCGCCACCTGGGTGATGCCCAGCATGGACAGGAAATAGCCGTGGCGCCGGGTGTTTTCCTCCACGCCCCGGCTGGCGTCGATGACCATGAGAGCGGCCTCCGCCCGGGAGGCGCCGGTGACCATGTTTTTCAGGAACTCGATGTGGCCGGGGGCGTCGATGATGATATAGCGCCGCTTGTCGGACTTGAAAAAGCACCGGGCGGTGTCGATGGTGATGCCCTGGTCCTGCTCGTTGTGCAGCGCGTCCAGCAGGAAGGCGTACTCAAATGGCTTGGAGTTCCGGCGGCAGTTCTCCCGGATGGCCTCCAGCTTCCCCTGGGGCAGGGCTCCGGCGTCGGCCAGCAGCCGTCCGATGACCGTGGACTTGCCGTGGTCCACATGCCCCACCGTGACGATATTCAGAAGCTCCTCGTTTTCCGGCGCGGTGTACGGCTCGGCCATCACATGTATCCCCCTCTCCGGAGCGTTTCCAGCCCGCCGCCGTCCTCGGCATCCTGGGCCCGGCCGCTGCGCTCGGCGATGTTGGAAAGAGCGCCGGTGCGCAGCTCCTCGATGATCTCCCGGGGATTACGGCTCTCGGACCGGATGGGACCGGTACAGGGAGCGCAGCCCAGGGAACGGTACCGATACCCGTCCCCCTGGTTGTAGTACAGAGACACGGTGGGAATGTGTTCCCGCTCGATATACTCCCACACGTTCAGCTCCGTCCAGTCCAGCAGGGGATGGATGCGCACGTGGGTGCCGGGGGCAAAATCAGTCTTGAACTGGTTCCAGAATTCCGGGGGCTGGTCGTCCAGATCCCAGTCGTTGTGCACGTCCCGGGGAGAGAAGTACCGCTCCTTGCTCCGGGAGCCCTCCTCGTCGGCCCGGGCCCCCACGATGACGCCGGTATACGCCTGGGTGTTGGTGTCCCGCTCGTATTTTCCGGTCTGCAGATTGAGCCGGTACCGGGGCCAGGTGCCGTCCAGAGTGTGGGTGAGGGCCTCGGTCTTCAGCAGACGGCAGCATTCCACCCGGGAGGTCTTCCCGTCGGGAAAGGTCTCGCCCCGGTCCAGAGCGTCCCGGTTTTCCCCGTAGACCATATACAGGCCGTACTCCATGGCCAGCCGGTCCCGGTATTCGATCATCTCCGGGATCTTGTGGTGAGTGTCGATGTGGACCAGAGGGAAGGGGACGTGGCCGTAAAAGGCTTTTCTGGCCAGCCACAGCAGCACGGTGGAGTCCTTGCCGATGCTCCAGAGCATGCACAGATTGCCGAAGGCCGCATAGGCCTCCCGGAGGATATGGACGCTCTTGCTCTCCAGCCGGTCCAGGTGGTCTGTCATTCTTCCTCTTCCTCCATCCTGTCGTAACCGTAGTGGTCAAAGTAAAAGCCCAGCCGGGCGTTGATCTTCCGGATCAGCCGGGGCCCGATCTCCAGCCGGTTTTTCCGGTAGTTTTTCTGGCTGTCGGCGTAAGCCTGGAACCGGGGCCGTGCCTCCTCGTAGCCCTCCAGTTCCAGCTTGCGGTAGACCTCCCGGAGCGTCCCGATGGGATCCCGGGTGAAGTCGGTGAAGGCTACGTCCGCGTACCGGTTGTCCGGGAAGGTCTTCTCCAGCTGGAAGAGCTGGCGGTACATCCGCTCGAAAATGGAGATGATGGTATCCTCCATGAGGACTTCCACATCGGCCGGGGGCCGGGTGAGCGCCGAGATCTCCAGCTGCGTGGAGAACATGTGGACGGTGGAGCGGATGGTCTTGTAGGGATCCCGGTGGATGTTGATGAACCGGGCGTCCGGGTACATCTCCCGGAGCACCGGGATGTGTCCGGTGTTGTCCGGGCTTTTCAGGAGCAGCTGCTTGCCGTCCTTGATATAGGTGAGCTTGCGGATGATGTAATCGTAAGCCTTCCGCCATTTGGCCAGCTCCGCCGGAGGAAGATCCTCCACGAAGGCCCCGGAGATGTATCGCTGGAACTGCCCGGGGAAGGCGATCATGTGGATGATGTCGTGGTCGGTCTGGGTGAGCAGGGCAAAGGTCTCCTCCATGGGCAGATCCATGGAGTACTGCACGTTGTCCATGGGACGGCCGTTGGCGATCCCCTTTTTCACGGGGCCGGTCAGGACCTTTCCCAGCAGCAGGCTGTAGGGCAGCACCACCGTGTTCACCGGATCGAACCAGCCGAACTGCTCGTCCCGGGAGAGCATGTGCTGGAGATAGGTGGTGCCGCTGCGCCAGTGGCCCAGCACGAAAACGGGATCCTTCTCCGGCTTGGAGGCCATGATCCGCTTGTCGTAAACGACCTTTTCCAGCGCCGCCACCGGGGAAAGCGCGGTGGAGACGGCGGAGATCAGCAGCGCCTGGGGGATCTTCTCCGGCCGGACGGCAAAGCGGTTTTCCCGCAGCAGCTTATACCAGGTGTCCGCCCGGACGCCCATGAGAAAATGACCGGGATTGATAAGCTCCATGGAATGCCCTCCAGGTTCATAAAAAACTTTATATTTTATATCAAATCAATGTGAACTATAAGTGAAAAAAGGCGGCCGTCCCCGGCTCGGGAACGGCCGCCCTGTCGGCGTTGTCATTGGCAGGGAAGGGAGACCAGGAAGCGGGAGCCCTGTCCCGGCGTGCTCTCGGCGGTGATGGCGCCGCCGTGGAGCTCCACGATCCTCCGGCACAGGGGCAGCCCCAGTCCGCTGCCCTCTCCCCGGTGGGGGGTGTCCCCCTGGTAGAACTGCTCGAAGATCCGGGAGAGGGTGACCTCGTCCATGCCCGGGCCGGTGTCGGAGACGCAGATCTCCGCCCGGTCCCCCGCCCGGCGGAGAGAGACGCCGATCCGCCCTCCGGCGGGGGTGAATTTGATGGCGTTGTCCAGCAGGTTGCTCCAGACCTGGGAGAGAAGGTCCTCGTCCCCGGTGCAGTCCATGTCCGGGATGTCCGCGTCCACCTCCAGCCCGGCCCGGCTCCAGCGGGGCTGGAGCTGCACCACCGCCCGTCGCAGGCTCTCCCCCAGGGCGAACACGTCGGATCTGGGCTGGATCTCCCGATGGTCGATCCGGGAGAGACGGAGCATGTCGTCGATGAGACCCACCAGACGCTGGGACTCCCGGGAGACCACGGCGCTGTATTCCCGCTCCTCCTGGGGGGTGAGCCCGCCCTCCTCCAGCAGGCTGGCGTAGCCGCTGATGATGGACAGGGGGGTCTTCAGCTGGTGGGACACGTTGGAGATGAAGTCCTTCCGGAGATACTCGTTGGCGCGCAGCTCCGCCGCCATGAGGTTGAAGTTGCGCTCCAGCTCGCCCAGCTCCTCCACCCGGTCCTTCACGTCCACGTTCACGTCGTAGTTGCCCCGGGCGATCTCCCGGGTGGCCAGGGTCAGGTCCCGGATGGGCTCGGTGGTGGAGCGGGAGGTAAGATTGATGAAGAGCAGCACCAGCGCGGCGGCCACCACCAGCAGCACCACGTCCTTGAAGGCGTAGCCGAACAGCAGGTAGCGCACGTTGTCCCGCTGGAAGATGATCCCGTTTCTCGTCAGAGCGGAGAGCGTGAGGGAGAGGATGGAGGAGAGGATCACCAGCAGCACCAGCAAAATGGTGAGACGGGATCGGATCTTTCTCATTTCACCACCGCCCTGTACCCCAGACCCCGGACGGTCTGGATCTCAAAATCCGGCACGGCGGCCAGCTTTTCCCGCAGCCGCCGGATGTGGGTATCCACGGTGCGGGGATCGGACTCGCTGTCGTAGCCCCACAGCTCGTCCATGAGCATCTGCCGGGTAAAGATCTTCTGGGGGGACTGGAGCAGCGTCTCCAGCAGGGAGAACTCCCGGGGCCGCAGCTCCAGGGAATACCCCTCCCCGGTGACCAGCAGCGTATCGGCGTGGAGGGTGCAGCCTCCCACCCGGGTCAGGCGCGTCTGCTGCATGTCGCAGCGGCGCAGCAGAGCCTCCACCCGGAGAAGCAGCTCCTCAAAGTCCACGGGCTTGGTGAGATAATCGTCCGCCCCGGCGTGGAAGCCGGTGCGCTTGTCCTCCAGGGCGTCCTTTACCGTCACCATCAGCACGGGGGTCTTGTCTCCGGCGGAGCGCAGCTCCTGCACCAGACCGTAGCCGTCCAGCCGGGGCATCATCACGTCCGTGACGATCAGGTGCATCCGGCTGTGCTCCATCTTTTCCAGTGCGTCCAGCCCGTCGGCGGCCTCGGTGACCTGGTAGCCCGCGCGGCGCAGATGGATGCCCATCAGCCGCCGCAGCCCCTCGTTGTCCTCCACCACAAGAATGTTTGTCATAGGCGCTCCCTCCGCGGGTCGAATTCGTGAAAACAGAGACAATAAAATAATAGTATGCGGCCCCGGCGGTTGTCAATACGGGCCGCGCTGTCCGGGAGCACGGCGGTATGGTCATGCTCCGCAACCACGGCGACGGCATCTCCTTCAAGGAGCAGTGCCGGAGAATGGAGACTCTCTCCGTTCGGTTTCCCCATATGACCCTATGGGATGAGGAAAAACGTGCATTTCCGCCGGGGATATGATAAACTGGTAATTGGTGGAGGCGCGCCATGCAAAAGGAGCCCCGGAGGGACGGCGCGCGTACCGGAAGGGGATCTTGTATAAAGCAAGGAAGGGAGGCGGCGCCATGAACGAAGACCGGGACCGGCTGGATGCCCTGGCCCGGGACGTGCTGCGCCTTTCCCGGAACACCCTGCTGGTGAACCTCCGGTTCCTGGACGCCGCCCTCCATCAGCTGATCCCCCGGGCGGAGGGGACGGGATCCCTGGCCACGGACGGGGCGTTCCTGTATTATGACCCGCTCCATGTCCTCCGAAGCTATAAGCGGGCCCGGGAGCTCCCGCCCCGGGATTATCTGCATGTGATCCTCCACTGTGTGTTCCGGCACATGTTCGTTCACGCCCTGGTGGACCGGGACTGCTGGGATCTGGCCTGCGACGTGGCCGTGGAGAGCAGCATCTCCGAGCTGGGTCTGGCCTCCGCCGCCGCGCCGAGAGAGGCGGAGCAGCAGGAGACGCTGACCGCGCTGAGGCGGAGCGTGAAGCGCCTGACGGCGGAGAGACTGTACCGGCATTTTGCGGACGCGGCCCTTTCGCCGGAGGAGCTGGAGCGGCTTCGCGCCCTGTTCCGGGCCGACGACCACGCCCTCTGGTACGAGCCCGGGGAGAGGCCTGCGCTCCGGGAGGAGGACGGACCCGCCGACCCGGAGGGGGAGACGCGCTGGGAGGAGATCTCCCGGCGGATCCAGGTGGACATGGAGACCTTTTCCCGGCAGCGGGGGGATGCTGCCGCCGAGCTGATGCAGAATCTCCGGGAGGTGAACCGGGAGCGGTACGACTACGCCGACTTTCTCAAGAAGTTCGCCGTCCGGGGAGAGGCCATGAAGGTCAGCGACGACGAGTTCGATCAGATCTTCTACACCTACGGCCTGAAGCTGTACAAGAAGCTGCCCCTGGTGGAGCCGCTGGAGTACCGGGACATGAAGCGCATCCGGGAATTCGTCATCGCCATCGACACCTCCCGATCCACCTCCGGGGAGCTGGTACAGAGCTTCCTGCAGAAGACCTGGAACATTCTGGAGAGTACGGAGAGCTTTTTCACCACGGTCAACCTCCACATCATCCAGTGCGACGAGGAGATCCGCCAGGACGTGAAGATCACCGGTCGGAGAGACATGGAGGAATACCTGCGCACCATGGTCATCCGGGGACTGGGCGGCACGGATTTCCGGCCCGTGTTCCGGTATGTGGACGAGCTGATCCGCGCCGGGGAGTTCACCGACCTGCGGGGCCTGATCTATTTTACCGACGGCATGGGCGAATACCCGGCCAAAAAGCCGGGGTATGAAACGGCCTTCGTCTTTGTGGAGGATCCCCGGAACGATCCGAGGGTGCCGCCCTGGGCCATCCGGCTGGTGCTGCGGAAAGAGGACCTGACGGAGGAGGCCGAATGATGGAGCGGGGGCATACAACGGGAAACACCCTCCGCCGGTATGACGGCCCGGGCGGGGACGTGAAGCTCCCGGCCGGGACGACGGCGGTGGGCCGCTCGGCCTTTTTTCACCGGGAGGACGTGACCGCCGTGTCGCTCCCCCGGGGGACCGGGCGCGTGGGCGGCTCCGCCTTTGCCGAGTGCGCCGGACTGGAGCGCGTCGAACTGCCGGACACCGTGACGGAGCTGGGGAGCTGGGCCTTCTGCGGCTGCGCCGCGCTGAAAGAGCTCGCGCTGCCCTCCGGACTCCGGCGCGTGGAGGAACGGACCTTCTGGCGCTGCGCCGCCCTGGGCGCGGTGACGCTGCCGGAAAACCTGGAGAGCATCGGCCCGGAGGCCTTCCGCCGCTGTGCCGCCCTCCGGGAGATCCTTCTGCCGCCCGGGCTCTTGTCCCTGGGGGAAGGAGCCTTTGAAGACTGTGTCTCCCTGACGGCCGTATCGCTGCCGGAGGGGCTGAAAACCGTTCCCCGCCGGGTCTTCCGGGGGTGCCGGTCGCTGAAAAGCGTCGTTCTTTCGTCCCAAACGGAGCGGGTGGAGGCGGAGGCCTTCGCCGGGTGCGCCGCTCTTCGGGAGATCGTCTTCCCGGCAGCCGTCAGATCCATCGCTACCGGCGCCCTGGAGGGCTGCGCCGCTCTGGAGCGGATCACCCTTCTGTCCTCCGCCCCCGGGACGGATTTCGCCCCGGAGGGGGTGCCCCTCGTGGCTCCGGAAGTGTCGTTGAAAGACTCGCCCCGGCCCATGGCGCTGACCCTGGGCTATGCCCTGGCCCGTCGGGAGGGGATCGCCTATCCCCCGGGACGTCAGGCGGAATATACGGAATACCTGCGGGCCCACCACACCATCCTGGCCCCCCTGTCCCTCTCGGGCCATCCGGGGCTGCTGGAGGCCCTGCTGGACGCGGACGCCATCCCCCCGGGGGACGTGGACAGCCTGCTGGCGGACTGCTCCTCCGCGGAAAAGCGTACCGCCCTCCTGGGCTGCCGGGGCCGGCAGGAGGCGGATGCCTCCGGCCTGTGGGACGAGACGGAACTGGACCTCTCCCTGGATCCCCTGTCGGGGGAGGAGGCCGGAGAACGCTGGGAGTACCTCTGCGGGACGGACGGGATCACCCTCACCGCCTACCGGGGCGGAGAACGGGAGATCTATGTCCCCGCCCGGATCGGCGACCGGCCGGTGACGGCGGTGGGGGACCGGGCCTTTTCTCCCCGGCAGCCGGGGCTGGGTCCGGTACAGCGCCGGGCCCGGGAGAAGATCGTCGGCGTCTATCTGCCCTACGGGGTGAGGCGCATCGGGGACGAGGCGTTCCGGGACTGCGCCGCCCTTACGGAGCTGCTGCTGCCGGAGGATCCGGAGAGCGTGGGGCGCAGCGCCTTTCTGGGCACGCCCTGGTGGGCGGCTCTGCCCGACGGATGCGTGTATCTGGGCCGCATCCTGTACCGGTATAAGGGCGCCATGCCGCCGGGAACGGCCCTCTCTCTCCGGGAGGGAGCGGCGGCTGTGGCGGCGGGCGCCTTCCGGGACCGGGAGGAGCTGGAGGCCGTCCGGCTTCCCGACGGGACGGAGAGCGTGGGGCCCATGGCGTTCTACAACAACGTCTGTCTCCGGACGGTCCGTTTCCCCGCCTCTCTCCGGGAGGTCGGGGAATACGCCTTCCATGGCTGCGCCGCGCTGGAGGAGATCGTTTTTCCTCCGGGGCTCCGCACCCTGGGGGACCGGGCCTTTTACGGCTGCCGCGGCCTGCGCCGGGCGCGGCTGCCGGGGAGCCTTTCCGCCATCGGAGAGGACGCCTTCCGCCGCTGCCCGGAGCTGATCATCCGCGCCCCGGCGGGGAGCTTCGCGGAACGATACGCCAAAGACTGCCGTATCCCCTTTGAAGCGGAGGGGAACGGCGAGGAAAAGGGAGTCAGCCCATGAATATCAAACAGGCCAAGGAACAGATCCGCAGCGCCATGAAGGCGTATTTCACCAAGGACGAGTTCGGGAACTACGTGATCCCGCTGGAGAAACAGCGGCCCATCTTCCTCATGGGCCCTCCGGGCATCGGCAAGACCGCCGTCATGGAGCAGATCGCCCAGGAGCTGGGGGTGGGGCTGGTGAGCTATTCCATGACCCACAACACCCGGCAGAGCGCCCTGGGCCTGCCCTTTATTGAAAAGCGTACCTACGGAGGAAAGGAATACACCGTCAGCGAGTACACCATGAGCGAGATCATCGCCAGCGTGTACGACATGATGGAAGATACCGGCCTGAAGGAGGGGATCCTCTTCCTGGACGAGATCAACTG
>JAFRDL010000089.1 GCA_017411265.1 Oscillospiraceae bacterium | reverse complement strand
GCCACAGCCGGGGGGAGATCCCGGGCTGCGGCTGCTTCGAAGCGGGCCACCCGGTGCCGGACGAGAACTCCTTTGCCGCCACCCGCCGGGCGCTGGAGGCGGTCCGGGGTCTGACGGAAAGGGACACGGTGCTCTTTCTCCTGTCCGGCGGAGGCAGCGCCCTCTTCGAGGACCCGCTGGTACCGCCGGAGGATCTCCGGGACGTGACGGAGCGGCTTCTGGCCTGCGGGGCGGACATCGTGGAGATCAACACCATCCGGAAACGGCTCTCCGGAGTGAAGGGCGGGCGGTTTGCCCGGCAATGCGCCCCGGCCCGGGTGTTCGCTGTGATCCTCAGCGACATTTTGGGCGACCCGGTGGATATGATCGCCTCGGGACCGGCGGCCCCGGACAGCGCCACCTGCGCCGACGCGATGGCGGTGGTGAAAAAACACGGTCTCCGGTTTTCGGAGACCGTGATGGAGTGCCTGGGCAGAGAAACGCCCAAGGCGCTGGACAACGTGGAAACGGTGATCACCGGCAGCGTCCGGGAGCTGTGCACCGCGGCGGCGGAGGAATGCCGCCGTCTGGGATACGAGCCCCGGATCCTGACGGATTCCCTGGCCTGCGAGGCCCGGGAGGCGGGAGCCTGGCTGGGGGACCTGGCCCGGGAGCACGCCGCCGACGGAAAGGCTCTGGCGCTGATCGCCGGGGGCGAGACGGTGGTGCGCCTCACCGGAAAGGGCAAGGGCGGCCGGAACCAGGAGCTCGCCCTCTCTGCGGCGGAGAGAATCGTCGGGCTGCCCAACGTCTGCGTTTTTTCCGTGGGCTCCGACGGGACCGACGGCCCCACCGACGCCGCCGGCGGGATCGCGGACGGAGAGACGAAGGCCCGCCTGGAGGCCCTGGGGATCTCCATCCCGGCGGTCCTGGCGGACAACGACGCCTATCACGCCCTGGAAAAAGCGGGGGGGCTGGTCATCACGGGTCCCACGGGGACCAACGTGAACGACGTGGCCGCGGCGCTGATCCGGGGATAAAAACGGAACCGGCCTCTGCGGCACAGACGGAGGCCGGCCTGAGAGGAAAGGGTTGGAAAGATGGAATATCGTATCGAACATGATTCCATGGGCGAGATGAAGGTGCCCGCCGACAAATACTGGGGGGCCCAGACCCAGAGAAGCCGGGAAAATTTCCCCATCGGCGTGGGGATCGAGACCATGCCGGGAGAGATCATCCACGCCTTCGGGATCCTGAAAGCCGCCGCGGCGCAGGCCAATCACGAGCTTCGGCCGGAGAAGATGACGGAGGAAAAGCTCCGCTGGATCCGGACCGCGGCGGAGGAGGTGCGCTCCGGCGCGCTGGACGGGCATTTCCCGCTGGTGGTATGGCAGACCGGGAGCGGTACCCAGTCCAACATGAACGCCAACGAGGTCATCGCGGCCCGGGCCAATGAGCTTGCCGGGAAGAAGCTGTGCCACCCCAACGACGATGTGAACATGTCCCAGTCCTCCAACGACACCTTTCCCACCGCCATGCATATCGCGGCGGTCCTGGCCCTGGAGGACCGGCTGCTGCCGGCGGCGGAGGGATTGATCGCCGTGCTGAAGAAGCTGGAAAAGGACCACGAGGGCGTGGTGAAAAGCGGACGGACCCACCTGCAGGACGCGGTCCCCATCGCCTTCTCTCAGGAGATCAGCGGCTGGCGCAGTTCTCTGGAGCGGGACTGTGAGATGCTCCGTCTGTCCCTGCCGTGCCTGAAAGAGCTGGCGCTGGGAGGGACCGCCGTGGGTACGGGACTCAACGCCCCCGCCGGTTTTGCGGAAAAGGCGGCGGCGGAGATCTCCGCCCTTACCGGACGGGCGTTCGTCACCGCGCCCAGCAAATTCCACGCCCTGACCAGCCGGGACGAGATCGTCTTTGCCCACGGGGCGGTGAAGGCCATGGCCTGCGACATGATGAAGATCGCCAACGACGTCCGCTGGCTGGCCAGCGGGCCCCGCTGCGGGCTGGGGGAGATCCGCATCCCGGAAAACGAACCGGGCAGCTCCATCATGCCCGGCAAGGTCAACCCCACCCAGTGCGAGCAGGTGACCATGGTGGCGGTGCAGGTCATGGGCAACGACGCGGCCATCGGCTTCGCCGCGTCGCAGGGCAACTTCGAGCTGAACGTGTTCCTGCCGGTGATCGCGTATGATTTCCTCCAGTCGGCGAGACTGCTCAGCGAGTCCATCCGTTCGTTCACCGAGAACTGCGCCGTGGGGATCGCCGCTGACCGGGAGAAGATGCGCGCCAATCTCCATAACTCCCTGATGCTTGTCACAGCGCTGAACCCCTATATCGGCTATGAGAACGCGGCGAAGACCGCGAAGCTGGCGTTCCGGGAAAACATCTCCCTGCGGGAAGCCTGCCTGCGTCTCGGGTTCCTCACGGCGGAGGAGTTCGACCGGGTGTTTCACCCGGAGAGCATGGTGTGAGCCCGGACCGTACAAGGCGACAAAAAAGGACATCCGGTTTTCCGGATGTCCTTTTTGCCGCAGGACTCACAGATGCGTGTCCCGGGGGATTCTGTCGTAATGCTTCAGCAGCCACGGCTCGATGGCGGCGGTGAGCTTCATGTCCAGGTTGAAGATATAGACCGTAAAGGTGACGACAAAGAAGCCGATCAGCAGGGCCAGGATCTTCCACAGGATCGAAAAGACGCGCTTTTTTGCTTTTTTGGACATCACGTTCTCCTCCTTTCCGCCTTACCAGGATTCCTCGTCGTGCAGGATCTCCAGGGACGGATCCAGGGGCTCCTCCCGCATGACGGTGCGCATGTAGTTGTTGATCTGGTCCCGGACGCCCTGCCGGGAGATGATCCGGGGATCGAAGAGATCGTGGGTGACCCACACCAGGTGGATGCCCTTCTCCCGGGCCCGCTCCTCGAACATGCCGTGCATGCCGGTGAGGGCCTTGCAGCTCATGTGCTCCCAGAGGACCACCATGTCGGCGTTGAACATCTCGCAGAACTCCCACAGCTCGTCCAGCAGCACCTTGTAGCCGCCGTGGGTGCGGTTGCGCATGATCATGTTCTCGGTGAGCCAGGCCATGTCGTAAATGGCGGTCTCCCGGTTTTCGGGGGTGTCCTCCTCCGCCAGCACCCGGGTGGACACCATGGAGAGCATGTCCGTCAGCGGCACGATGCCCCAGCAGTTCAGCAGCCACACCAGGAAGTCCATGTAGAAGTGAGACTGCACGCCCCAGATGATGGCCCGGTGCCGGTACTCCTTCGCCGCCCGCTTCCGGGCGTTGTAGGCCTTTTCCGCCAGACGGGTCAGCTCCCGGTCCGCCTTCTCAAAGGCGGGGATCCGGCCGCAGATGGCCATGTAGTTGGTCTCGGTGTACAGCGCCAGGTTGGAGCCGAACACCTGGGGATAGTCGGTGCGGTTCATGTCCAGCCACTCCTGGCGGCAGCGGGTGGCGATGTTCACCCGGCGGGCGCAGTCGAAGTAGGCCGTCCAGTCCCATTTCGCCCCGGTGTGCTTCTCGATGAAGGCGATGGCGTTGCGGATCTCCTGGGCGGCGTACTCCTGCACGTCGTCTTCCCGGTGGCGCAGGGGAGCGGCCAGCTGGAACACGGGGATGCCGTCCTCCAGCTCCAGGCGCTTGGAGATGACGCCGTTGCCCAGCAGGGAGCCGTCGCAGGTGGTGTTGCACTGGATGGCGCAGGCGCCCAGCACGGGGGCGTCGTCGTCGATGGAGACGCCGGCCTCCGCCTCGGGCATGGGGCACACGTCCCCGGCCAGACCGAATTCCTGGGCCACGTCGATGTAGTGCTCCGCGGCGTGCTGGTTGAGCAGCACGGATACGTAGGTGGAGGGGGTCTCCCGGCTGAGACTCTTGAGCATGGGGAAGCCCATCATCACGGCGGTCATCTCGTTCTCATCCACCAGGACCACCTTTTTGGAGAACTCGGTGTCGTTGCCGATGCGCCGGTCGCCCCGGAAGAGGTTGTCCAAAAGCTTGGCCACGTCGTCGATGATCAGGTCCTGCTCCACGTGGCACATGCGCAGGTACTCGCCCCGCAGGCCCTGGGTATGCCGGTCCACCATCATGGGCACCGCCAGATAGTTGGCCATCCAGCGGTAGCGGAACATGGCCTTCACGTTCCGGGGCTTCATCACGAACTTGCCCAGGATGGTCATGATCTTCAGCCAGCGGGAGTAGTCGTACATGGTGTCGACGAGGCCCCGCCACTCCCGGCGCTTACGGACCTTTCCGCCGTCGATATACAGATCGCCCAGTCTGTCGGCGCCGATTTCCTTAGCCATGCTGCTCTCCTTTCTGGATCTTCTTGATCTCCATGCTCTCCACGAACGCCTGCACCCGGGTCCGCATCTGCCCGGAGGAGGCGATGGCATAGGGCCGGTCCACCGCCAGCACGGGGTAGCCAAAATCCTCCCGGAGCACATGGGCGCCCAGCATCTTCTCGTAGGCCCACGGATCGCAGAACTTCATCTGCTCATAGATGATGCCGTCGGCGTTGTACTCCCTGGCCAGCTTGTTCACATACTCCCGCCGGCCCTGCATCTTGTCGGTGTTCATGTACCGGGGGCACTGGCCGCGGAGCATATACTGGCGGCAGATCTGGGTGAGGGCGTCCTCGTCCTCGGTGAGGACGATGGGGTCCCGGCCGGGGAGGGAGCCGCAGCAGTACCGGTCGCCGCACACATAGGCGCCGGAATCCTCGATGAGCTTGATGAAATCGGTGTCGTCCACCTCCGAGCCCACCACCAGCACCCGGGCGCGGAAGGGGCTCTTTTTGTCCGGCTCTCTGGTTTTCAGCTCCTCCAGCGTCTCCTCCAGCTTGTCGATGAGGAGATACTTGGGCGCCACATAGGTGGCCAGGGTGATCACGTGGAACTCATAGCCGGTGATCACCGCCGGATCGCTCTTGCGGAACTCCCCGATGGCCCGGATCAGCTCGCACACCCGGTTGTGCTCCGCCACGGCGCGGCGGATGGCTTCGTCGGAGATGTCGATGCCGTAGTGCTCCTGCAGGGGCTTGAGGATATGGTTGGTGCACTGGAGGGTGTAGAGGTTCAGACCGTTGTCGTCCGCCTTCATGGGGATCTCCATGTACTGGTGGAAGAAACGGGGCTTGTCCCGGCCCAGAGCCTGGAGCAGCTCCATGTTCTCCACGCAGCGGTTCATCATGGAGCAGCCGTCCGGGGCGATGATGCAGTCGGCGAAATTGAAACCGCCCTCCATGGCCCGCTCCAGCAGCGCCCGGGTGTACTCGCACAGGAAGCTGGTGAGGTAGTAGGTGGCCACCTCCATGGACCCGGTGCGGGGGGCGCGGAGCCGGGCGGAAAACGCGCCGGGCAGATTCAGCAGGGGCTCGGGGGTGTTCTCGCACACGTAGGCCACGCAGACCTTCCCCTCCTGCTGGGCCTGCTGGACCAGCACGTTGTTGGCCTCCTGCAGCAGGTCCTCAAAGAAGATCAGATGCTTTAAGTCTTTCAAATGGACCTTCCTTTCCCGTCTGTGTTTTTTTGTCGGAATTGCGCTGTTTTCATACTATAATAATAATTGTACCGATGCACCCGATGGGTGTCAACATCTTTTTGCGGGCGGATCCGGATATCCGACCGAAAGATTTGCCGCGCCCGAACCGTCCCGTTCCCCGCCTGGCGGCGGATCTTGTCGGAAGAGCCTTTCATTCTTCCCGCAGGCATGGTATAATCATCCCGGCGGGATGACCGCATGCTGTTTTATCCTGCGCATGTCCTCTCGTGTCTCCGGATCGGTACCGGGGCAGGGGAGAAGAGGAGGGGGGGGCGCGGCGTGTATATTTCCAGATCGTTCCGGCGGAGCATCGCGCTGTTTGCCGCCGCCTTCTTTTTGTGCGGTTTTCTCCATGTCCTTTTTCACGCCGTTCCCTTTACGACGTGTTTCACCCAGCTGTACTGCGGCTGCCTCTGCGCGCTCTGGGCCCTTACCATCCAGAAACGGGTCACGGATCCATCCCTGCGGACGACCCTCTTGCTGGCGGCCGCGGCGGAGACTCTGCTGCTGCTCCTGCAGATCTGCCGGTACGCGGTGTTCTGGGGGAACGCGGCGGCGGCCCGCTTTCTGTGGAGCGCCTATTATGTTCCCATGCTGGCGCTTCCGCTGCTTTGCTTCCATGCAGCGATAAGCATCCGCCGCCCCCGGGAAGAACG
>JAFRDL010000088.1 GCA_017411265.1 Oscillospiraceae bacterium | reverse complement strand
GGACGACACGCTGCCCATCGTGGCGGGCTTCTCTGTTGACAACTTCGTGGTGGGACCCTCCAACAAATACGCCCACGCCGCGTCCATCGCCGTGTCCCACAACCCGGGAGGCCTGTACAACCCCCTGAGCAACTACGGCAACTCCGGCCTGGGCAAGACCCATCTGCTGCTGGCCATCGGGGGATACATCCACGATAAAAACCCCAGGGCCCGGATCGTGTCCGTAAAGGGCGACGACTTCACCAACGACCTGGTCCACTGCCTGCAGACCGGCGCCATGGAGCAGTTCCGGGAAAAATACCGCCAGGCGGACCTGCTGCTGATGGACGACATCCAGTTCATCGCCGGCAAGACCCAGACCCAGGAGGAATTCTTCCATACCTTCAACTCCCTGTATGAGGCCGGCAAACAGATCGTGGTCACCTCCGACCGTCCGCCCATGGAGATGAGCAAGCTGGAGGACCGGATCCGCACCCGGCTGGAGTGGGGCCTGATGGCGGACGTGCAGCCCCCGGATCTGGAGACCCGGATGGCCATCATCCGGAACAAGGCCGTGCAGCTGGGGATGCTCCTCCCGGACGACGTGGTGGCGTACATCGGCGAGAAGATCACCTCCAACGTGCGGCAGATCGAGGGCGTGATCCGCAAGCTCACCGCCTACCAGAACCTCCTGGGGGAAGATATCACCATCGCCACGGTGGATCGGGCCATCAAGGACGTGATCCGCGCCGGCACCTACGTCCCCACCGCCGACATCATCATCGGGGAGACGGCCCGGTACTACAACCTGTCCGAGGACGCCGTCCGCGGCCAGAGCCGGCAGAAAAACATCGCCGCCGCCCGACAGGTGGCCATGTACCTGTGCCGGACGCTCACCAGCGCCTCTCTGGAGGACATCGGCAAGCAGTTCGAGAACCGGAATCACGCCACGGTGCTGGCCGCCATCCGGAAGGTGGAGGACGCCATGAAGACCAGCCCGGACATGGCCGCCACCATCCGGGACATCACCAGCAACATCAGCTCCAAGAATTGACATTTTTCCCTGTGGGCTGTTTGTGATTTTCTGTGGAAAACGAAACCCTCGCAAAATCTGTGGAAAGGTCCCTGTTTTCCCCTCTCTCTTTCCAACAGCCGCAAAGCCTCGCGCCGCAGCGCCTTTTCCCGTTTTCCCACATTTTTTTCTTCTACTGCTACTGACTACTGAAAATAATCTATCTTTCTTTCTCGGATAAGGAGGAACAACCATGAAATTCACCTGCGAAAAGTATCTGCTGAGCATGGCGGTCGCCACCGCCGGCCGGGCCGCTGCGGCCAAGAGCCCCATCCCCGCGCTGGAGGGGCTTCTGGTAGAGGCTGGCGCCAACGTGCGCATCACCGGCTACGATCTGAAGAAGGGCATCTACACCAACTTCGACGCGGACGTGTCCGTTCCCGGCAGCGTGGTGCTCTCGGCCAAGCTCTTCGGGGACATCGTGCGCAAGCTGCCCGACGGGATCGTCACCGTCAGCTCCGACGAATACAACGCCGTGAACATCAAGTGTGGCAACGCGGACTACAACATCTCCGGCAACCCGGCGGACGATTATCCCGAGCTGCCCTCCATGGACTACGCCAGCGCGATCGTCCTGCCCCAGGATGCCTTTTCCCGGATGATCGCCCAGACCGGCTTTGCCATCTCCACCAACGAGAGCCGTCCGGTATACACCGGCGCTCTGCTGGAGGTGGAGAACAATACCCTCACCATGGTGGCGGTGGACGGCTACCGGCTGGCCCTCCGGCGGGAGAGCGTGGAGAAGTGCGACGTGGACGCCATCCGCTTCATCGTGCCGGGCGCGGCCCTCTCCGATATGGAGAAGATCTGCACCAGCACGGAGGAGCCTGTGACCATCACCGTGGGCAGCAAGCATATCAGCTTTTCCGTTGGCGACACGGTGCTGATCTCCCGGCGGCTGGAGGGAGAGTTCCTCAACTACAAGAAGACTGTGCCCTATGATTTCCCCATCCGGGTGAAAGCGGCCCGGGCGGACATGATCCGCTGCGCGGACCGGGTGAGCCTGATCATCGACGACCGGAGCAAAAACCCCCTGCGCTGCTGCTTCGGGGACGGACAGCTCTCCATCACCTGCGCCACCCCCCTGGGCCGGGCGGAGGACGTATGTCCCATCGACGGCAACGGGGACAATCTGATCATCGGCTTCAACAACAGCTATCTGCTGGACGCCCTGAAGGCGGCCCCCGCGGAGGTGCTGCAGGTGAATCTGGGCAACGGCTCCTCTCCCTGCGTGCTCACCCCCGAGGACGGCAGCGACAAGTTCCTGTACATGATCCTGCCCGTGCGGCTCCGCGCCGGCGAATAATGCAGGTCCATGGGGTGGAGACGGAGAACTTCCGTCTCCTGGAGGCCCAGAGCGTGGCGTTTGCCCCGGGCGTGAATGTGATCACCGGGGCGAACGCCCAGGGCAAGACCACCCTGCTGGAGGCGGTATGGCTCCTCACCGGCGAAAAGAGCTTCCGCACCTGGTACGACCGGGAGCTCATCGCCTTCGGCCGGGAGGAGGCCCGGGTGGAGGGAAAATTCCACGCCGCCGGAAGGGATCAGAAGACGGAGCTGCGCCTTTACCGGGGAAAATCCCGGCAGATCTGGCGCAACGGTGTCAAAAAACGGCCGTCAGAGGCATCCGACGCCCTGAAGGTCATTTTGTTTTCTCCGGACGATCTGGGTATGGTCCGGGGTCCGGCGGCGGGCCGCCGAAGGCTGATGGACGCCGCCATCTCCCAGCTCCGGCCCGGTTACGCCGCCCTGCTGGCGGACTATAATAAAGTATATGAGAACAAGCTCCGGATCCTGAGGGACTGGCGGGAAAAGCCCTCCCTTCTGGATCCTCTGGACGATTTTTCCGAGAGCCTGTGCCGGTATTCCGCCCGGCTCATCCGCTACCGGGCCTCCTTTGCCCGGCGGCTGGCGGAGGCCGCGGCCCCCATCCAGGGGGAGTTCTCCGTGGGCGGGGAGGCACTGGAGATCGGCTATTCCACCGTTTCCACGGTGGAGGACCCCGCCGGGTCGGAAAAGGAGATCTTCCAGGCCGTGTGGGAGCGCCAGCGCCAGCTGCGCCAGGCGGAGCTGGACAGCGGCAGCTGTCTGGTGGGCGCGCACAAGGACGACCTGGTCATCACCATCAACGGCGCGGACGCCCGTTCCTTCGCCTCCCAGGGCCAGGCCCGGACGGCGGCGCTGAGCATGAAGCTGGCGGAGCGGGAGATCTTCCTGCAGGAGACGGGGGAGATCCCCGTGCTGCTGCTGGACGACGTGCTCTCCGAGCTGGACGCCTCCCGGCAGGAGTTCGTGCTCAACCGCATCGGCGGCGGGCAGACCCTGGTCACCTGCTGCGAGGCGGCCTCCGTCTCCCGGCTCACCGGGGGACGGGTGATGTATATGGAGAAGGGCAGGGTAAAGGACTGATGTATCTTCATCTGGGGGCGGACGTGGCGGTGCGCACCGCGGATATCGTCACGGTGTGCGATCTGGACAACGCCAGCTCCTCCCATATCACCCGCGGGTTCCTGCGCGCCGCCCAGGAGGCGGACCGGGTAGTGAACGTGGCGGAGGACCTGCCCAAATCCTTTGTGGTCTGCGCTCCGCCGGAGGGCGGCTTTACGGTCTATCTTTCCCAGCTCAATTCCGCCACTCTGCTCAAACGGGCGGAGAGCGGCGCATTTGAATAAACAGGCGATCATCTTTCCATCGGAGGAAATTTCATGACGGATCAGAATATCAATCAGAACGAATACGACGCCAGTCAGATCCAGGTCCTGGAGGGCCTGGAGGCGGTGCGCAAGCGCCCGGGCATGTATATCGGCTCCACCAGCACCAGCGGTCTGCACCATCTGGTGTACGAGATCGTGGACAACTCCATCGACGAGGCCCTGGCCGGGTACTGCACCCACATCGAGGTGGCCATCGAGGACGGAGACTCCATCTGCGTCACCGACAACGGCCGGGGCATCCCGGTGGATATCCAGGAGCAGACGGGAAAACCCGCCCTGGAGGTGGTGTACACCGTGCTCCACGCCGGCGGCAAGTTCGGCGGCGGGGGCTATAAGGTCTCCGGCGGCCTCCACGGCGTGGGCGCCAGCGTGGTGAACGCCCTCTCGGACTGGCTGGAGGTCCGGGTGTTCAAGAACGGGAACATCTACGAGATGAAATTCTCCCGGGGCCATATCACCCAGGAGATGCGGATCGTGGGCAAGACGGACAAGACCGGCACCCAGGTCCGCTTCCACCCTGACCCGGAGATGTTCGACGATACCGTGTACCACTACGACGTGCTCTTCAAGCGCATGCGGGAGCAGGCCTTCCTGAACGCGGGCCTGACCATCACCATCGAGGACAAGCGCCCCGGCCAGGAGCAGCGCGCCTGCCTCTGCTACGAGGGGGGCATCCGGGAGTTCGTGAAGGAGCTGAACAAGCACCGCACCCCGGTCCACGAGGCCGTGATCTATATGCAGGGGGACCGGGACACCTCCACCTGCGAGATGGCGCTCCAGTGGAACGACGGCTATGAGGAGCGGATCGAGTCCTTTGCCAACAACATCCTCACGCCGGAGGGCGGCATGCACGAGACCGGCTTCAAGACCGCCCTCACCCGGGTGATCAACGCCTACGGCAAGGCCCGGAAGATCCTGAAGGAGGACGAGACGCTCTCCGGCGAGGACTGCCGGGAGGGTCTCACCGCCGTCATCAGCGTCAAGCTGGAGAACCCCCAGTTCGAGGGCCAGACCAAGGCCAAGCTGGGCAACAGCGACGTCCGCACCATGGTGGACAACGTGGTGAGCGACCGGCTGGCCCAGTTCCTGGAGGAAAATCCGGCGGTGGCCCGGGCCATCCTGGACAAGGCCCAGTCCGCCTCCCGCGCCCGGGAGGCCGCCCGGAAGGCCCGGGACAGCGTCCGGCGGAAGACCGGGCTGGAGTCCGGACAGATGCCCGACAAGCTCCAGGACTGCAACGAGCGGGACCCCGCGCTCTGTGAGATCTACATCGTGGAGGGCGACAGCGCCGCGGGCTCGGCCATCCAGGGCCGGGACAGCCGCTTCCAGGCCATCCTGGCCATGTGGGGCAAGATGCTCAACGTGGAAAAGGCCCGGGAGGACAAGATCTACGGCAACGACAAGCTCTATCCTCTGATCGTAGCCCTGGGCGCCGGCATCGGCAACGAGTTCAACATCGACAAGCTCCGCTACCACAAGATCATCATCATGGCGGATGCGGACGTGGACGGCTCCCACATCCGGACGCTGCTGCTCACTTTCTTCTTCCGGTTTATGCGGCCCCTGATCGAAAACGGCTACGTGTACTCCGCCGTACCGCCGCTCTACAAGCTGAGCCGGGGCAAGCAGACCCGGGTGGCCTACTCCGACGAGGAGCGGGACGCCATCAGCCGGGAGCTCCGGGGGGACAACCCGGACGCCAAGGTGGACATCAGCCGGTTCAAAGGCCTGGGCGAGATGGACCCCCACGAGCTGTGGGAGACCACCATGGACCCGGAGCGGCGGACCCTGCGCCGGATCACCCTGGACGACGCCCTCCACGCCGACGAGGTGTTCACCATCCTCATGGGCGAGGAAGTGGAGCCCCGCCGGGCCTGGATCGAGTCCAACGCCCGGTACGTGGTCAACCTGGATATTTAAGGAAAATCAAAAAAATGCCGGCATTTTTTTGAAAAGTCCGCGGTCTGCGGCAGCGCACTCGCTTCGCTCGCACGTTTGCAGACCGAAAAGAGTTTTTCCGCCGTACATGCCGCCGGAAAAACGATCCAAATCCATTTGCATCTGCGGATGCAAACTCTGCGAGGCATAAGGAGTTAATTGTATGGCACATAAACGTGATTACAAGCCCGAGGATATCGCCTTTCCGGATCAGCACATCACGGAGTCCGGTCTGGTGCAGGAGATGCAGAAGAGCTACATCGACTACGCCATGTCCGTCATCGTGGGCCGGGCCCTGCCCGACGTGCGGGACGGCCTGAAGCCGGTGCACCGCCGGATCCTCTACGCCATGTACGAGGACGGCCTCACCCGGGACAAGCCCTTCCGGAAATGCGCCACCGCCGTGGGCGACGTGCTGGGCCGCTACCACCCTCACGGGGACGCCAGCGTATACGACGCCCTGGTGCGCATGGCCCAGAATTTCTCCCTCCGCTATCCTCTCATCGACGGCCACGGCAACTTCGGCGACGTGGACGGCAACCCCCCGGCGGCCTACCGGTACACCGAGGCCCGCCTGGCCCGCCTGGCGGACGAGATGCTCCGGGACATCGACAAGGAGACGGTGGACTGGGACCCCAACTTTGACGAGACGCGGAAGGAGCCCCGGGTCCTGCCCAGCCGGTTCCCTCAGCTGCTGGTGAACGGCTCGGCCGGCATCGCCGTGGGCATGGCCACCAATATGCCGCCCCACAACCTGCGGGAGGTCATCGGCGCGGCGGTGGAGGTGCTGGACAATCCGGACGCCACGCTGGACGACCTGATGCGCCACCTCCCCGGCCCCGATTTCCCCACGAAGGGGATCATCATGGGCCGGGCGGGCATCCGGGCCGCCTACGCCACCGGCAAGGGCAAGCTCACCGTCCGGGCCCGGGCGGAGTTTGAAGAGCACGGCCAGAACCGTACCCGGATCATCGTCACCGAGCTGCCCTATCAGGTAAACAAAAAGCAGCTCATCAAAAAGATCGCCGACCAGGTGAAGGACAAGCGGCTGGAGGACATCTCCGACCTGCGGGACGAGTCTGACCGGAACGGCATGCGCATCGTCATCGAGCTCAAGCGGGACGCCAATCCCCAGGTGGTGCTCAACAAGCTCTATACCCAGACCGAGCTGCAGACCACCTTCTCCATCATCAACCTGGCCCTGGTGAACGACCAGACCCAGCCGAAGATCCTCTCCCTGCGGCACATCCTGGACGAGTATCTCGCCTTCCAGGAGGACGTGATCACCCGCCGGACGAAGTACGATCTCCGGAAGGCCCGGGAGCGGGCCCATCTGCTGGAGGGGCTGCTCATCGCCCAGGACAACATCGACGAGGTGGTGCACATCATCCGCACCAGCTACGACGACGCCCGGGAGCGGCTCATGGCCCGCTTCGGTCTGGACGAGGTCCAGGCCCAGGCCATCCTGGATATGCGCCTCAAGGCCCTCCAGGGACTGGACCGGGAAAAGCTGCAGAAGGAGTACGACGACCTCCAGGAGAAGATCGCCTATTACCTCTCCCTGCTGGAGGATCCGGAGAAGCTCAAGGCCGTGCTGAAGGAAGAGCTCCTCGCCATCGGCGAGAAGTACGGCGACGACCGGAAGACGGAGATCCAGGACGTGGAGGACGAGATCGACATCGAGGACCTGATCGCCGAGGAGCCCTGCGTCTATACCCTGTCCCACAACGGCTACATCAAGCGCACCCCCGCCGCCGAGTACAAGACCCAGGGCCGGGGCGGCAAGGGCGTGAAGGGCATGGCCACCCGGGAGGAGGATTACGTGGAGGACATGTTCACCGCCTCCACCCACGACTTCATCCTGTTCTTCACCAACACCGGCCGGGTGTATATCCGCAAGGGCTACACCATCCCGGAGGCGGGCCGCAGCGCCCGGGGCACCAGCATGGCCAACGTGCTGCCTCTGGAGCCGGAGGAGAAGGTGGCCGCCATGCTCCGGGGCCGGGGCCTCAACGCTGACCAGTATATCGTGTTCTTCACCAGCAACGGCACCATGAAGCGCATGTCCCAGGGCGAGCTGCGGAACATCCGCCGCACCGGCATCCGGGCGCTGGAGCTCAACGAGGGCGACCAGCTGATCCAGGTGCTGAAGACCAACGGGGACGAGACGCTCATGGCCGTCACCCGCAACGGCATGGCCATCCGCTTCGACGAAAACGACGCCCGGCCCATGGGCCGGAACGCCGTGGGCGTCCGGGCGATCCGCCTCCGGGAGGGGGACAGCGTGGTGGCCGCCGTCCGGGCCGACGACGAGACCGACCTTCTCACCGTCACGGAGAACGGCTACGGCAAGCGCACCGCCATGGCGGAATACCCTGTCCAGGGCCGGGGCGGCATGGGTGTGCGCACCTACAACATCACGGAAAAGACCGGCCGCCTCGTGGGCGCCAAGAAGATCTTCGGCGGCGAGGACATCCTGCTGGTGAGCGACGACGGCACCATCATCCGCATGGAGGCGGACCACGTCTCCCGGTTCGGCCGCGCCACCCAGGGCGTGCGGCTGATGCGGCCCAACGCCGGCGCGGCGGTGACCGCCGTGGCCCGCACCGAGCATGTGGAGACCGAGGAGGGCGAGGCCGCTCCGGAGCCGGAGGAGGCCCCGGCGGAGACGTAACCCACACGGAGAAGGAGGGACCCCATGGAACAGAACAGAAAAAACCGGAAAAAAGCCGGAGGAGGCGCCTGGGCGGTGTTTCTCATCCTGGCCTTGTCGGCCGTCCGCGGGATCCAGGACCCCGCGATCATAAGCTATGTCTTCGCGGGCCTGTTCATCCTGGGCGGTGTGGTCCTGGTGATCTCCGCGATCCGGAAGAAGGCGAAGGCCGGCGCCGGGTCCGCCCCGGACCGCAGCGCCGCCCGTCCGGCCCCGCGCAGCGCCGGGAGCACGGTTCCCTACCGCCCGGCGGCCGTCCCCCTGTATACCACGGACGGCGAGGGGAACTCCGACCGGGACCGGCAGCGCCGCCGGGAGCAGTTGGACACGTTTTTGAGGAACGGCATCATCGACCGGAAGGAGTACGCCGCTCTGCTCCTGCGTCACGAAGGGAAAAGGTAAGCCCGCCGCCGGTCCTTTGCCTGGGTCGGATCGGGATTGTAGGGGCCGGCGTCCTCGACGGCCCGGCGTGGACCGGGAGGGGCGAGCCCCTCCCCTACGGGCAATATCCGACGTTAGACCATGCCTGTAGGGGCCGGGCTTGCCGGGCCCGCCGGCGGTCTTTCTCCGGGCAGGGCGCGTTGTGGAACAAGCGCCCGTATTTTCCGCCGCAGGCGGTGCAGGGAAACAGAGTGAAGCGATCCTGGAACGGCGTTTTCTTTCTTCTCCCATTCTT
>JAFRDL010000087.1 GCA_017411265.1 Oscillospiraceae bacterium | reverse complement strand
GCGCCCGGCTCCGGGGGCCGGGGAGGCGGGCGTGCGCGGCTACACCGCCGGGCGGACCCGGGAACTGGCCGCGGCGTTCCGGGAGCTGTACGAGACGGTGCGCCAGAGCGCGGAGAGCACCGCCACCGACGGGGACGTGGCCACGGTGTACGACCGGGCGGCGGAGGCGGTGTGCGCCGCCTGTCCCCGGAAAAGCGAATGCTGGACCAGGGACTATGTGGATACCCTCTCCATGCTGGGCGACGCCGCCCGGGCCATGCGGGAGAAGGGGCGGCTGGAGACGGGGGATCTTCCGCCCCGGTTCCGGGAGGGCTGCCGCAACCCGGAGGGCTTTGCCGCCGCGGTGAACATGGAGCTCCGGGCCATGGCCTACCGGCGTCAGCTCCGGGCCCGGCTGGAGGAGAACCGCACCGCGGCCTATGGCCAGTACCAGTATCTGGCGGGGGTCCTGGACGCCATGGCGGAGGAGCTCCGGGGGGCTGAGGGGCCGGACCCGCTGGCGGAGCGCCGGCTGCTGCGGTACCTCAACAGCCGGGATGTGGACGGGGAGGTGTCCGTGTTCCGGGACCGAAGCGGCCGTCTCCGGGCGGTGATCGACAGCGCCCGGCTGGGGCTGCTGTACCGGGAGGAGGACTACATGGACCGCATCTCCCAGACCCTGGGCACCCGGATGTGCCGCCCCGCCGGGGACAACGGCCGGAACGACCGGCTGGTGCTGCTGGAGGCGGAGCCCCTGGCGGTGTCGGTGGGGGTGGCCGCGGTGAAAAAGGAGGGAGAGCCTGTCTCCGGGGACCGGGGCACGTATTTCAAGACCGACCAGGGGGTGCTGTGCGTCCTCCTCTCCGACGGCATGGGCAGCGGCGAGGCGGCGGCCCGGGAGTCCATTTCCGTGGTCCGGATGCTGGAACGGTTCCTCCGCTCCGGAGTAGAGCCCGCCACCGCCATGAAGATCCTCAACTCCGTAATGCTCCTCCGGAACGGAGACCACTGGGGTTACGCCACGGTGGACCTCATGTGCGTGGACCTGTTCACCGGCCAGACCGGGTTTTATAAATACGGCGCCGCCCCTTCCTTCATCCGCGCGGGGAAGTCCGTCCGGCGGGTGAAGGGGATCTCCATGGCGGCGGGGATCCTGGCCGGGGAGGGAGAGGCCCCGGACGTGGTGCGCATGCGCCTTCGTCCGGGCGGGGTCGCCGTCATCGCCAGCGACGGGGTAGTGACCCGGGAGGACGACACATGGCTGCGGCAGCTCCTGTTGGACTACGACGGCGGGGACACCCGGGAACTGGCCCGGAGCGTGATCCGCCGGGCGGGACAGCTCTACGGCTATTCCGACGACATGACGGTGCTGGCTGTGCGGGTGGAGGAGAGAGCATGAGCGGGCGGGAGCCGAATGCCCGGGGGAATAAGCCCGGGACAAAGCGGGTATCCTTGGAAAGAAAGGAAATCAGATCCGCCAAGGGAGGGAACAGCGTGGTCAAGGGCGTTTCCAGAAGGATCGTGGTGGTACCGTCCCCGGACCCGGAGATCTTTGAAAAGGCCATCTTCATCGTCCGGGAGGACTTCGTGGGGGAGAAGGGACTGACGGATAAGGACATCCTCCGCCAGGCCCGACAGGCGGCGGGGAGCTTCGCCCGGTCCCGGGATCGCCGGGGGAGCGCGGCGCTGGACCGGCTCCGGGGCGGCCTGTACGCCGCCGCGGGCGCGGCGGCCGCGGCCATCGCCTGGGCGGCGGTCCATATGGCGGGGATAATGGGATGATACACCCCGCCGCCCCGGAGAATTTGTAAAAAACGGTTGCGGCAGGGGAGCGCGGATGGTAAGATACCCTTGAAAAACAAGGAGGTATTCTGCCATGTATGATATTGCCGATATCCGTCTGGCCCCGTCCGGGGAGAAAAAGATCCGCTGGGTGGCCTGCCACATGCCCGTGCTGGCGGCCATCGCGGAGGATTTCCGCGTCCAGCAGCCGCTGAAGGGACTGCGGGTGGCCCTGTCCGTCCACCTGGAGGCCAAGACCGCCTGGCTGTGCCGGGTGCTGGAGATGGGCGGAGCGGAGATGTACGTCACCGGCAGCAACCCCCTCTCCACCCAGGACGATGTGGCCGCGGCCCTGGCCGCGGGAGGCATGCACGTCTTTGCCCGCCACGGCGTGGACATGGCGGGATACGACGCCGCCATCGACGCGGTGCTGGAGGCCGGTCCCAACGTGATCATCGACGACGGGGGCGATCTGGTCCACCGGATCCACACCAAATACCCCCATCTGATCCCGGGGGTCATCGGGGGCTGCGAGGAGACCACCACCGGTATCCTCCGGCTCAAAGCCATGGACCGGGCGGGGACGCTGCGCTTCCCCATGATGCTGGTGAACGACGCTGATTGCAAGCACCTGTTCGACAACCGCTACGGCACCGGGCAGAGCGCGTGGGACGGCATCATGCGCACCACCAACCTGATCGTGGCGGGCAAGGAAGCGGTAGTCTGCGGCTACGGCTGGTGCGGCAAGGGCGTGGCCATGCGGGCCCACGGCCTGGGCGCCCGGGTGATCGTCACCGAGGTGGACCCCATCCGGGCCATCGAGGCGCACATGGACGGCTTCACCGTCCTGCCCATGGACGAGGCGGCCAAACGAGGCGACATTTTCGTCACCGTTACCGGCTGCGACAACGTGATCCAGCCCCGGCACTTCCCCCTGATGAAGGACGGGGACATCCTCTCCAACGCGGGCCACTTCGACGTGGAGGTGAACGTGGCCGCTCTCCGGGAGATGGCGACGGAGCACTATGAGGCCCGGCACAACATCGAAGCCTACGTGCTGCCCAACGGGAGGACTGTATACGTGATCGCCGAGGGACGGCTGGTGAACCTGGCCTCCGGGGACGGCCATCCCGCGGAGATCATGGACATGAGCTTTGCCGTCCAGGCCATGAGCGCCCGGTATCTGGCGGAGCACCGGGACGAGCTGAAGCCCGGCGTGGTCACGGTCCCCCGGGAGATCGACGAGGCCATCGCCCGGAAAAAGCTGGAGACCCTGGGCATCGCCATCGACAGCCTTTCCGAGGAGCAGAAAAAGTATCTGGGCCAGTAAAAAACACGCGAAAAAACCCCTTGCCTTTTTCAGACGGCTTTGCTATAATAGCAAGGCCGCCTGAAAAGGACGGCATATGCGCCGGTAGCTCAGCTGGATAGAGTGTTGGCCTCCGGAGCCAAAGGTCGTGGGTTCGAATCCCGTCCGGCGTACCCGGAGAGACGCCCCCTGGTGGGGGGCGTCTCTCCTGGTATATGCCGGGACAAGGACGGGATTCGAGGGGCGCGGG
>JAFRDL010000001.1 GCA_017411265.1 Oscillospiraceae bacterium | reverse complement strand
GGAAGGTCGTCATGGATCAGGGAGTAGGTGTGCAGCATTTCGATGCCGCAGGCCGCAGGAACGGCCTTTTCCTCGTCCCCGCCGCACTGGACGGCAAACTGAAGCAGGAGGATGGGCCGGATCCTCTTTCCTCCCGCCAGGAGGGAATAGCGCATGGCTTCCAGAAGCTCCCCCTGTTCGCAGGCCTCGTGGAAGCACCCTTCCAGGGCGTCGTTGACAACGCCGCGGAGGCGATTGAATTCTTCGGAATAGTCCATCATTCGATCTCCGTGTCAAAGGGGAGCTCCACAGGGCTCCCGTCCGGTCCCTTCTGCAGCTTCACCACGGTCTGTTCCGCTTCATCCAGCTCTCTGGTGCAGCGCCGGATCAGTTCCGCTCCCTCCGAATAAAGGGCGAGCGACCGGTCCAGCGGCACGTCTCCCTGTTCCAGCGTCCGAACGATCTCCTCCAGGCGCCGCAGCATGTTTTCAAAGCTCATGGAATCTCGGGTTTCCCCCGCGCCGGTCTTCTCAGCCATTGATATCCTCCGCCCTGACGCGCACCACGCACTCGCACCGGAGATCGCCGCAGGTGGCAATAAGCTTGGTGTAGGGATGGAGGGGATCCTTCTGGGCGGTGGGCTTGAGGCCGGTGACCACGCCGTTGGCATCCACGGAGGCGAAAGTCGGATCCTCAATGGACCAGGTGACGGCGGGATCGCCCGGAACGTTGTAGAGGATGTAATTCATCTGGACCTTGGTGCCCACGGTCAGGGTGAAGTCCGTGTTGGGCACGCCCCAGAAAACGATCACGATGCGGGGCGTGGTGTCGTCCACGCCGGGAGCCGCCGTCAGATTGACGGGCGGATTGACCGTGATACGCACGATGCAGGTAGCCTCCGCGGTGCCGCATTTGGCCCGGATGGTGGTGGTGCCCATCCCGCGGGCGATCACCTTTCCGGTCTCGGTCACGGTGGCCACCGTGGAATCGTCGGAGATCCAGGTGACGGGCGTCCCCTCGGGAGTCACCACGGCGTCCAGATCGATCTCATACCCCCACATGCCGTTGATGGTGATATCGTTCTTCTCCGCTCCGGCAAAAAAGATCCGTACGGTGGGCTCGGTGATGGTCAGCGTGACGGAGGCGCTGGCGTTGCCCTGTGTATAGGTGATCCGGGGGGAACCGGCCTTCCAGCAGGTGACCACGCCGTTTTCGTCCACACTGGCGACACTGGCGTCGCTGGAGGTCCAGGTACCGCCGGAGGAGCCGTCGCTGGTGGCGGCATGAAGCTGGAATACCGTGGCCGTCTGGAACCCCAGGGCCGTGACAGGCGCACCGTCGTACTGGAGCGTCACCGTGACAGGCGCCGGGGTGGGCTCCGGTGTGGATTCCTGTGCGGATTCCGGCGTCTCTGTGGGCGCAGGGGTCGTCTCCGCCGCGGCGGCCGTCTGGGGCGCGAACGACGCGGTATCGGCGGGGATGGCCGTCGCCGCGGCCACCGTCTCCGGAGGCGTTTCGGTCTTCTTTTCGCATGCGGTCAGCGCAAGACACAGGACTGCCGACAACAGCAGACAGATCAGGCGCCGCGTCTTTCTCTTCATGTCTCTTCCCCCGTTCGATGCTCCACACGGCAGTCGAGACCGCCGCGTTCCATCTTTATATGCACAGCGTCGCCCACAGCGACCGCTGAAGCATCTCTGAGAATATGACCGTTTTGATCCATGGTCACGGAAAACCCGCGGGAAAGCACCTTCAGCGGACTCATGGCATCCAGGGCGGCCGCCAGCCGCACATACTCCTGTTTTTTTCCGCTCAGGATCCGCTCCTGCGCTCCCAGGAGATCCCGGGAGAGCCTGTCCAGATCCTCCCGCCGCTGGTCCACAAGGGCGAGAGGGCTGCGCATCACCGGACGGGACGAGAGCTCCTGCAGCCTGGACCGGGCCGATTCCAGTTTCTTTGCCATGACCTGACGGCCCCGGCGATCCAGCAGCAGCAGGGAATCCTCCACGTCCTGCCGGTCCGGCACGGCCAGCTCCGCCGCGTTGGAAGGTGTGGCGGCCCGGAGGTCCGCCACGAAGTCCGAGATGGTCACGTCCGGCTCATGGCCCACCGCCGAGATCACCGGGATCTCCGAGTCGTAAATGGCCCGGGCCACCCGTTCGTCGTTGAAAGCCCACAGATCCTCAATGGATCCGCCGCCCCGGCCCGTGATGATGAGATCCGCCACCCGGTACCGGTTGGCGTACCGGATCGCCCCCACGATCTCCGCGGGCGCCTCCGTGCCCTGGACCCGGACGGGCAGAACGATCACCCGGCTCAGCGGCCATCGCTTGCCCAGGATGCGGATCACGTCGCGCACCGCCGCACCAGATCCGGAGGTGATCACCGCGATCCGCTCCGGCATGGCGGGGATTGGTTTTTTATGTTCCCGGTCAAAAAGCCCCTCTTCCTGGAGCCGCGCCTTGAGCTGCTCGTAGGCCAGGTACAAATCTCCCGCGCCCTCGGGCCGCATCTGAGCGACATAGAGCTGATAGGCGCCGTCCCTGGGATAGACGCTCACTCTGCCGGCACAGGTGACGCCCATGCCGTTGTCCGGCCGGAACCGGAGCCGGGACGCCTCTCCCCGGAACATGACGCATCGGAGGGAAGATCCGGCGTCCTTCAGCGTGAAATAGTGGTGTCCGGAGGAATAGATCTTGTAGTTGGAGAGCTCTACCCGGACCAGGACGTCCGCGAGCCGCGGATCGGAATCCAGCAGCGTCTTGACCTGCCCGTTCAGTTCGGTGACGGTGACGGGACGGCGCTCCATCAATCCGGCTCCGCCGTCTCCGGCACAGGGTCCCTGTCGCGCATGAAGCTGCCCAATATGCCGTTGACAAAGCTCACCGTTTCCGGCTCGTCGTAGCCCTTGGCCAGCTCCACCGCCTCGTTGATGGAGGCCGCCGGGGGGATATCCGGCATATACAGGATCTCATACAGCGCGCAGCGAAGCACCGCCAGCGCCGTGCGGGAGATGCGGGAGAGCTTCCACCCCTGCGCATACCGCTCCACGATCGCATCCAGTTCGGACTGGTGCTCCCGGACGCCGCTGACAAGGCGAAGGATATACTCTTTCTGCTTCTCGTCGGGAATCTCGGCAAAGGGGAGATCCTCCTCCGGAAGGGCGCGAAAATATTCCTCGTCGAAAAACTCATCCGGGCCGAAATCGCTCCCGGCGCTGACGGCAAAGCTCAGCTGAACCGCGAGCTGCCGTGCGGTCGTACGTGTCATGGACGTATTCTTAGCCTTTCATATCGGTTTTATCGAACGCGATCCCCGTCACATGGACGTTCACACGGGTCTTGAGCCCGGTCATGGCCTCCACGCTGGACGCCACCTGCTCCTGGACCTTCTTTCCGACCACGGTGACGCCGTAGCCGTAGCGGACCATGATGACGATATCGATGACGGCCTCTCCGTTGTCCGAGGTGATCTTGATGCCCCGGGAGGAAGGGTTGCGGATGCCGAGGATCTCGGCGATGTCGGTATTGGAGGCGCTGTTCAGTCCCGCGACCCCCTCGATCTCCGAAACGGCGGCGGTGACCATCACGTTGATCACGTCTTCCGATACGCTGATATTGCCCTTCTCCGTCTGGCTGGTCACATAGTTTTCAGGCATGGTTATTCACCTCCCAATATACTGAATGGTATTTTAACACATGTGGACGGAAAAAGAAAGAGGGCACTCCGAAAGATTTTCAGAGCACCCGGGAAAAACCTGTTTCAGTAATCCATGACCTCGATCACGTTGATCTGCGCCGCCGTCAGCTGGGAATTGGCCATGACGGCGTCCGTGATCCGGGCAACATCCGTCTCCGCCAGCCCTTCCGTCGGCGCTGGGACCGCGACCATGCAGCTGTCGTCCGTGAGATACACCACACAGTCGGCAAAGCTCTTGGCCAAAAGCTCGTTTTCGATCTTGCTCTCCAGGAGGGACTGCCCGGCCATCACGGTGATCTCGTTCATGGCGGCGTCGATCACCTCCTGGGAGGCGGTCTCCGCGCTGGCGGCGGTCTCCAGCAGGGAGAGTGCCTGATCCCGGGATTGCTGCCGGGTCAGGCGTGCCTTGGCAAAGTAATCCGAGACCGGCGTGGAAAGCGCCGGCTCCGCCGCCTCTCTGGACGTGCCCAGCATGGCGTTGACGGCGGCGGTCATCTCGTCTTCCGCGTCTGACATGGCCGAATCGGCCTCGCCCCATCGTTGGTTGTAGGACCAGTTCAGCCAGGCCGCCGCTCCGACGAACATCAGCACCGCCGCGATGAGGATCCCCCTCTTCCACTGGGGGCGCATTTTCAGTTCCTTCATGTTCTGCCTCCTATGAAATCATTTTTTGAACAACGATCCGATTGGTCCCCAGACCGGTGAAGGCGCTGACCGTCTCCACGATCCGGAGCCGGACGGCCGGGTCGTCGGCCCCCCGGCATACCACCACCGCCCCGGTAAACCCCTCGTTCCGTCCGACGCCGCCGGAGAGCAGCACACAGACCTCCCCCACGCCGTCCATGGAACCCAGCACCGCGGACAGCCGCTCCTCGTTCTGGGTAAAGACGCTCTCCTTCTCCCCGCTGTCCATCTGCCGCTTCGGGAGAAGCAGGAGAAGCATCCCCGCCAGGAGCAGCAGGATCGCCCAGCGATTGTTCCGCAGGAAGGCGGTCAGACCTCGGCTGTCATTTTTCATTCCAATGCTGCCTTTCCTCCGGGATCCCAAGCTCCCCGTCCAGATAATCTCCCAATCTCCGCCGCTCCTCGGCAGAGGCGTCGGTGATCAGCGACACTTCATAGGGCACCCAGCTCTCATCCCTCCATTTCACCCGCACCGTGCAGGACAGATCGGTGATCCCGAGGAGTTGTGCCTCGTCCAAAATGTATGCGCGGCACTGCTCCTGTATGAATGTCCGGATCAGCCGATTCTCCCGTGCCTCAACGTCCGCGGTCAGCTCCTCCGCTGTCTGCCGGTAATCAGACAGGGCGTCGGAGAGGATCTCCCTGTCCGCCCTTACCAGAGGAGAAAGCATGACCCCCGCCAGCATCACGCCGCAGACGAGGCCGGTGACCTTTTTTACCGGCCCCTCCGGCGTCAGCTGTCCGGCCAGCGCGGCGAGGATGGAGGCGCCGGTCAGTCCCAGGATCCAGGCTCGAAGAAACGTCATGGCAGCACCGTCCTCATGAGAGAATACACCGAGATGAACATCATCAATCCCCCCGCGGCGTTGACCGCCAGGATCAAGCCGAAGCAGGCGCCCAGATCCCCGATGAGTTCTCCCATCCTCCGGTCCGCCAGACAGGAGCAGACGGCGGCGGAGAGCTTATAGACCAGATAACGCACCGCGAGGGGGATCATCCCCGCCAGACAGATCCCCAGCACGGCCAGCAGTCCGAAAATGCCGACCGTGGAACGCAGCATGCCGGCCGCCGCCGTCAGAGATCCCGCCGCGTCCGCCAGGATGCTCCCCAAAACAGGAAGGGCCGCGGACAGCGTCGACTTGGTCATGCGGGCCGCCAGCGTGTCCGCGGCCCCCGCTGCGATGCCTGTGAGGGAGAGCCAGGCGGTAAACCCGGTGGCAAGGGCGGCGGCGAGGGTGACGCATGCCCATTTCATCAGCTTTTTCGCCGCCTTCAGCACGTCGTTCCCCACCGCGGCGTCCGCCAGCGCCAGGGCGGCGTACCCGCCCGCGAGGGGGAGCGCCACGTTTCGGGAGAGGGAGAGCAGCACGTCCATGGCCAGCGCCGTGGCCGCGTACTTGGCCCCGGCCGCCGTTACCGAGCCGGAGGCGGAGGCCGCCGTTGTCAGCACCGGCAGCAGCACCCGGGAATAGTCGGAGAGCTCCTGCAAGGAGCGAAGCCCCGTCTGCAGATAGGAATCCAGGTCCGCCATGGACGCCGCCCCCACCGCGGCCACGCCGGCGATGGTCACATACCGGGAGACCCTGCCGTCGGCGTCCGCGGAGCGGGAGATGGAGTAAAAAAGGCAAACGAGCAGCAGGATCCCCGCCGTGCGGCTCACGGAAGCCCACTCCTTCGCCGCCATCTCCCCGACTTTGTCCGCCGCGGTCCGGAAAACGCCTTTATCCGGCAGCTTCCCCGGAGATGCGCCGGGAATGAACTCCCCCGCCGACGCCGGGAGCTCCCCCGTCAGGGCTCCCGTATCCAGAAGGCTGTCCAGCTCCGCCGCCCGTGCCGGCACGGAGAGAAAGAGAACACATACCAAAAGGAAGCACAGGCTCAAAGCAGCCTTTCCACCACGGCAAGCAGGGATTCGATAAGAGGAAGCGCCGTATACAGCGCGCAGAGTCCGGCGCAGAGCTCCACGGCCGAGGCCGCGCTCCCCTGTCCGGCGTCCCGGCAGATCTGGGCGGCCATGTGGGAAACCATACCGATCCCGATGCATTTCAGCACCGGGGCGAGATACACCGCCTCCACCCCGCTCCGATGGGCCACGTCCCGGAGGCTCTCCGCGATGCGGATGCACACGGAGGAGGAGATCCAGACGATCACCATCCCGGTGATCAGCGTAGTCGTCAGGGAGAGCTCCGGCGTATGCTTTCGCAGCAGCAGCGCCAGTATGCTTCCGATCACCGCGCAGGCCGCGGCACGGCTCACGATCTCCATCCATCAAAACCCGAACAGATCCCGGATCAGATCGAACAGATCGCTGATCTCCTGCACCACGATCACGAGCACCACCACCAGCCCCGCGATGCTGGTCATCAGCGCCTGATCCTCCCGTCCGGAACGGGTCAGAAGGATGTTCAGCACCGCCACCAGGATCCCCACCGCGGCGATCTTGAATATCAGATCCACATCCATTTGCGTCTCTCCCCGGTATGGTTGTCCCTCTTATCCTATGTGTCCGGAGACACGGACATGCAAAAACTCCCGGGTCCTGGAGACCCGGGAGCGAAGAGATCGTTTTCTTATTTCAAAAGGCCGAAATGGTCCATGGCATGGTACAGGCCGTCCTCCCAGACGGCCGGGGCGATATAATCCGCCTCGCACCAAAGCTCTTCCGGGGCGTTGCCCATCAGGACGGAGGTCCCCGCCGTTCGGAGCATGGGAAGATCGTTGGCCCCGTCCCCGAAAGCGAAGGTATCTTCCCGGGGGATCCCCAGACGCTCCATCGCCATCAGCATGCCGTCTGCCTTGGACAGTCCGCGCAAAACCACCTCCCGCATGGAATCCTCCCGGGGAATGAAGGTCAGCCTCTCCCGGAACAAGGACTGGAACCGGTCCGGATCGGCGTTCTCCCCCGGCCAGCAGACGAACTTGTCGAAGGCGAACTCCTCCCGGAAGGTATCGTCAAAGGCGGGAACACCGATGCTCCGCAGCCAGGCGAACTCTCTTTTCCCGTGCCCGTTCCGGCAGCGCCGGTCAAACCACACCCCCGACTCCGATTCGAAGAGGATGTCCATGCCGCAGGCGTATCCGGCGTCCCGGATCCCGCGGCTCTCCTCCGGAGAAAAGGAGAAATGGAACAGGTCCTCTCCATGGAACAGGATATGCCCGCCCAGAGAGCAGATGAATCCGCTCATGGGCAGCGCCTTGATCTGCGGCTCCACATGGAGATAGGGCCGTCCCGTATTCACGAACAGGATGTGGCCGGCGTCGATGGCCTCCGCGAGGGCCCTCCGGGCGCTGGCCGGGATCACATGGTCCCCGGTGACGATGGTGCCGTCCACATCAAAAAACAAGATCTTTTTCTTCAAATCATTCACCCGCGCCACATTCTGCCACGGAAACGGGAAAATGTAAAGGCCTACAGCATCAGTATCGCCGCCAGACTCCCGCCGGCAAAGCCAAGGGCCGCATACAGTCTGGCATGCTCCGTCTGCCAAGCGCACAGAGAGGCGTGCTCCTCCTCCAGTTCGCGGGTCGCCGCCGCGAAGGCCCGCTCCGGGTCGTCGCCGCCGGCCAGAGATCCCCCCAGGCGGCGCATCGTCTCCTCCTCCGCCGCCGGAAGGCCCATGGCGCGGATATACCCGTCCCAGACCTCCGAGAAGGATCGGTAATAGATGCCTCTCCCCTCCTCCGGAGCGGTAAACATCTCCGGGTAGAGGCTTCTCACGATCTCCAGCGTTTCCGGCAGGGAGATCCGGCGGATGCAGATTTCCGTGCGCATCCTCTCCACACACCCGCGAAGCCGGCGGGAGACCGCCACCCTTCTCCCCAGTTCCCCGGCCGCGGACAAGCCGATCCAGCCGCCCGTGAGGATCACGAGCGCGGCCCCGGCCAGCCGCGTCACAGCCGGACCTCCCGGTACGACCGTCCGTCGGGATCCGCAGCGATCCAGATCAGCCTTTCGAATACCTTTTCCTCGGCAAGCGCGCGGAAAAAAGGCTTTTTTTCCCAGTCCCGCTCGCTCCCCGCGTGGGCCGTGGCCAGGAGCGCCGCCCCGCATCCTCCGGCCGTCCGGCACGTGTTTATATCCTCCGG